>JAIXXA010000139.1 GCA_027490975.1 Rhodospirillaceae bacterium
ACCGACAGACCGACGTTGATGGCAGGGCGAATGCCCTTATAGAACAGGTCGGTTTCGAGGAAGATCTGGCCGTCGGTGATCGAGATCACGTTGGTCGGGATGTAGGCCGACACGTCGCCCGCTTGCGTTTCGATGATCGGCAGCGCCGTCAGCGAACCCGCCTTCATTTCGTCCGACATCTTGGCCGCGCGCTCGAGCAGGCGCGAGTGCAGATAGAACACGTCGCCCGGATAGGCTTCGCGGCCCGGCGGACGGCGCAGCAGCAGCGACATCTGGCGGTACGAGACGGCCTGCTTCGACAAGTCGTCGTACACGATCACGGCATGCATGCCGTTGTCACGGAAGAATTCGCCCATTGCGCAGCCCGTATAGGGCGCAAGGAACTGCAAGGGCGCCGGGTCCGACGCGGTGGCGGCGACAACGATCGTGTAGTCGAGCGCGCCGTAGTCTTCGAGCGTCTTCACGATGCGCGCGACGGTCGAACGCTTCTGCCCGATGCACACGTAGATGCAGTAGAGCTTCTTCGATTCGTCGTTGCCGGCGTTGATCGTCTTCTGGTTGAGGAACGTGTCGATCGCCACGGCGGTCTTGCCGGTTTGGCGGTCGCCGATGATGAGCTCGCGCTGGCCGCGGCCGACCGGCACCAGCGCGTCGATCGCCTTCAAGCCCGTCTGCATCGGCTCGTGCACCGACTTGCGCGCGATGATGCCCGGCGCCTTTACTTCGACGCGCGTCATCTTGGCGCCCGTGAGCGGACCCTTGCCGTCGATCGGATTGCCGAGGCCGTCCACGACGCGGCCGAGCAGCGCCTTGCCGACCGGCACTTCGACGATGGCGCCCGTGCGCTTGACGACGTCGCCTTCCTTGATGTCGCGGTCGTCGCCGAAGATCACGATGCCGACATTGTCGGTTTCGAGGTTCAGCGCCATGCCCTTGATGCCGCCCGGGAACTCGACCATTTCGCCGGCCTGGACGTTGTCGAGCCCGTAGACGCGCGCAATGCCGTCGCCGACGGAGATGACCTGGCCCACTTCGGCCATTTCGGCCGACACATCGAACTTGGCGATCTGGTCCTTGAGGATCGCGGAAATTTCGGCCGCACTAATGCCCATCGTTCTGTTCTCCGATCGAGTTCAGGCCCGGCCCGCCAGGGCCAGGTGAAGACGCTTGAGTTGGCCTTGCAGCGAGGCGTCGATCAGGCGGGAACCCACCTTGATCTTGAGGCCGCCCAGCAGGGCTGGATCGATTTTGAGGTCGAGAGTGACTTTGCGGCCCGCGGCCGCGCGCAGCTTCGCTTCGAGTTCGGCGAGGCGCGGCGCCGAGAGGGCCGAAGCCGCCGTGACTTCGGCGACCGTTTCGCCGCGCGCTTCGGCGAGCTGGGCGCGATACTGCGCGGCGATTTCGGCGAAATTGGCGAGGCGGCGGTTGCGCGCGAGCGTGCCCACGAAGCGGCGCACGAGATCGCCGATGCCCAGCTGCGCGCAAACGGCGAGCACGGCCCTTTCCTGGGCGGCGCGCGCGAGCAGCGGGCTGCGCATCACGCGCTGCAGATCCGCACTCGACGCCAGTGCCGCTTCGACGGTTTTGAGATCGGCTGCCACCGCATCGAGATATTGCGGGTTGGCAAGTTCGTACAATGCGCCCGCATAGCGTTGGGCGATTCCGGCGGAAGAGGCGTTCTTGGCGGCCACGCGCGGTTCCTATGGTCAGCGGTCTGTTTTTCGGCGACCTCGGCAGCGGCACGAAACCTTGCCAAAGCCGCGAAAAACAACAAAAAAGCCCACACGAAAGAGACGTCTCTTGCGCGTGCGGGCGAGTAGCTACCACAGGCTTTTGCGCGATGCAATATCCCCTCGGGTGCAATGCGGGGGAAAATCGCTAAAGGAAACTGTAGGGGTCGATATCGAGCTGCAGACGCACGTTATTGGGCAGTTTCGTCTGCGCCAGCCAATCGGCCACGATGGCTTGCAGATTGGCGTCGCGCCGGGTTTTGACGAGCAAACGGCGGCGATGGCGACCGCGCAGAATCGCCATTGCGGCAGGGGCCGGTCCCAAAACTTTCACATTCGGGCCCTGTGGAGCTGTCGCCCCCAATCGACGGGCGACGCGATCGACCAAGGCCTCGTCTTCGCCCGACAAAACGATCGCCGCCAGGCGCCCGAAAGGCGGCCAGCCATGGCGCTCGCGATCGGCGCGCTCGGCCGCCAAAAACTTGTCGCGATCGCCTGCCGCCAACGCCTTCATGACCGCATGGTCGGGCATGTGCGTTTGCAGCAGCACACGGCCTGCATGGGCCGCCCGCCCTGCCCGACCCGCCACCTGGTGCAAAAGCTGCCAACTGCGCTCGCCCGCGCGCAGATCGCCGCCCGCGAGGCCCAAATCCGCGTCGACGATGCCGACCAAGGTCAGCAGCGGAAAATGATGGCCCTTGGCCACGATCTGCGTGCCGATCAGGATGTCGATCTCGCGCGCCGTCATACGGCGCACGAATTCTTCGGCCGCCGCCGGGCCCGTGACCGTGTCCGAGGTCATCAATTCGATGCGCGCGTCCGGGAACAGGGCGCGCGCCTCTTCGGCCACGCGCTCCACGCCGGGCCCGCAGGCAACAAAACTGTCTTCGGCCAAACACGCGGGACAGGTTTTCGGCAACGGGGCCGCATAGCCGCAATGGTGGCATTGCAGGCGCCCATAGAGCCGATGCTCGACAAGCCACGCGGTGCAGCGCGGGCATTGCAGCCGATGGCCGCAGGCGCGGCACAAGGTCAGCGGTGCATAGCCGCGCCGATTCAAGAACAGCATCGCCTGTTCGCCTGCCGCGAGAGTCTGCGTCAAAGCTTCGCGCAAGGGCGGGCTCAAAAACGACTGGCGCGGCGGCGGATGGCGACGCAGATCGACAAGCGACACGTCCGGCAACGCCGCCCCGCCATGGCGGGCGGGCAAGGCTACGCACGCGTAGCGTCCGCGCGCGACATTCTCGAGCGTCTCGAGCGAAGGCGTGGCCGAGGCGAGCACGATCGGGCAGGTTTCCAGCCGTGCGCGCACGACCGCCATGTCGCGCGCGTGGTAGATCGCCCCGTCCTCCTGCTTGAACGCCTGCTCGTGCTCTTCGTCCACGACGATGAGGCCGAGCTCGCAGAACGGCAGAAACAGCGCCGAGCGTGCGCCCACCAGCACGCGCACGCGCCCCGCGGCAACGTCGCGCCACACGCGCGCGCGCGCCGTGCGGCCCAGTTCCGAATGCCACGCGGCGGGTGCCACGCCAAAGCGCGCGGCAAAACGGGCGAGCCACTGCGCGCTCATCGCGATTTCGGGCAATAGCACGAGCACTTGCCGGCCGGCGGCAAGTGCGGCCGCGACCGCTTCGAAATAGACTTCCGTTTTGCCCGATCCCGTCACGCCGTCGAGCAAGGTCACGCTGAAGCCGTTGCCGACGGCGGCGGCCAGCACGCGGGCTGCGTCGTCTTGCGCCGCCGAAAGAACAGCGCGCGGACGGCTTGCGTCGGGGGCGGGATCGGCGTCGGGCTCGGCCTCGAACCGCGCAAGCCAGCCTTTGTCGGCAACACCCTTGGCGACGGCCGGCGACACTTGGGCCGCCCGCGCAAGTTCGGCCAAGGGCCGCGCGCCCGCACTTGCCTCGAGCAGAAGGCGCCGCCGCGCGGGCGTGAGAATGCCGGGCTCGGGCGAATGCGGATCGGGCGCTTCCGCTGCGAGGCGATAGAACGCGATCAGGCGCGGCGGGGCGAGCGCTTCGGGCACGCTCATCGCCATGCGCAGCACATTGCCAAGCGCGGCAAGCGTATAGGCCGCAACCCACGCAACGAGCTTGCGCAGCGGCTCCGCCATCGGCGGGGCATCGAGCCGCGCTTCGACGTCTTTGAGTTTGGCCTCCGGCAGATCGGCGTCGGCGGCTTCGTCCCACACGACGCCGACCACGTAGTTGCGCCCGAGCGGAACGCGCACGAAATCGCCCGGCGCCACGGACAAGTGCTCCGGCACGCGATAATCGTACGGCCCGAGCGGCAGCGGCAGGGCCACGCGCACGCGCATGCTGGCAGACGACTCGACCATCGGCTAGACTCTGGCCGTTCGAGTCGCACTTGCCTAGAGCCGTCCTGAAAACGCGCCGCAACAGGGAAAGCCCGCACGACATGGCCGACAGCGACACAGCAAACGCCCTCGCGGGTGCCGCACCGGTCACCAGTGCCGCGGTTGCCGATTATCTGCGCAAGCACCCCGATTTCCTGATCGAGCATCCGGATCTCGTGTGGGTGCTGACCCCGCCCGCCCAGCGCAGCCAGGATGGCGTGGTCGACATGCAGCGCTATTTGGTCGAGCGCATGCGCACCGACCTTGCCAAGATCACGGCCGCACAGGCCGAACTCATCGCCACAAGCCGCGGCAATCTCGCCACGCAGGGGCGCATCCACGCAGCCGTTCTCGCCGTGCTCACGGCCAAGTCGCTGCCGCACTGCATCGACACGATCGCGGTCGATCTGCCGATGCATCTCGAAGTCGATGCGATCGGCCTCGGTTTCGAGTCGCTCGAGCAAGTTCCGGCCGGCGAGACGGCGCAGAATCTGCGCATTCTGCCGCGCGGCACGGTCGATCGGCTGATGGGCGAGCGGCGCGACATCCTGCTGCTTGCCGACGAGCCCGGCGATGCGAGCATCTATGGCGGGGCGGCCACGCTCGTGCACAGCCAGGCCCTGCTGCGCCTGCAGCTGAAGCGCGACATGCCGCCCGGGATCCTCGCCTTCGGTGCGCGTACGCCTTCGAAATTCCACTCGGGCCAAGGCACCGAACTGCTCAACTTCCTCGGCCGCGCGGTCGAAGCCGCCTTGTGCGGATGGCTGACGCGCCAGCGCTGAGTTTTGCGGCAGAATCCGACGTCCAAGCCGCGATCGCAGCGTGGACGGCGCGTCTCAAGAACGAACGGCGAGCCGCCGCCAACACGCTTTCGAACTATGCGCGCGATCTGGCCGCGTTTCTCTTGCATCTGCAGGACCATCTCGGCGGGCCGCCGAGCTTGGCCGATCTCGCGGCCTTGCGCCCCGCCGATTTCCGCGGCTTTTTGGCCAAGCGGGCTTCCGCCGGCCTCAAGCCCGCCTCGAACGCGCGCGCTCTTTCCACCTTGCGCGGCTTCTTCCGCCATCTGGCGCGCACGGGCCTATGCGACAATCCGCATGTCGCGGCCCTGCGCGGGCCTAAATTGCCGCGCAATCTGCCCAAGGCGCTGAACGCCGTCGATGCGAGCGTGGTGCTCGGATCTGTCGATGCGATCGAAGACCGGCCCTGGGTTGCGGCGCGCGACCGCGCCATCTTCACGCTGCTCTACGGGGCGGGTTTGCGCATCGGCGAAGCGCTCGACCTGCCGCGCAAAACAGCCCCCTTTGGCGACATGCTGCGCGTGGTCGGCAAGGGCCGCAAAGCGCGCGACGTGCCGATGCTCCCGACCTGCCGCGACGCGGTCGATGCGTATCTTGCTTTGTGCCCGCATCGCTTGGGCCCCGCCGATCCGCTGTTCGTAGGCGTGCGCGGCAAAAGGCTCAAAGCCGGCATGGTGCAATTGCGCCTGCGCAATCTGCGCAGCACGCTGGGCCTGCCCGAGAAGACCACGCCGCATGCGCTGCGCCATTCCTTCGCCACGCATCTGCTCGGCGAAGGGGCGGATCTGCGCGCGATCCAGGAACTGCTCGGCCACGCGTCGCTGTCGACCACGCAGCGCTACACGGCGGTCGATGCCAAGCGCCTGATCGAAGTCTATTCGGCGGCCCATCCGAGGGCCGGAAAATGATCGGCGACACGCGCAAAGTTTCGGAGATCCTCGCGACGCTGCGCGCAAACGCGAACGAACGCGTGAAGCTCGCCGACATCGTCGCCGAACTCGGCGAGCGCGCCTTCGGCGTGGCGATGCTGCTGTTTTCGCTGCCCAACGCCGTCGGCATCGGCGTGATCCCGGGCATTTCGACGCTGTTCGGCGTGCCGCAGATCATCTTGGCGCTGCAGATGCTCGCGGGCTTCGAGCGGCCGTGGCTGCCGCTATGGCTGCTCGAAAAATCGATCGCGCGCGCCGATTTCGAACGCATGATCGACCGCGGCTTGCCGATCCTGATCCGCGTCGAGCGCTATCTGAAGCCGCGTGCTTCGGCCCTCACCGGACCGCTTGTCGAACGGCTAATGGGCTTGGTTTTTCTCGTTCTCGCCGCCGTCGTGTCGCTGCCGATCCCGCTCGGCAACCAGCCGCCCGCCGTCGCGATGGCCGTGGTCGCCTTGGGCCTCACCGCGCGCGACGGCGTATTCGTGGCCGTCGGCTGCGCGATGGGTGTCGCGGCTGTCGCGATCGCAAGCCTCGTGGTGCTCGGCGGGGTGGCGGTCATCTGGTTTGCCGTCACCAACTTCATTTTGGGGTGAAGACCATGAAACTCTACGGATCGCCCGGCAGTGCGGCGATGGCGCCGATGGCCGTTCTCGAACATGTCGGTGCGGCATACGAATGGGTGCGTCTCGATCTCGATGCCGGCGAACATCTGCAGCCCGCGTTTCTCGCGATCAACCCCAAAGGCCGCGTGCCGGTGCTGATCGACGGCACGACGACGCTGACCGAATCGGCCGCGATCTGCCTGCATTTGGCGGAGCGCTTTCCGCAGGCGGGCCTGCTGCCCGCCGCCGGCACGCTCGAGCGCACGCGGACCTACGAATGGCTGTTCTACCTATCGAACACGCTGCAGGTGGCGCTGATCGACTGGTGGCACCCGGTCTGGCTCACGCGCGATGCCGATGCGCAGGACGCCGTCAAAGCGGGGGCCGAAAAGCGCATCGGCATCTGCTTCGAACTCATCGACGCGAAACTCGCCGCCGCCGCCAGCCCCTATTGCCTTGGCGCCCAGATCACGGTCGTCGATTATTTCCTGCATATGGCGGCGCGCTGGAGCCGCTATCTGGTGACACCCGCCTACGCGTACCCGGCGATCAAGCGTACGACCGACGCCGTGCGGGCATTGCCCGCGACCCGCCGCATGATGGAGAAGCAGGCGATCGCGGAGGCGTGAGAACTACCTCGGCACGCGTCCGGGCTCGAGGTTGGTGTATTCGATCGAACAGAAGCTGCCGCCTTGAAAGCGATCGCCGACCGGGTCGGGCGCCAGCTTCGACTGCTCGCGCATCGCGATTTCCAGCATCGGCTCCGAGCCGTGCTTCGGCTTGTAGCCGAATGCGTGCGCGCGCGAATTGTCCCACCAGCCGCGTGCGTTGTCCGACGCGCCGTAGAAAACCTCGAAGACGATGTCCGGGTGATCGAGACCGATGGCGATGAGCTGCACAAGATCCTCGGGATGCAGCAATATCGACATGCGGCGCATGTCGAGCGGCGTCTCGCCGACATTTCCGATCCGCAGACACGCAACGCCAATTCCGTGTTTCATCGCGTACATCGCGCCCATTGCCTCGCCGAACGCTTTAGAAACGCCGTAGCGCGTGTCGGGCATGACCGTCACGTCCTGCGCGATCTTTTCGGAGCGCGGATAGAATCCGACCACGTGATTGGACGACGCGAAGACAATACGCCTGACGCCGGCGAGGCGCGACGCTTCGAACATGTTCCTGCAGCCCACGATGTTCGCAGACAGAATGGTCTCCCACGGGCCTTCGATGGAGTATCCGCCGAGATGGACGATGCCGTCGGCGCCGGCAATGGCGGCTTGCGTCGCCGCCATGTCGGCAAGATCGGCTCGAACGAACGGCAGTCCGTGCGTGTTCTCGGGCGGATTCAGGTCCGACAAGACAAGCCCTGGATAGAGCGACTTCAGCAGCGGCGTGATTACGCGGCCGACACCGCCGGCGGCGCCGGTAAGCAGTATTCGTCGCACTCTCAAGTCTCCTTTGATTGCGGATCGACGGCGCCGCGCGCGGCGGCATTGGCGAAGCTGCGATAGCGGACGGCAGCCAGCACGAGATGTTCGCGCATCGCCTGCCGAGCGCCGTCGGCATCGCCGGCGGAGATCGCATCGACGATGGCGCCGTGTTCCGCTTCGATCCGCGCGAGATAGGCCGCCTTGTGGTCGCTCGTCATGTTCCAGACCCGTCGATTGTGCCGCGGTATCACGATCGTGCCGAGAAAACTGAGGAACGCCAGAAACTGCGGGTTTCCAGTCGCTGCCGCGATCGCAAGGTGCGTGGCAAAATCCTCGTCGGCGCCCGATTCGTCGCGGGAAACGGCGGCGAGCATTGCCCTGTGCGCGGATTGGATATCCGCCAGCATTTGGGGGGTCGCACGCGCTGCCGCGAGCCCTGCGGCCTCCGTTTCGACGGCCTGGCGAAGTTCCAGCACGTTGATGACCGAATCGAGCGAACGCAGCAATTCAGGGTCGATCCGAAAATCCTGCTGCCGCGGCCGATCGGCGACAAACGCACCGGAGCCTTGGCGCGTCGTAACGAGGCCTTGCGCTTTCAGCACGCTGATCGCTTCGCGAACGACCGTCCGACTTACCTTGCCGGACAGGGCCATCGCCTGTTCCGTCGGCAGCCGCTGCCCAGCGACATAACGCCCGCTCGCGATTTCCGCCGAAAGCCGTTCGGCGATTTCGCCGACGAGCGACCTGCTTTTGCGAATGCTCCCGAACAAATCCGTCGCGCCGGCCGATGTCCGCTCCGCTAGGTCCATATCTGGTCTGGACTTTTGTTGTCTGGTCATCGTACAACTTTCTACACTGATCCTTGGATGCCGCGCAATAATACAAACCGGCACCGAATTTCAGGAATAAATCTAAGAAAACCGTCGGACAAGGGAGGAAACACAAAATGAAACGCCGCAGTTTCTTGGCTGCCACGGCGGCCGCGACTCTCATGCCTGCCGCAACCGCATTTTCGGCCGCCGCCCAAACGAGAACCATTCTCAAGGCGACCGATGTGCATCCGCTTGGCTACCCGACCGTCGAGGCCGTGGTGCGCATGGGTGCAAAACTCGAACAAGCGACCGGCGGCCGCATCTCGATTCAGATGTTTCCGTCCATGCAGTTGGGCGGCGAGAAAGAGATGATCGAACAGGCGCAACTTGGCGCCGTGCAGATCGCGCGCATCTCCGTCGGGCCGATGGGCCCGCTGGTCCCCGAGATGAACATCTTCAACCTGCCCTTCATGTTCCGCGACTCCGCGCATATGGAGAAGGTCGTCGATGGGGAAATCGGCGACGAGATCCTGAAGAAACTGTCGGACCATCCGACGGCTAATCTGATCGGATTGTGCTGGATGAGCGGCGGCACGCGCCACGTCTACAATGCGCGGCGGCCGATCACGTCGGTCGCCGATCTGAGGGGTCTCAAGATCCGCATGATGGGCAATCCGCTTTTCGTCGACACGATGAATACGCTGGGCGGCAACGGCGTGGCGATGGGCTTCGACCAGCTCATCAACGCGCTGCAAACCGGCGTCGTCGACGGCGCCGAGAACAACGAACCCAGCTACGCCGGCGGCCAGCACTATCGCTACGCGAAGTACTACTCGCGGACGGGACACCTGATCATTCCCGAGATCCTCGTCTTCTCGAAACGCAGCTGGAACGCGCTCTCGGCGGGCGACCGGACGCTGATCTGGAATCTGGCCAAGGAAGCGCAGAAAGAGCAGCGCCAACTCTGGCAGGCCGAGGAGGCGGAAGCCCTCAGAAAGATGATTGCGGCCGGCACCATCGTGAACGAAGTCGGAAACAAGCGGGAGTTCCAGGACGCTGTCAGGCCGGTCTGGGACAAATACGGCGCCCAGCACCAAGCGCTGATCGCGCGCATCCAAGCCATCAACTGAACCCGAACCGCTGCGGATCGTTGCATTTCTGCGGCGATCCGCAGCGAATTCGAGAAACCGACGACTGCACCATGCTTGAACTCTATTTCCGCGCCATGGACGCGCTGCACAATCTATGCGTCGTCGCGGCTTCTGCCGCGCTCGCGGTGATCACGCTGATCATTCCGTGGGGCGTCTTCACGCGCTACGTGCTCGAGAGCGCTTCTTCGTGGCCGGAACCGCTTGCGGTGCTGCTCATGATCTGGCTGTCGTTCCTTTCTGCGGTCGTTTGCTACCGCGAGCATCTTCATATCGCGGTCGGGATGCTGCCCAACGCATTGGCGCCGGGCGCGCGCAGAATCTTGGGCTTCGGCGTCGAGCTCTGCATGCTTGCGGCGAATCTGTTTCTGCTGTGGTTCGGAACGAACCTCGTTCAAGTCACCTGGCACCAAAGCATCGCCGAATTTCCGGCCGTCTCGGTCGGCATGTCGTATCTGCCGGTGCCGATCGGCGGCGCGCTCACAGCCTTGTTCGTGATCGAACGTCTGCTCAAGGGGGATCTGTTTCCGCCGCCTGCCGAACTCGATCCGCACGAAACCATCTCGAGTGAATAGCGGCAGCGAGGTCAGACGATCATGGACGTATTGGTTTTGCTCGGCGGCTTTTTCGTTTTCTGCGCGATGGGCGTGCCCGTTGCTTATGCGCTGGGGCTTGCCGCCATCTGCGCAGCACTATGGCTCGGCATACCGCTCGAAGCGATCGCGCTGAAAACGTCCGACGGCATGGACGATTTCCCGCTGCTCGCAATCCCCTACTTCATCCTTGCCGGCGCCATCATGGCTGAAGGCGGAATGGCGACGCGGATCATCAACCTCGCCAAACTATTCGTCGGCTTCATCCGCGGCGGGCTGGCACTCGTCAACATCCTCGCCTCGACCATGTTCGGCTGCATCTCCGGATCTTCGGTCGCCGACACGGCTTCGATCGGCAGCGTCATGATCCCGCAAATGATCAAAAGCGGCTATCCGCGGCTGTTTGCCGTAAACGTGACGATATCGGGTTCGCTCCAACCTCTGCTGATCCCGCCCTCGCACAACATGGTGATCTATTCGCTTGCGGCCGGGGGCACCGTCTCGGTGGCGCACCTGTTCGTGGCCGGCATTCTGCCGGGACTGTTGCTGGGTGCGGCATTGATGCTGCTTTGCCTGTACATCGCGTATCGCGACAAACTGCCGAAAGGCGAGGCGATTTCGCTTCGCCAAGCCGGACGCATCGTCTACGAGGCGGTATGGGGTCTGGTGACCGTGTTCATCATCCTGGGCGGCATCCTGTCGGGCGTTTTCACGCCGACCGAAAGTGCGGCGGTCGCGAGCGTGTGGGCGCTGCTGGTGACCGTGTTCATCTACCGAGACTACAATCTGCGCGATTTGCCGAAGCTGCTGGCGCGCGTCGTGCGCACGGTCGGCATGGTGATGATCATGATCGGTTTCTCGGTCGCCTTCGCCTACATGATGACGCTGATGCGCATTCCGGCGAAAGCAACGGAGATGTTCCTTGCGATCGCCACCGACAAATACATGTTCCTGCTCTACACGAACATCCTGCTGCTGCTGCTCGGCACATTCATGGACCTGGCGCCGATGCTGCTGATCTGCACGCCGATTTTCATGCCGATCATCGGCCAATTCGGCATCGATCCGGTCCATTTCGGGATCGTGATGATTTTCAATCTCGGCATCGGCCTGCTGACGCCGCCGGTCGGACCCACGCTAGCCGTGGGCTGCGCCATCGGCAAGGTAACGATGGAACAGGTGTCGCGCTCGATCATGGTGTTCTACGTGCCGATGCTCATCGTGCTCGGCCTCGTCACGTACATACCGGCGCTGACGCTGTGGCTACCGCGCCTCGTTCTGGGCTGATCCGTCGCGTTTACATGTGGATCGGGCGGCCATCCACCGCGAGGGCGGCTTCGCGCACCGCTTCGGTCAAGGTCGGGTGCGCGTGGCAGGTGCGCGCGATGTCTTCGGAAGAAGCGCCGAATTCGATCGCGAGCGCCATTTCGCCGACAAGCTCGCCGACCGACGGGCCGATCATGTGCACGCCCAGCACGCGGTCGGTCGCCGCGTCGGCCAGGATCTTCACGAAACCGTCGGTGTTGTTCTGCGCGCGCGCGCGGCCGTTGGCCGTGAACGGGAATTTGCCGATGCGGATCGCCACACCCTCGGCCTTCAGCTGCTCCTCGGTTTTGCCGACGGAAGCCACTTCCGGCCACGTATAGACGACCGACGGGATCGCGTCGTAATTCACGTGGCCGTGCTGGCCAGCGAGAATTTCGGCGACCGCCATGCCTTCGTCTTCGGCCTTGTGCGCCAGCATCGGTCCTGCAATCGCGTCGCCGATCGCGTAGATGCCGGGTACGTTTGTTTGGAAGTGCGCGTCGATGGCGACCCGGCCTTTTTCGTCGAGCGCCACGCCCGCTTCCTTGAGGCCGAGCCCGTCCGTGTAGGGACGCCGCCCGACCGCGACGAGCACGACATCGGCTTCGAGCGTTTCGGAAGCCCCGCCCGCCGCCGGCTCCACCGTGAGCGCCACGCTCTTGGCGCCGACCTTGGCACCGGTGACCTTGGTCGAGAGCTTGAACGCCATGCCTTGCTTGGCGAGGATGCGCTGCATGCTTTTGGAAATCTCGCCGTCCATGCCCGGCATGATGCGGTCGAGGAATTCGACGACCGTGACTTTGGCGCCCAGACGCTGCCAGACCGAGCCCATCTCGAGCCCGATCACGCCGCCGCCGACCAGCACCATCGACTTCGGCACTTCCGGGAGCGTCAATGCGCCCGTCGACGACACGATTTTCTTTTCGTCGATCGGCAGGCTCGGCAGCGACACGACCTCCGAACCCGTGGCGATCACGATCGCCTTGGCGGCGAGCGTTTGCGTGCCGCCCGCGTTGAGGGCGACTTCGACCTTGCCGGCTGCGGCGATTTTGCCCGCGCCCTTGATCCAGTCGATCTTGTTTTTCTTGAACAGGAACGCAACGCCGTCGACGTTCGACTTAACGGTCTTGTCCTTGTGCGCCATCATGGCCTTGAGATCGAGCTCGACCTTGCCGGTCTTGACGCCGAAGGCGGCAAGGCCGTGCGAGGCCTCCTCGAATTTCTCGGACGCCTGCAGCAAAGCCTTCGACGGAATGCAGCCGACATTGAGGCAGGTGCCGCCGAGCGTGTCGCGCTTTTCGACGCACGCGACCTTCATGCCCAACTGGGCCGCGCGGATGGCGCAAACATAGCCGCCGGGGCCGGAGCCGATGACGACGAGATCGTAGCTGGCTTCGCTCATGTCGTTCACATGTCCAGGATGAGGCGGGCGGGATCTTCGATGCATTCTTTGACGCGCACGAGGAACGTCACCGCTTCGCGCCCGTCGATGATCCGGTGGTCGTAGCTGAGGGCTAGATACATCATCGGCCGGATTTCGATCTTGTCGCCGACCGCGATCGGGCGCGGCTGGATCTTGTGCATGCCGAGGATGCCCGATTGCGGCGGGTTCAGGATCGGCGTGGACATGAGCGAGCCGTAGATGCCGCCATTGGTGATCGTGAAGGTGCCGCCCGACATCTCGTCGACCGTGAGCTTGCCGTCGCGCGCGCGCCGGCCGAAATCGCCGATCTTCTTTTCGATGTCGGCGAAGGAGAGCACGTCGCAGTCGCGCACGACCGGCACCACGAGGCCCTGCGGCGTGCCCACCGCAATGCCGATGTCGTAGTGGTTCTTGTAGACGATGTCGCCCGCGTCGATCTCGGCGTTGACGGCGGGCAGTTCCTTGAGCGCCACCACGCACGCCTTGGCGAAGATCGACATGAAGCCGAGCTTGATGCCGTGGCGCTTCTCGAAAGTCTCGTTGTACTTGCTGCGCATCGCCATCGCCGCCGTCATGTCGACCTCGTTGAAGGTCGTCAGCATGGCGGCCGTGTTCTGCGCGTGCTTGAGGCGTTCGGCAATGCGGCTGCGCAGGCGCGTCATCTTCACGCGCTCTTCGCGCGGGGCAAGGGCGCGCGGAACGGCGGGTGCCGCCGGTGCGGCGGGGGCCGCAGGCTTGGGGGCTGCAGCGGCGGCAGCCACGTCGGGCTTGGTCACGCGCCCGTCTTTGCCCGAGCCTGCAACGGCAGCGGCGTCGAGGCCCGCTTCCGACAGCGCCTTGCGCGCGGCGGGGCCGGGTTGCTTGTCGCTTGCGACGGCAGCCGGGGCAGCGGCGGGAGCAGCCTTAGCGGCGGCCGGTGCGGCGGCAGCAGCGGGTGCGGCGGCTTTGCCGGCGGCCCCTGCTTCAAGCTCGCCCAACTTGGCGCCGACCGCGACGGTCGTGCCCGCCGGAGCCGTGATCGCCGAGAGCATGCCGGCGGCGGGGGCCGGCACTTCGACCGTGACCTTGTCGGTTTCGAGCTCGCACAGCGGCTCGTCCGCCTTCACGGCGTCGCCGACGTTCTTGAACCATTTGGCGATGGTCGCTTCGGTGACGGATTCGCCCAAAGTCGGCACTTTGATTTCGACGGCCATTGCGTTTTCCGTTTCTTGTTTGGCGGGTAAAGGGACGCGTCAGACGCTCAACGCGGCGTTGACGAGATCGGCCTGCTCTTTGTTGTGGCGCTTGTAGAGGCCCGTGGCGGTCGCGGCCATCTCCGAGCGGCCGACATAGCGCGGGCGCTTTGCCGGATGCTTGAGATTGGTCAGGAGCGCTTCGAGGCGCTGATCGACGAACGTCCAAGCGCCCATGTTCTGCGGCTCTTCCTGGCACCATACGATCTCGGCGTTTTTGTAGCGGCCGAGCTCGCGTTCGGTCGAGGCGAGCGGGAACGGATAGAGCTGCTCGATGCGGATCAGCGCCACGTCCTTGAGGGCACGTTTGGTGCGCTCTTCGAGAAGATCGTAGTAGACCTTGCCCGAGCACAGCACGACGCGCTTGATCTTGTCGTCGGCGACGAGTTTTTCGGCTTCGGGCAGAATGCGGTGGAAGCTGGTGCCCGGCCCGAAGTCGGCGAGGTTCGAGACCGCGAGCTTGTGCCGCAGCAGCGATTTCGGCGTCATGATCAGCAGAGGCTTGCGGATCGTGCGTCGCACCTGGCGGCGCAGCGCGTGGAAATAGTTGGCGGGCGTGGTGAGATTGCAGACCTGCCAATTGTCTTCCGCGCACATCTGCAGATAGCGCTCGAGGCGGGCCGAGGAATGTTCGGGCCCCTGCCCTTCGTAGCCGTGCGGCAGCAGGATCGTGAGCCCCGACATGCGCAGCCACTTGACCTCGCCCGACGAGATGAACTGGTCGAACATGGTCTGCGCGCCGTTGGCGAAGTCGCCGAACTGCGCTTCCCACAGCACAAGCGCGTTGGGCTCGGCCAGCGAATAGCCGTATTCGAAGCCGAGCACGCCGAACTCCGACAGCGGGCTGTCGTGCACTTCGAACGTCGCCTGGCCCTTGCGGATATTGTTGAGCGGCACGAAGCGCTTTTCGGTTTCCTGGTCGACCAGCACCGAATGGCGCTGCGAGAAGGTGCCGCGCCCGCAATCCTGGCCCGACAGGCGCACAGGCGTGCCTTCGACCGCGAGCGTGCCGAAGGCAAGCGCTTCGCCGGTCGCCCAGTCGATGCCGGCACCCGCGTCGAGGATCTTGGCCTTGTTGTCGAGCTGGCGGCGGATCGTGCGGTGGATATTGTGCCCGTCGGGCACCGTCGAGATCGCCTTGCCGACTTCGCGCAAAAGATCGGTCGGAACGGCCGTGTTGCCGCGATTGTCTTCTTTCTTGGCAAGCTCGATGCCCGCCCACTTGCCCTCGAGCCAGTCGGCTTTGTTGGGCTTGTAGTTTTTCGACGCCTCGAACTGCGATTCGAGATGGGCCGCGAAATCGTCGTAGATCTTCTGCGCCTCGTCGGCCGACATCGATTTTTCGCGCACGAGCTGCTCGGCATAGAGCGTGCGCGTGGTCATCTGGGCCGCGATCTTGCGGTACATGATCGGCTGCGTGAAGGACGGCTCGTCCGCCTCGTTGTGGCCGTGACGGCGGTAGCAGATCATGTCGATCACCACGTCGCGGTGGAAGCGCTGGCGGAACTCGACCGCGATGCGCGCCACATGCACGACCGCTTCGGGATCGTCGCCGTTGACGTGGAACACCGGAAATCCGAGACCCTTGGCGATGTCGGTGCAGTAGGCGCCCGAGCGCGAATAGGCCGGCGCGGTCGTGAAGCCGATCTGGTTGTTGACGACGAAATGGATCGTGCCGCCGGTGCGGTAGCCCAGAATATCCACGAAGCTCATCGTCTCGGGCACGATGCCCTGGCCCGCGAACGCCGCGTCGCCGTGCAGCAGCATCGGCATCACCTGCGTGCGGTCGTTGTCGCCGAGCTGCACGCTCTTGGCGCGCGCCTTGCCGAGCACCACGGGATTGACCGCCTCGAGATGCGACGGGTTGGCGGTGAGCGACAGATGCACCTTGTTGCCGTCGAACTCGCGGTCGGACGAGGTGCCGAGATGGTATTTGACGTCGCCCGAGCCTTGCACGTCGTCGGGCTGCGAAGAGACGCCCTGGAATTCCGAGAAGATCGCGACGTAGGGCTTGCCCATCACGTTGGCGAGCACGTTGAGGCGGCCGCGATGCGGCATGCCGATCACGATCTCGCGCACGCCCAGCTGGCCGCCGCGCTTGATGATCTGCTCGAGGGCGGGAACCATCGATTCCGCCCCATCGAGGCCGAAACGCTTGGTGCCGACGAATTTCTTGTCGAGATAGCGCTCGAAACCTTCGGCCGCCGTCAGGCGCTCGAGGATCGCGCGCTTGCCGCGCTCGGTGAAATCGGTGTGGTTGCGGGGGCCTTCGATGCGCTGCTGGATCCAGCTTTTCTGGTCGGGATCGGTGATGTGCATGAACTCCACACCGATCGAGCCGCAATAGGTCGTCTTGAGCGCTGCAATGATCTCGCGCAGGCTCGCCGAATGCATGCCGAGCACGTTGTCGATGAATATCTTGCGGTCCATGTCGGCTTCGGTGAAGCCGTAGCTGGCGGGATCGAGTTCGGGATGCTGCTCGCGATTGGTGAGGCCGAGCGGATCGAGATTGGCCGCCAAGTGCCCGCGCACGCGATAGGCGCGCACCATCATGATGGCGCGGATCGAATCGAGTGTGGCAGCGCGCGCCTGTTCGGGCGTGACCGAACCCGGGGCCGGTGCTGCGGCGGCGGGTGCGGCACCGCTCTTGCCTTTGGGCGGTGCCGCGGGTGCGTCGGCAACGCCGATCACGCGGGTTTTTTCGCGGCCCCATTTGGGCTGGTAGGTGCCCGGCCCGTCGGCTTCCATCTCGCGCAGAATGCCGTGCCAGCTTGGATCCACGCTGGCCGGATCGGCGCGATATTGGTCCAACAATTCGGCCAGGTAGACCGCGTTGGCGCCATTGAACATCGAATCGAGATCGGGATGCGTCGCCATTTTTGTGCCTTTTGGGACTTGGTCGTTTCGCCTGCCGCTTTCAGCCCGCCGTTATCGGCCCATCGCCTTGAGCATGGTCGAGCCGAGCGAGGCGGGCGAATCGGCGATATGGAAGCCCGCCGATTTCATCGCTTCGAACTTGTCGCCGGCCGTCCCCTTGCCGCCCGAGATGATCGCACCGGCATGGCCCATGCGACGGCCCGGCGGGGCGGTCACGCCCGCGATGAAACCGACGATCGGCTTCTTGCAGCCGGTCGAGCGGTAGTATTCGGCCGCGTCTTCTTCGGCCGAGCCGCCGATTTCGCCGATCATGATGATCCCTTGCGTCTCGGGGTCGGCGACGAACAGCTCGAGCGCGTCGATGAAGTTGGTGCCGTTGACCGGGTCGCCGCCGATGCCGATGCAGGTCGTCTGGCCGAGCCCGGCGGCCGTGGTCTGCGCGACCGCCTCGTAGGTGAGCGTGCCCGAGCGCGACACGATGCCGATCTTGCCGCGCGTATGGATATGCCCCGGCATGATGCCGATTTTGCATTCGCCCGGCGTGATCACGCCCGGACAGTTCGGCCCGATGAGCCGCGTCTTGCTGCCCGACATTGCGCGCTTGACGCGCACCATGTCGAGAACCGGAATGCCTTCGGTGATGCACACGACGAGGCGCATTTTGGCGTCGACCGCCTCGAGGATCGCGTCGGCCGCGAACGGCGGCGGCACGTAGATGACCGAAGCGTCGGCCCCCGTCGCGTGCACGGCTTCGTCGACCGTGTTGAAGACCGGCAGATCGAGATGGCGGGTTCCGCCTTTGCCCGGCGTCACGCCGCCGACCATCTTGGTACCGTAGGCGACCGCCTGTTCGGAATGGAACGTGCCCTGGGCGCCCGTGAAGCCCTGGCAGATGACTTTGGTGTTCTTGTCGACGAGAACGGCCATGTTATGCGGCCTCCTTCACGGCCGTGACGATCTTTTGCGCGGCATCGGCGAGATTGTCGGCCGAGACGATCTTGAGGCCCGAATTCTTGAGGATCTTCTTGCCGAGATCGACGTTGGTCCCTTCCAGGCGCACAACCAGCGGCACGTTCAGCGCCACTTCGCGCGCGGCAGCCACGACGCCTTCGGCGATCACGTCGCAGCGCATAATGCCGCCGAAGATGTTGACGAGAATGCCTTCGACGTTGGGGTCCGACAGGATCAGCTTGAAGGCCTGCGTCACGCGCTCGCGCGTGGCGCCGCCGCCGACGTCGAGGAAGTTCGCAGGCTCGCCGCCGTAGAGCTTGATGATGTCCATCGTCGCCATGGCAAGACCGGCACCGTTCACCATGCAGCCGATCGAGCCGTCGAGCTTCACGTAGTTGAGCTCGTGCTTGGAGGCTTCGAGCTCCATCGGATCTTCTTCGTCTTCGTCGCGCAGATCGGCCACGTCCTTGTGGCGGAACAGCGCGTTGTCGTCGAAATTCATCTTGGCGTCGAGGGCCAGCACTTCGCCGGCCCCCGTCACGACCAGCGGGTTGATCTCGACGATCGAAGCGTCGAGGCCGGTGAAGGCTTCGTACATCGCCGTCAGGAACTTCACGCAAGCGCCGACCTGCTTGCCTTCGAGGCCCAGCGCAAACGCCACTTTGCGCGCATAGTAGGGCTGCAGACCCTGCGTCGGGTCGATCGCGATCTTGACGATCTTCTCGGGCGTATTGTGGGCGACGTCTTCGATGTCCATGCCGCCTTCGGTCGACGCCATCACGGTGATGCGCTGGCTGCCGCGATCGACCAGCATGCCGAGATAGAGCTCGCGCTTGATGTCGCAGCCTTCCTCGACATAGATGCGCTTGACCTCTTTGCCCTTGGGCCCGGTCTGCTTGGTGATCAGCGTTTTGCCGAGCATCGCAGAGGCGTTTTTCTTGACCTCGTCGATCGATTTAACGACGCGCACGCCGCCTTTGCCGTTGGGATCGTCCTTGAAGCGACCGGCGCCGCGTCCGCCCGCATGGATCTGCGATTTGACGACCCAAACCGGGCCGCCCAGTTCGCGCGCGACTTTTTCGGCTTCGTCGGGCGTGTAGGCAACCCCGCCCTTGGGAACCGCGACGCCGTAGCGCGCCAGCAGGGTCTTGGCTTGGTATTCGTGGATATTCATTGTGCGATCCAGTCGGTTGGCGGTGGCCGAAGGCGGCTCGAAAGAAGGCGGCCTTGCAGTCGCAAAAAATCGCGGTAGGCCGCTAGGTTAGTCTGGGGCAGGGTCCGCTTGCAACGGTACCCGCCCCAGCCTAGCGCGAAGGTTACAGTTTGCCGTCGGCCTTGAGGAGCTTTTCGGCGATCGCGCACAGATCCTTGACGGCAGCGACGGATTTGGCAAATCCGGCCTTCTCGCCCTCGTCGAGCGTGATTTCGACGATCTTTTCGACGCCGTTTTTGCCGATGATGACCGGCACGCCGACATAAAGACCCTTCTGGCCGTACTGGCCGTCGAGCCAGGCAGCGCAGGGCAGCAGACGGCGCTTGTCGCGCAGATAGCTTGCGGCCATTTCGATGGCCGACATGGCCGGCGCATAGAAGGCCGAGCCGGTCTTCAGGAGATTGACGATTTCGGCCCCGCCGTCGCGCGTGCGCTGCACGATCTTGTCGAGGCGCTCCTGCGTGGTCCAGCCCATCTTGACGAGGTCGGGCAGCGGAATGCCGGCGACCGTCGAATAGCGCACCGAGGGCACCATCGTGTCGCCGTGGCCGCCGAGCACGAAGGCAGTTACGTCTTCGACCGAGACCTTGAACTCGTCGGCGAGGAAGTAGCGGAAGCGCGCGCTGTCGAGCACGCCCGCCATGCCGACGACCTTGTTTGTCGGCAGGCCCGAGAGCACCTGCAGCACCCACACCATCACGTCGAGCGGGTTGGTCACGCAGATCACGAACGCGTCGGGCGCATGGTTCTTCAGCGCTTCGCCGACCGTCGCCATCACCTTGACGTTGATGCCGATCAGATCGTCGCGCGTCATGCCGGGCTTGCGCGGCACGCCGGCCGTGACGATCACGACGTCGGCGCCCTTCATGGCGGCAAAATCGTTGGAACCGGACAGCGCCACGTCGAACCCATCGACCGGGGCTGCTTCGGCAAGGTCGAGCGCCTTGCCCTGCGGGATGCCCTCGGCGATGTCGATCAGCACCACGTCGCCCAATTCCTTGAGCCCGGCCAGAAGCGCCAAAGTGCCGCCGATTTGCCCTGCCCCGACGAGAGCGATCTTGTTGCGCGCCATGCGAATTTCCCCCTTTTCGACCGCCCCGAACTGGTCCGGTCGCTGCGATGCGAAAATACCGGCACGGGTTTTACGCGGTCCGCCGCCCGGCGGCAAGTGGGGCGGTCGGCTGACGGGGGCAGGCTCTTAGGAACGCGGCGGCGGCGGCAGCCGGCCGACGACCGCAAATTCGCCGCCCGGGGCCAAGCGCAGCACAACCCCCTCGCCCGATGCCGGCACAATGCCAGTCAGTGCCGTGATGTTGACCTGGTGCGTGACCAGCACGACCAAGCCGCCGTCGGCGGGCAGTGTGCGCAAGAAGGCCCGCAACGCGGCGGTTGCCGCAGGTTGCGCCGCTCGCTCCTCGAAGAACGAATTGAGCTCGGCCGCGCGCTCGCCGACGGGGCCAAGGGCAAGAATTTCGGCGGTTTCGCGTGTGCGGCACCATTGGCTTGTGAACACGCGCGCTTGCGCTATCCCGGCTTGGCGCAACCCGGCGCCGATCGCCTGGGCTTGGGCGCGACCCGCCGCATCGAGATTGCGCTGGGTCGAGCAATCGCCGAGCCGCATGCCGGCCGGATCGCCCGTGCCTGGGGCGATCGCGTGGCGCAGCAGCAGCACGTGGCCCGGGGCGGCAAGGGTGGCCGCCGCCACCGGCTCGGCGGCTTTGGCGGGGGCGGCTAAAACAAAGATGGCGAAGGCCGCTGCCAGGAACTGCGAAAAACGCTTCATTCCGGCGATATAGGGCGCCAGATGCCGCTCGGCGAGCCTCAACCGCCCAAATGCGGCGCGGCGAGATAATCCTGGCTTTGCATTTCGAACAGGCGGCTCGCGGTGCGCTGGAATTCGAACGCGTGGTCGCCTTTGGCATGCAGCTCTTCCGGGGCGGCGTCGGCGGCCATCACGAGTTTCGCGCGATGTTCGTAGAGCGCATCGACGAGATTGACGAAGCGGCGCGCCTCGTTGCGCTTCTCGGGATCGAGCACGGGCACGCCGTCGAGCACGAGCGTGTGGAAACTGCGCGCAAGCGCCAGATAATCGCCCGAACCCAACGCCTTCATGCACAGATCGGCGAACGACGCGAACGCAACGCCGCCGCCCGTGCGCGCGAGATCGAGATCGCGCCCGCCGACATCGAGCGTGGCAGGCCCTACGGCCGCGCCCTCGGTCAAGGTCGCAAAGGCTTTTTCGAGTTCGGCAGTCGCCGCTGGCCCGAGCGGCGTGTGGTAGACCGGCAACCCGCGAATGCGGATGCGCCGATAGTCGATGCCGCCGTCGAGTGCGAGCACGTCGAGCTTCTGCTTGAGGAGCGCGATCGCCGGCAAAAACCGTTCGCGCTGCAGCCCGTTCAGATAGAGATCGTCGGGCTCGATATTCGACGTCGCCACCACGACCACGCCCTTGGCGAACAACGCCTCGAACAGCCGGCCGAGGATCATCGCATCGGCGATGTTGGTGATCTGGAACTCGTCGAAACACAGCAAAAAGGCTTCCTCGGCGAAAGCGGCCGCCAAAGGCGGGATCGGGTCGCCGTCGCCCTTCTTCGCTTCCGGCGTCTGGCGCCAAGCATGGATGCGCGCGTGCACTTCCAGCATGAACGCATGGAAATGCACGCGGCGTTTCTTCTCGCTGGCGGCATGCGCGAAGAACAGATCCATCAGCATCGATTTGCCGCGCCCCACCCCGCCGAAAAAATAGAGGCCCGTGGGGGGAGCGCCGCGCTGCTCGGCGCCGAATTTGCGCGCAAAGCCCAGCGACGCGCGCCAGAAGCCCGGTCGCGGATCGGGCTTGTAGGCGCGCAACGCGCGCGACAGCGTCTCAAGCTTTTCGACCGCAAAGGCTTGGGCCGGA
>JAIXXA010000029.1 GCA_027490975.1 Rhodospirillaceae bacterium
CCGGCGCCTCGCGCGTGACGAGGCTCCAGCGCCGGAAGCCCTGCAAATCGGGGTGCGCCAGAATCGTCGCGACGAGAAATTTCGACAGGCCGCGCTTGCGATGCGCTTCGTCGACGAACACATCGTCGAGATAGCCGAACGTGGCGCGATCGGAAATGCAGCGCGCGAACCCGACCTGCGCGCCGTCGGCCGCATAGATGCCGAAACACATCGCACCGCCGACCGAACGCTCGAACACGTCGCGCGGCAAATCGCGCGCCCAGTAGGACTGGGTGGCAAGCCACGCATACACATAGTCGCGGTCGAGGCGCGAAGCGTCGTCCGACACGCTGTAGCCGTCGTCGCGGCGCCACACGCTCATAGCGCCAGCTCGTAATGCTGCACGCCCGCGATCGGATTGTCGTTGTAGGCGGCGATCGGGCGGAACCCCATGTCGGCATAAAGCGCGATCGCGGCGCTGAGATGCGGCAGCGTGTCGAGCCGCATCGACGCGTAGCCGCAGCGCTTGGCCTCGGCGACGAGGGCAAATGCGATCTTGCGCCCGAGCCCGAGCCCGCGTGCGGCGGGCCGCACGTATAGCCGCTTCATCTCGGCGATGCCGGGGCCGAGCGCACGCAAGGCGCCGACACCCAGCGCCTGCGCGCCACGTTCGGCCAAAAAGACGATCCCGCCGGGCGGCGCATAGGCGCCCGGCAATTCGGCCAGTTCGCGCTCGAAATCCTGGAAGCACAGCGACACGCCGAGCCCCTGCTGGTATTCGCGAAACAGGGCGGCGACAATCGCCATGTCGGCAGCCCCCTCGGCCGCGCGCAACGGCACGGCGTCAGACATAGATGCTGCCTTCGAGATAAAGCTGGCCGCGGCCCGACATGATCGTGCGCGGCCCTGCATCTTCGCAGAACAGCGTGCCGCCGCGCTTGCTGACCTGGCGCGCCACGAGCTTGGTCTTGCCGAGGCGCTTGGCCCAATAGGGCACGAGCGTGCAATGCGAGGAGCCGGTGACCGGATCCTCGTCGATGCCGGCAAAGGGGGCGAAAAAGCGCGACACGAAATCGCAGCCTTCTTCGCCGGGTGCCGTTGCAATGGCGCGGCCGTATTTGGTGGCGAGCAGCTTTTTCATGTCGGGCTTGAGGGCGCGCACTTCGGCGGCGGTCTCGTAGAGCGCCATGTAGCGGTCGGTCGAGAACGACACGGCGACGGGTGCCCCGCCCAGCGCATGCGCGACCGCATCCGGATCGGCCGCCGCTTCGAGCCCGCGCGACGGAAAATCGAGCGCGTAGAGCTCGCCGTCGCGCGTGACTTCGAGCGCGCCCGATTTGGTGTGGAAGCGCACATGGGTGCGCGCGGGCTCGAGCTTGGTCATCAGCACGAAGGCGCTCGCGAGCGTCGCGTGGCCGCACAGCGGCACTTCGATTTCCGGCGTGAACCAGCGCAGGCCGAAGCCGTCGTCCTGGGCCACGAAAAACGCCGTCTCGGCCAGATTGTTCTCGGCCGCGATGGCGGTCATCGTCGCCTCGGGCAGCCAGCTTGTCAGCGGCACGACGGCCGCAGGGTTGCCCGCAAACAGCCGGTCGGCAAACGCATCGACCTGATAGATCGGCAAACGCATCGTCATTTTCCTTTTTCGAGGTGGCTCTGCATGAGTTCGGCAAGCGCCGCGTCGTCGGCATTGCCGCTCGCAGCCAAGGCTGCGATCACGTTGGCGCGGTCCGCCGCATTGCGGTTCTGGGAAAGCTTGAACTTGCCTTCGATGCGCGAAATCGCGAGCTCGAAACCGACGATGCCGCCCAGCATCGTGTCGATATAGGCTTTGTCCTGCGCTTCGATGCGCCAGGCAAGGCGCTCGTATTGTTTGGCGAGAGCGTCGACGAGGCCGTGCAAAGCCGTTTTGTCGGTGATGAGGCGCGGCACGCCGTACACGTGTGCGGCCGCGTAGTTCCAGGTCGGCACGGATTTGTTCGTCGGCGCATACCAGCTCGGCGACACGTAGCCGTGCGGCCCCTCGAACATCGCGAGCACGGCGGTACCCGCTTTGGCGCAGGCGGCCAGATGGTCGGTCTGCGGATTGGGGCCGGCCAGATGGCCGATCAGCACGTTGCGCGTGCGGTCGAGCTGCATCGGCAGATGCGAGGCGACGAGGCCGTCGGCCCCGTTGGTGACGAGCTGGCCGAAACCGTAGCGCTCGACGAGGGCGAGGGTCGCTTCTTCGTGCGGGCTCGCGAAGGGGCCGGGGATGTACATGGGGGGTCAGATCCTTTCGGCGGCAAAGGCGACGAGCGACGCGAACGCGAGGGCGGCCGCCAGCGGCACCAAGGCGCGATAGGCCAAACCGAGCCCGCCCGCAAGCCCGACCAGCGCCACGGCAAGTGCAACGCGCGACGGCGACAAAGACGTAAACGCCGCGGCGATCGCGGTCTGCAGGCCGGTCCCGCCCAGCGCATCCGTCCCCCACAAAGGCAAGGTCAGCGGCAAGGCCATCGCGTTGGCCGCAAGTGCGGAGCCCGTCATCGCCCCGCCGAAACCCGCCAGCAGCGGGGCGAGCAGCAAGGCGCTTGGACCGGCCGCGTTTTCGGCCGCATTCACCAGGATCTGCGCAAAGCCGGGTCGCGCCAGCAATTCGCCGAACAGAATGAAGGCGAACCCTGCGACCAAAGCGCCGCGCGCCGTAACCGTCGCCGTGCCGATGACAGCCGCGACGTTGCGCCCTTGCGCAAGACATGCGGCAACCGCGACCAGCCCAAGCCAGAACGCGGCATGGTGAAAGGGCGCAAAGGGCGAAAGGTCGCGCGCCGTCGGGATCGAAACGCGCGCGAGCAGATCGGCGATCGGGGCCACAAGCCGCACGCACACGAGCAGCGGCACCAGCACGAGATAGGGCCAGAAGCGGCGCCACAGCTGCGCATCGATGCGCCCGCCATCGGCAAAGCCGCGCACCGCAAGCACGGCCCCGATGGCGGCGAGACCCGCAATGTCGGGGGCGAGAAATTCGCTGGCCGCGCGCAACGCACCCCACGTGGCGGCAAGCCACAGCGCATCTTCGAGATATTGCGCAGGCGGGATCTTCTGGTCGCGCGTGAGCCACCAGAACACGGCCAAAAACGCCGGCAGCAGAAACGCGGTCGATTCCGCCGCCGCAATGCCGAGGGCGATCGGCGGCAGATCGGCGATCGCGGCGCTGGCCATCGTGCCGATGGCGAGCGCGCCCCAGGGCACAAAGCTTTGCGCAAGCATGCCGAGGGCCACCGCACGCGGGCCGCTCCATCCGGCAGCGGCGATGAACGGGAGTGCGAGCATCGTGCCGATGCCGAACCCGACCGCGCATTCGAAAAATGGGCCGAGCAGGAAGCACGCGACATAGAGCTTGCGATGGCGCGTGCGCGCATCCTCGGTGCCGCTTTCCGGCGACGCTGCAAGCGAGGGAGCCGCAACCGCGGGCGGGCTCGCATCGCGCAGCACCACGCCCGCCACGATCACGAGCGACATCGGCCCCGCAATCCACAGGGTGCGCCAAACCGCATCGGCCGCTGCGCTGCCGCTGCCGAAAACCAGGGCGGCAGCAAACGCCACGGCCGCGCCGGCGAGGGCGGCGCGGTGCGGCGCACGCGGCCACATCCACGCCGCCGCCGCAAAGGCAGCGAGCGGCAAACTTGCCGCCAAACCCGGCGACAGCATTGCAGCCTTAGCCCTGCCAGAAGGGCTTGCGCGATTCGACCCACACGTCGGCGTCGGAAAGGCCCATGTCGGCGCGCAGATGCGGACAAAGTT
The DNA here is from genome assembly GCA_027490975.1 of Rhodospirillaceae bacterium. Lineage (GTDB taxonomy): Bacteria > Pseudomonadota > Alphaproteobacteria > CACIAM-22H2 > CACIAM-22H2 > Tagaea. The sequence continues at coordinate 3,766 of JAIXXA010000029.1, forward strand.
CGGCCATCTGCTGGCGCTGGCGCGCACGTTCCTGCCACGCGAAAAGACGTTTGACGCACATGAGCAAAACGCGATCGACGGCGCGCACGGCACCGACGGCGGCATGGCGCAGCGACAGCGCCGTCTGCTCGATCGGACCAGCCCCGGCGGGGCCGATTTGCATCATTGTACCCATACAAACCTCCTCTTTCGCGCGGATATGCGGATGTAATGTCACCCTCATTGTTCGCACGCACACCCTCTCATTGACACAATCTGGGGTCAACGAATACATTGTCACCATAACAAAGCGAGACAACATGACCGACTGGCTCCCCGAAATCGCCACCCGCCGCGGCCCGCGCTATCTGGCCGTCGCCGACCAACTCGCCGCCGACATTTCGAGCGGGCGGCTCAAAGCCGGCGACCGCCTGCCCACGCATCGCGATCTTGCGTGGCGCCTGCACGTGACCGTCGGCACGGTCACGCGCGCCTATGCCGAGGCCGAGCGGCGCGGCCTCATTGCGGGCGAGGTCGGGCGCGGCACCTTCATCCGCGAGCGCATCGGCGACGTGGCCCCGTCGATGCCGATGGCGACGCCCACAACCGACGATTACGTGGATCTTTCGCGCAATCTGCCGGCCGTTTCGGGCCCGGCCAGCCAGATGATCCAGCACCACATGGCCGAGATGGCGCAGGGCGATCTTTCGGGCCTGCTGGGCTACGTCGAAACGCAAGGCCTGCCCGCCCATCGCGAAGCGGGTGCCCAATGGATCGCGCGCCGCGGCCTTGCGGCCAATCCGGCGCGCGTGGCGGTCGTGGCGGGGGCGCAGAACGCGATGATGCTGACGATCGCGGCGGTTGCGCGGCCCGGCGATGCCGTGCTCGTCGAAGCGCTGACCTTCTACGGCATGAAGTCGATCGCCAATCTACTCGGCGTGCGGCTGATCGGCGTCGAACTCGACGACGAGGGCCTACTGCCCGACGCCCTCGAAGCCGCCTGCCGCCAGCACGCGCCCAAAGCGATCTACACGGTGCCGACCTTCCAGAACCCGACAACGAGCCTGATGCCGCTCGAGCGGCGCAAAGCGGTGGTCGAGATCTGCCGGCGCTACAACGTGGCGATGATCGAAGACGACATCTACGGCTTCCTCGACGAAGGCAACACGCCGCTTGCGGCTTTGGCACCCGAGATCGGCGTGTTCATCACGTCGTTTTCCAAGAGCGTGGCCCCCGGCCTGCGCCTGGGCTACGTGCTGTCGCCCGAGCAGATCGCGGTGCGCATATCGGCGGCGATCCGCGCTTCGAGCTACATGACGACGCCGCTCACGGGCGAGCTGGGCGCGCGCCTCGTGCGCAGCGGCGATGCCGCAAAGGCCGCCGCGTGGCAGAAGGGGCTCACCGAACGGCGCCAGAAGATCGCCAGCCGCCTGCTCGCGCGCCAGGAATTCACGAGCCATCCTTCGGCCTCGCAGATCTGGCTCAAACTGCCCGAGCCGTGGCGGCGCGAGGAATTCACCGACGTCGCGCGCAAGCGCGGCGTGGGCGTAGCGCCCGCCAACGCATTCGCGATCGGCCGTGCGCCCGTCCCGCATGCCGTGCGCCTGGTCCTGGCCGCCCCCAAGGCCGACGCCGATCTCGAACGCGCGATCGGCACGATCGTCGAAATCCTGGAAGAGCCGCCGGTCGGCAGCTTGCGGATGATCTGACCGGTCTGCGACTAAACCGGCGAGTCCGGCACCGTGTGCGCGTGGTTGAGCGGCCCGTGCCCGGCGCCGAAATTGGGCGCCGTCTCGATGGCGCGGCGCACATAGGCGCGCGCGCGCACGACGGCAGCGACAAGATCGAGACCTTGCGCCAAGCCCGTCGCGATCGCCGAGGCAAGCGTGCAGCCGGTCCCGTGCGTCGAACGCGTTTCGATGCGCGCGCTTTCGAACACCTGCACGCCCTCGTCGGTCGCGAGCACGTCCACCAGGCGGTTGCCGTCGAGATGCCCGCCTTTGAGGAGCACGGCGTTGCAGCCAAGCGTGAGCATCGTCTGGGCCGCATGGCGCATCTCGTCCGCCGTGTGGATCGTGCGGCCCGAGAGCGCTTCGGCTTCCGGCAGATTCGGCGTGAGGATCGCCGCATGCACGATCAAGCGGCGCTTCAGCGTTTCGACCGCGTCGCGTTTCAGAAGCGCATGCCCGCCTTTGGCGTACATCACCGGATCGACGACGAGCGGGATGCCGACGGCGTGAATGTCGAGCACGTCGCACACCGCGTCGATCGTCGCGCTGTCGTGCAGCATGCCGGTCTTGATCGCGTCGGCGCCGATGTCGGCCAGCACCACGCGCATCTGCTGGGCGATGAAGTCGGGCGGCACGGCATGCACGCCGTGCACGCCCTTGGTGTCCTGCGCCGTGAGGGCGGTGACCGCGGTTGCGGCATAGCCGCCCAAGGCCGTCACCGACTTGATGTCGGCCTGGATGCCGGCACCGCCGCCCGAATCCGAGCCCGCGACGATCAGAACGCGGCCGCGCATGCGGGCTATTGCCCCACGCTGGGCGACGCCACGCGGCGGCGGCGCATATAGCCCGGCAAGTCGCCCGCGGCAGCGTGGTCGGGCGACGCGCTTGCGGCCGCACTTGCCTTGGTGCCGCCCGCAAGCGTGCCGCCGGCCGCGATCAACGCTTCGATCACGCGGTCCACGCTCGCGGCCACGAGCGCCTCGCTGCCGGCCTCGGCCATCACGCGCACCAACGGCTCGGTGCCGGATTTGCGGATCAGCAGGCGCCCGTCTTTGGCAAGGGCCGCTTCGGACGCCGCGATCGCGGCTTTGACCTTCGCGTCGTCGAGCGGCGGGGATCCGGCAAAGCGCACGTTCTTCAGCAGTTGCGGATAGGGATCGAACACGTGCGCGACGTCCGAGGCCGGCTTGCCTGCCTGCACGAGGGCGGCAAGCACCTGCAGGCCCGCGATGAGGCCGTCGCCGGTGGTGGCGTAGTCGGCCAAGATCACGTGGCCCGATTGTTCGCCGCCGAGATTGGCGTCGAGCTCGCGCATCATTTCGAGCACGTTGCGGTCGCCGACTTTGGCGCGCGCCAACGCAAGCCCCTCGCCCGCCAGCCAGCGCTCGAGCCCCATGTTCGACATCACGGTCGCAACCACGTTGCGCCCGCGCAAACGGCCCTCGGCCTTCCAGCCGCGCGCGATGGCGGCAAGCGTCTGGTCGCCGTCGATCGAGCGGCCTTTTTCGTCGACGAGCTGCACGCGGTCGGCGTCGCCGTCGAGCGCGAGGCCGATATGGGCCCCGTGAGCGACGACCGCCTGCTGCAGCAATTCGATGTGCGTGGCCCCGCAGCCGCGATTGATGTTGAGCCCGTCGGGATCGACCGCGATCGGCACGATCTCGGCCCCGAGTTCCCACAGCACCGTGGGGGCCACGCGGTAGGCGGCACCGTTGGCGCAATCGACGACGATCTTGAGCCCGTCAAGGCGCAGGCCTTTGGGGAAGGTGGCTTTGGCGAATTCGATGTAGCGGCCCGGCCCGTCGTCGAGGCGGCGCACGCGGCCGAGCAGTTCGGGGGCCACGTGGCCGTCCACCGTGTCGAGCGAGGCTTCGATTTCGGCTTCCATCTCGTCCGAAATCTTGTAGCCGTCGGCCCCGAACAGCTTGATGCCGTTGTCCTGGTGCGGATTGTGCGAGGCCGAAATCATCACGCCCAGATCGGCGCGCAGGCTGCGCGTGAGCATCGCAACGGCCGGCGTGGGCAAAGGCTCGAGGATGACCACATCCATGCCGATCGACACGAAGCCGGCGGTCAAAGCGGGCTGGAACAGATAGCCCGAAAGGCGCGTATCCTTGCCGATCACCACGCGATGGCGGTGATTGCCTTGACGCAGCAATTTGCCCGCCGCCATTGCGACTTTGGTCGCGATTTCGGCCGTCATCGGCCACCGATTGGCCTGGCCGCGAATCCCGTCTGTGCCGAAAAGCTTTGCCATGCCCCGCTTATAGGCGTTGGCGGATAGGCGGTAAAGTCATGTTGAAATGCGTGCGTTTGCGACCGCCTGCCAGACACTTAGCGCCTGGCGGGTGGCGGCAACGTCGTGCACACGCAGAATGTCGGCCCCGCCGGCCACGGCCGCCAAGGCGGCGGCGAGCGAACCCGGCAGACGCGCCTTTGGCCGTTCGGCCTTCGACAAGGCGCCGATGAAAGCCTTGCGGCTTGCGCCGATCAGCACGGCCACGCCCAGCGTGCGCAGCTTCGGCACGTTGGCGAGGATATCGGCATTGTGCGCGACACTCTTGCCGAAACCGATCCCGGGATCGACGCACAGCATCTCGGGCGCAATGCCGGCAGCACGGCACACGGCAAGGCGCTCGGCCAAATAGGCCGCGATCTCGGCCGGCGCATCCGCGTAAGTCGGGTTCGCCTGCATCGTCTGCGGTTCGCCCTGCATGTGCATGAGCACGGCGCCCACGCGGCGACGTGCCACAAGTTCGAGCGACGCGGGATCGCCCGCCAGTGCGGTCACGTCGTTGACGATCGCAGCCCCGGCGTCGATCGCCGCGGCCATCGTTGCGGCGTTGCGCGTGTCGATCGAAACCACGGCCCCTGCTTTGGCAAGGGCCGCGATCACGGGCACCACGCGCCGCTGCTCTTCGTCGGGCGGCACCATCGCAGCGCCGGGCCTTGTCGACTCGCCGCCGACATCGAGGATGTCGGCACCCTCGGCATGGAGGGCCAGCCCGTGCGCGATGGCGGCCGACGTATCGAAAAAATCGCCGCCATCGGAAAACGAGTCCGGTGTGGCGTTGACGATGCCCATGACCAAGGGGGCGTCCAAGCTGAAACGTTCGAACCTGCGCATGGCTCTGGAATAGCGCAAATCGCGGCGGCGTTGTCGGGAAAATCGCAGCGCGTTTTTTCGCGAAAGGTGCGGAGATGCGGATTCGCCTGGCGCTCGCATGCACGATGGCGCTGCTGCTGCAGGCCTGTCTGCCGGCGGGCAGCAGCGTCTGGGCGGTCGATGCGGGCGCCGGCCGGCGCGGACATTCCTATTGGCCCGGCCCGCCTGGCTACGGCCCCTATCCGCATCCCGGCTATGCCGTGCCTTACGGCTTCTATCCGTACAGCCGTTTCGAGCCGTCGCCCTTTTGGGGGCCGCGGCCCGTGTTCCCCTACCGCCATCCGCAGCGCTGCGGGCGCGACCGCTATGGCCGCATCTGGTGCTAGCAGGCCCTAGGGCAGGCGCAGCGTGAACTCGCCGCGCGCAAGCTCGCGGCCGTTCACAAGCAGGGCCAGCGCGTGGAGCCCCGCATGGTAGCGCCGCGTCGTGATGGCGCGGATCGCGTGGCGTTTTTCCACGCGGCAGCCTTCGCCTGGCCCCAATTCGCGCACCGCGAGCTTGAACACCTTCGCCGTCGTGCCGCCATTGGCCTTGCGATGGTGCACGGCATAGTCGATCGACAGACGCACGCGGCGGCGCCCGTTGTTGCGCAAGGAAGCCGCAAAGACAACCGCCTCGCCGAGCGCGATCTTTTTGGGCGACAGCGCAAAATCGGTCACGGCAAGCTGCGCGCCGCTGTCGAAACCGAGCAGCTTGAGGGCGTCGCCGTTGCCGGCCTTCACGAGCGTGCGCAAACCGTGGCGCACCACGTCGTGCGCTTCGTGCGCCGCAAGCCACTTGGCGGCCGCCGCCACGGCCTTGGCCGGATGGTCTTTGGCGATGTCGTTGAGATTGTTAGCGACCGACCGGCGCACGATCGGATGCGGGTCGGCGACGAGCCGCGCGATGATTTCGAGCACCGGCGCGGGATCGGCCGCGAAATGCGGCAAGCGCATCGCCCACGGCAGACGCGGGCGAATGCCTTCGCTTGCAAGCCGGCGCACGCGCCAATCGCGATCGCCGGCCCAGGCTTCCACGTGCGCGAGCGCATGCTCGGAGTCCGCCAGCAGAAAGGGCCGCACGTCGAACTCGGCCGAAAAGAAGCACGTGAGATGTGCGAGCGCCTGCAGCGACAGCTCGGGCTCGCCGAGCCCGTGGCGGCCGACGAAATTCAAGAACGGCATCCAGCGGAACCCGCCCATGCCGCCGTCGGCATCGGGCTGCGGCGGTATGCCTGCGGCTTTGCGCACAAGCGCCAACTGCTGGGGATAGCGGCCCGGCAACGCATCGCGAATGCCGTCGGCGATGCGGGCCGCGCGCGCTTTGAGCTCGAGGGAAGGCAGGTCGGCGGCGACGGCCTTCGAAAAATTCCCGGCGTCGAAAGACGCAGAAACGGCCGCCAATTTCCCTGCCAGGAAATCGACGGCCGCTTGGTCGAACATGTCTTTCAGCGCGGCTTGCGCCTCCGGCATCGCCGCAACGACGCCGTCAAGCGCCCGGTTGCGGCTGCGGGTCGAAGCCGCCGGCGGGTTTGGGGCCGCCTGAGGACGGCACCGAGCCGCGGCGCCCGCCTTGTTTGGTCGAAGGCGGCGGATCGTCGGCGGTCGGGCGCACGATCGGCTCGCCGCGCAGCAGCGCATTGACCTCGTCGCCGGTCAGGGTTTCGAACTCCAGCAGCGCCTTGGCGAGCTTGTGCATGTCGTCCACGCCCTTGCTCAGCAAATCGCGGGCGCGCGTTTCGGCCGTTTCGATGATGCGGCGCACTTCCGAATCGATCGTCTCGGCGGTCGCTTCGGACATGTTCTGCGACTGCGTGACCGAATGGCCCAGGAACACTTCCTGCTCGTTGGCCGAATAGCGCACGCGGCCGAGCTTTTCGGACATGCCGTATTGCGTCACCATGCGGCGCGCAACGTTGGTCGCCATTTGAATGTCGCCCGACGCGCCCGTCGTGACGTTTTCTTCGCCGAAAATGATCTGCTCGGCCACGCGTCCGCCGAACGCCATCACAAGCTGGGCTTCCATCTGCAGCTTGGACACCGACAGCTGGTCGCGCTCGGGCAGCATCATGGTCAGGCCCAGGGCGCGGCCGCGCGGAATGATCGTGACCTTGTGCAACGGGTGGTTGCCGGGAACCCAGATCGACAGCAAGGCGTGGCCGGCCTCGTGATAGGCGGTCAGTTCCTTTTCCTTTTCGGTCATCACCATCGAGCGCCGCTCGGTGCCCATCATGACCTTGTCCTTGGCGTCTTCGAGCTCGGCCATCGTGACCACGCGCTTGCCACGACGGGCCGCGAGCAGGGCGGCTTCGTTGATGAGGTTCGCGAGATCCGCCCCCGAGAAGCCCGGCGTGCCGCGCGCGATGACCTTGGCGTCCACGTCCGGCGCCATCGGCACTTTGCGCAAGTGCACGCGCAGGATCTTTTCGCGGCCCAGCACGTCCGGGTTCGGCACCACGACCTGGCGGTCGAAGCGGCCCGGGCGCAGCAAAGCGGGGTCGAGCACGTCGGGCCGGTTGGTGGCCGCGATCAGGATCACGCCCTCGTTGGCTTCGAAACCGTCCATTTCGACGAGCAGCTGGTTGAGCGTCTGTTCGCGCTCGTCGTTGCCGCCGCCGAGGCCCGCACCGCGATGGCGACCGACCGCGTCGATTTCGTCGATGAAGATCAAGCACGGCGCGTTTTTCTTGCCCTGCTCGAACATGTCGCGCACGCGGCTGGCACCCACGCCCACGAACATTTCGACGAAGTCGGAGCCCGAGA
>JAIXXA010000160.1 GCA_027490975.1 Rhodospirillaceae bacterium
CTGCTGCGCGCGCGTCCGACGTCGCAGGAGATCCGCACAGCGCACGGGATGCTCACGGGCCTTGTGGAGCGTCCGCATCTGCCCGCAGGCGATAGATCGAAACGCGCTCGGCCCGACCGCGAAGCGTGAATTCGCCGGCAAGGTCGAAATCGGCAGGCGCACCGGCCGCCGCATAGGTCGCCTCGCTCGCCAGCACCAAGGCCGCATCGCCGTCCTGCATCAGCGTGTGTCCAAGCTCTTCGATGCGATGGGCGGCGTTCACCGCGTCCCCCAGAATCGTGTAGTTGAGGCGACGCGCACTGCCGACATTGCCGGCCACGACAAGGCCGGTATGCAAGCCCAAGCGCAGGCGCACATCGGCTTGGTCGGCCGACGCCGCGATCGCGCGGGCGGCCGCGAGGGCCGCCTTGGCGTGGTTGGGCAAGGGCTCGGGGGCGCCCCAGAACGCCATGATGCCGTCGCCCATGAATTTGTCGACCGTGCCGCCGCTTGCCTCGATCGCCGCGATGGCAAGCGCGAAATGGTTGTTGAGCAGCGTGGCGGTTTCGGTCGGCGTCATGTTCTGCGAGCGCGTGGTGAAGCCGACGATGTCGGAGAACATCACCGTCACCTCGCGCGTCTGCGAAGCGATACCCGTCCCGTCGCGGTCGCGCGCCAGCACGCGCACGAGCTTGCGCGGCACGTAGGCCTCGAACCAGCGCAGCGCGGCGATGAGGCGATTGAAGGCGGCAGCTTGTTCGTCGAGTTCGCGGATGCGGCTGGCGGGCAGGGCTTGCGCGCGGTCGAAATCGAGCTCGGCCAACTGTGCCGCCGCCGCTGCCGAGCGCTGGGTTGGGAGCGCCAAACGCCGCGCGAGCAGAAAGGCCGCGACGACCGCGAGCCCTAGTACGCCGAGGCCCGCGAACGCGGCCAACGCGAGCGAACGCAGATTGCCCGCAATGTCGCGCGCCGGAAAATGCGCGCCCACGGTCCACGGCACGTCGCCGAACTCGGTGAGCTGGCGGTACAAAAACAGATAGCGCTCGTCGCGGTATTCGATCATGTGCGAATTTTCGCTGTCGCGGAGCAAGGGGGCGTCGTTGCGCTGCGTCCACATGCCGGCCAGCACCGGATCGCCGATCTCGGCGAGGCTCGGCAGCGGATGCGCTGGCGAAAGGCTCGCAAGAGCTTGCGGCATTCGCGCATGGGCCAGCACTGCGTCGCGGCCATAGAGGATGAACGGCGTGCCGGAATATTCGGCTGCGGCCGAGCGCGCGACGATCGCGGCCATGTTGCCGAGCGGAATGATCGCGGCCAGCACGCCCACGAAGCGGTCGCCCGCCCACACCGATTGGCGGCGATTGACGGCGGGGCCTGCCTGGCGCGGCACGAAGAGAAGTTCGCCCCACCGCCCGCCCTTGAAGCTTTTCCCCTCGGCCACGCCCGCGACGGCGGCGCGATCGCCGCCGACATCGACGAAGCGCCGTTCGGGTGCGGCCTCGCCGCGATCGACCACGACGGCGCGATAACTGGCTGAAATGAAAATGAGGCGTTCGATACTGTCGGTGCCCGACAGCGCACCCGTCAAAAGGTCGGCGATGCGGCCGTCGTCGTAGACTGCGCCGGGTTGGCCCAGCAGTTCGGCCACGAAGGCAAGCTGTGCGGCGGCGGGATCGAGTTCGGCGCGCACGCGGTCGGCCATGCGCTCGACCAGCTGGTTGCCGTTGGCGCGAAACAGCGAGGTTGCGGCAGAGCCTGCCACGAAAAACTGGATCGCCAGCACGAGGGCAACCGCGAGCCCGACCAGCCCGACCATGGTCGAGGCCAGCACGAGGGCGATCCCGTAGCGTCGCCTATTGCCGCCAAGTATTTGCAATTCCATGAAGAACTCGCGTTTGACAGAACCGGGCGGATGACTATACTCCGCGACCTTCGGACAAAGGCCGCCTGCCTGGCAAGGCTTTGCCCCGTTCATCCGAACGGGCCATTACCGGGCGATCGTTTGTCCTCCTTTTTTCGGCGGCGCGTTACGGGGTTGCGCCAGGCTCCACGAGGCCGCCGAGGAGAATATGAGACCATGTCGAAGCGCCAAGAGTCCAAGTACAAAATCAATCGTCGCCTCGGGGAAAACCTCTGGGGCCGCGACAAGAGCCCGATCAACAAGCGCGAATACGGCCCCGGCCAGCACGGGCAGCGCCGCAAGAAGCCGACCGATTTCGGCACGCAGCTGCGCGCCAAGCAGAAGTTGAAGGGCTACTACGGCAACATCACCGAGCGCCAGTTCCGCAAGATCTACACGGAAGCCATTCGCAAGAAGGGCGACACGTCGGAGAACTTGATCGGTCTTCTGGAGCGTCGTCTGGATGCGGTCGTCTACCGCCTCAAATTCGCGCCGACCGTGTTCGCCGCCCGCCAGCTCGTCAGCCACGGCCACGTGATGCTGAACGGCAAGCGCGCCGACATCTCGTCCATGTTCGTCAAGGAAGGCGACGAGATCAGCCTGAATCCAAAGATGCGCGAAAACGTTCAGGTTCTCGAAGGCGTTTCGAGCCAGGAACGCCAGGTGCCCGACTATCTCGAAGTCGTCGACCAGAAGGCGTTCAAGGGCAAGTTCGTGCGTACGCCGAAGCTTGCGGACGTGCCGTATCCCGTGCAGATGGAACCCAACCTCGTGATCGAATTCTATTCGCGCTGAGGCTTTTGGTTCGTTTCGAGAGAACGAAGGCCGGTCCTGCGGGACCGGCCTTTTTCTTTTTCGCTCCGCTTTTTTTCAAGCGGCCTTCTTGCGCGGCGGTTTGGCCTTGGCGAGGCGCTCGTCCTCCTGCTGCCACGTGCGCGCGATGCGGTCGAGGCTCGCGAACACCGCCGACAATTCGCGCCCGCGCGCGGTCAGCGCGTAGGTCACTTGCGGGGGGATCGTCGGCGCGTAGTCGCGCGATACGATGCCCGCTGCCTCGAGCAGGCGCAGCCGTTCGGTCAGCATCTTGGCCGAGACGCCCGCGACATGGCGTTTCAGGGCGCCGAAACGCGTCGGTCCCTCGGTGCGCAGAACCCACAGGATATAGGTCGTCCACGGGCCCATCAGCAGCCGCAACAGCGCATCCATCGGGCATCCGGTCGGGCTTTCGCGCCTGGCCATGGCGGTCTCCTGTCGCGAAATCTTCATGTAGTTACCAGCTCGTACCTACTTTACATTCGTAATCGAATGGTCGATATCACATCGCTAACTAAATGTAACTAACCCTTCCGGAGAGAGCAATGGCAAAGGTCGCGATCGTCTACCACAGCGGTTTTGGACACACGAAGATTCTGGCGGAAGCCGTGGCGCGCGGGGCGGCCTCGGTCGCCGGCACGCAAGTCGAACTCATTCCGGTCGCCGAGGCCGAGGCGAAGGTCGAGACCCTGAACGCGGCCGACGCGATCATTCTGGGCTCGCCCACCTACATGGGCAACGTCTCGGGTCCCTTCAAAAGCTGGATGGATACGACCGGCAAGCTCTGGTACGGCCAGCAGTGGAAAGACAAAATCGCGGCCGGCTTCACGAACAGCGGCAACCCTTCGGGCGACAAGCTGAACACGCTCACGACGATGTGGGTGTTCGCGATGCAGCACTCGATGATCTGGGTGAGCCAGGGCGTGATGGCGGGCGAGCAGGAAAACGGCGAAACGCTCAACCGTCTGTCGTCGTGGGGTGGTACGATGGCGACGTCGGCAAACGCCGAAGCAACGCCCGACAATCCCAGCAAGGCAGACCAGGCGACGGGTGCGAAGCTGGGCGCGCGCGTGGCGACATTCGCCAAAAAGCTGAAGGGCTGATTTCGGCCCGCTGAAGGAAGGGGCAACCTTGCGATGACAAACGAGCTGCCGTCTCTGTTCGTGTCGCACGGTGCCCCGACCTTGAGCATCGAGGACGTGCCCGCGCGGTCGTTTCTGTCCGGGCTCGGCCAGACCATGCCGCGCCCGCGCGCCATTCTGGTCGCGTCCGCGCATTGGGAGACGACCGCACCTGCCGTCTCGACCGCAACCAAGCCCGAAACCATCCACGATTTCTCGGGTTTCCCGCGCGAACTTTACAGCATGCAATATGCGGCCCCCGGCGCACCCGATGTGGCCGCACAAGCGATGGCTTTGATCGACAAAGCAGGGCTTGCCAAAGCCGGGCTTGCGACCGCAGCTGATCCGCAGCAAGGGCTCGATCACGGCGCGTGGGTGCCGCTGCGCTTGATGTATCCGGCCGCCGACATTCCGGTGGCGCAGATTTCGATCCAGCCGCATCTGGGGGCGGCCCACCATATCGCCTTGGGGCGTGCGCTCGCCCCGTTGCGCCGCGAAGACGTGCTGATCGTCGGGTCGGGCGGCGCCGTGCACAATCTGCGCACGCTGAGCTACGGCCGCCACGATGCCATCCCCGATTGGGCCCGGCATTTCGACGATTGGCTGGCCGTGCATCTCGAAACCGGCGACGATGCGGCCCTTGGCGACTATCGCCGCCTTGCCCCAAACGCCGCCCAAGCCCATCCGCGCGACGAGCATCTGATGCCCGCGTTCGTCGCCTACGGGGCGGGCGGGTCAGGGGCGAGGGGGGGCCGCATCCATTCGAGCTTCACGCACGGCTCGCTGTCGATGGCGGCCTATTCGTTCGGATAGGCCGCGTCGCAGACCCGCAATTGCGGCCAGATTTCGAGCCATCGCTTCTGGGCAAGACGCTGGCGAAAGATATCGTACTTCTCGCCCGCAAACGACGGGGTTGGGCGCACGACAAGCGTGAACAGATCGCCAAGCCCGAACGGCGCCGTCGTTTCCACTTCGCCTTTCGAAACGCGTGCGGCAACGCTTGTCGCCGTTTCGGGCCAATAGCGCATCGCGTCCTTGCACGACGCATAGGCGGCATCGCCGTTGCGCAGATGCATGCGCGCTTGGTTCTTGACCGACCAGGCATGGCCGGGTGCGGCTGCGTGCAGCCGCTGCTCGATTGCGCGGTCCTCGTCCGCCGTCGTGCGCGCCGGGTCGAACCAGATCACGTCGATGTCGCCTGTGGGGGCGGCGGCCGGGCGATCGTGCAACGCGTCCCACACAGCCGCCCGGACGAAGCCTGCCGCGATCCAGCAATCGGGCAATTCGAGTGCTTCGACATGTGCGAGGAGCGCCATGCGCGCCGCGTCGCGCGCGAGGATCGAACGCAGCTTCCTTTCCCGTTCGATTTCGCTTTGCGGCATGCGTATGTCCCAAACAAAAACGGCGGCCGTCTCTCGGGGCCGCCGTTCGTCGAAATCCAGTGCCGGGAAATTCAGGCGAGTTTGACGTCCACGCCCTTGGTCTGCAGCATCTCGGCCAATTCGCCCGTCTGGTACATCTCGCGCACGATGTCGCAGCCGCCGACGAATTCGCCCTTCACGTAGAGCTGCGGGATCGTCGGCCAGTTGGCGTATTCCTTGATGCCGTTGCGGATCTCGGGGTCTTCGAGCACGTTGATGCCCTTGAACTTCACGCCCATGTGCGTGAGCACCTGCACGACCGCCGACGAGAAACCGCATTGCGGGAACACAGGCGTGCCCTTCATGTAGAGCACGACGTCGTTCGACTTGATGTCCGATTCGATGCGGTCTTTGACGCTGTCCATGGCGAATTCCTTGGCTGCGGGGAAAGGGGTCAGGCGCTGGCCGGGATCTCGGTCTGCAGCGCCATGGCGTGAAGTTCGTTGCCCATGCGCCCTTTGAGGGCGGCATAGACCATTTGGTGCTGCTGCACGCGGCTTTTGCCTTTGAACAGGGCTGATACCACGTGGCAGGCATAGTGGTCGCCGTCGCCGCGCAGATCGTCGATGCGCACGGCCGCATCGGGCAGGGCCGCGCGGATCAGCGTCTCGATATCGGCGGCTTCCATCGGCATCGCGAATAACCCTAGTTTTTTCCGGACATATAGCCCGGAAGCCAAGCCTCGTGCGCCGTGCGCAGAGCCTCAACCGATATAAGAGCAGCGCCATTGAGTGTCAATGTGGGGGCCGCCGCGACCGTCCCGAGCACGAGGGCCGGCACTTTGGCCTTCTTGGCGGCGGTCAACACGGTTTGGGGCTTGGCCGTCGTCACCAGATAGCGCGCTTGGTCTTCGCCGAACAGCGAGGCAGGCGTGGAATTCTTGAGCGCCAGAGCCGCACCGCGCTTGCCCGCAAGCGCCATCTCGGCGATCGCGAC
>JAIXXA010000196.1 GCA_027490975.1 Rhodospirillaceae bacterium
GGCCTTCGAGATAGACGATGTCGTCGAACAAAGGATGCGCCCACAGCTGCGCGGTCAATGTCTGCGTGATGCCCGAGCGGCCCGACGACACGCGCGGCTTGCCGACAAGGCGGCGATCGAGTTCGGATTCGATGGCTGCCGTCATCGCATTGGCCTCGACGAGGCGCGGGTTCCAAAGCGCGCAGAAGCGCCCGCCCGGCCGCAGCACGCGCGCGAATTCGGCCGTCCCTTTGTCGAAATCGACCCAATGGAACGACGAGGCCATGGTCAGCAGATCCACGCTTTGCGGGGCCAGGCCCGTCGCTTCGCCCGAGCCGTTGCGCCACGCGATGGCGCCGTTTTCGCGATGCGCGCTGCCTTTGCCGCGCATGTCGTCGTTGGGCTCGACCGCCGCCACGCTGCGCAAACCCGCTTGCGCGAGGATGCGCGACCAAATGCCCGTACCCGCCCCCACATCCGCCGCATCGCATTGGCCGGCCGGCCGGTCGAGCAGGCCCAGCAGGGCTTTCACCACGCCCGGCGCATAGCCCTGGCGGTAGCGCGTGTAGTCGGCCGCAAGCCCGGTGAAGTCGCCAAGTTTGGTTTCGCCTGCCATCGTGTTTTTCCGTTCGCGTCGGGGACCAGAGGAAAAGCTAGTCGGGATCACGCCCGCCTGTCGAGCCATGCCAGGATTGCGGCCACACACGCGTCGGGCGGCGGCAACGGATCGGGCCCGAACGTGAGATCGGGCGCTTTGGGCGCTTCGAACGCATCGTCGAGACCGGGCACGGCATCTTCTTTGCCCGCTTGCGCGCGCGCGTAGATCCCTTTGGGATCGCGGCGCACGCGTTCGGCCAAGGCGACGTCGAGATAGATTTCGACGTAGGAAGCGTTGTTGGCGCGGTTCCACGCGCGCACCGCATCGAACATCGAGATGGTGGCGCACACCGCGTCGATGCCCTGTGCGGCAAGCGCCTGTGCAAGGCGCGCATAGACAAACGCAAGCTCGCGCCGTGCGGCGCTGTCGTAGGCACCCGCTTCGCGCCCCAGGATCGCGCGCAGCATGTCGCCGTCGAGCAGAACGGAAGCCCGGCCGCGCGCGCGCAAGGCCGGCACCAGCCGTTTTGCAAGCGTGGTTTTGCCGGCCCCCGACAGGCCGGTGACCCAGAACACCGTGCCGGATTTCGTGTCAGGGGAAAGCATAGCCGAGCCTTGCCGCTTCGCTGCCGAAGGTCGCTGCGGCCTTCGCCCAATCCGCCTCCGTCAATTGGCCCTTGCCGTAGTCGGACAGGCCCTTGCCGTGGTAGCGCCAGCCCGCTTCGTAGAGCGGCGCCAATTGCGGCACATAGAATCGACACGGCAACCTGGCCGCGATCGTCGCTTCTTCGAGCGCGCGCGAGTGGCCGATCGTGGCGGCTTCGACGGCGGCGGCGATCGCCGCATCGTCGGGCGCCAGACCCAGAATGGCCGCGATCTGGCGGCAGGCGGCGGTTTCGTCTTTGCGCACGTCTTCCAGGCGCAGGCGCAGATACGGCACTTTCGTCTGCTCGGCAAAATCGCGCCACAGCCGCGCATGCAGGGCCCAGGTGCCGAAGCCGTAATTGGCATAGAGTGCGAGCGTGCCGAGATCGAGAAACTCGTGCACGAGTTCGCGCGCGCGCGCATTGCGCGCCTCGGGCGACATCGAAACATAGTCGCCGTGGAACGGCAGCGCGTAGGACGCGGTCGAAAACGCAATGTCGACCGGATGGCGCACGACCTGCACGATCGCCGCCGTATCGTAGGCCGTGGACAAAAACGGCCCGGGCAGATGGTGCGTGAAGATCGGCTCGATCGCGCGCCCCATCGGATCGGGCGGCATGTTGTAGTCCACGAGCATCGGCGGCACGATCTCGTCCATGTGCGCGAGCGAGCGGATCGGGCCTGCCTTGGCTTCGGCCGCCAGCAGATGGGCCGCCATCATCTGGACCTTGACCGTGCCCGACGACGGGAACCCTGAGAACCACAGCACGCGGCGGCGCGCGTTCGTCGGTCGCGGGGCCGCGTGCGGCGCTGGCGTTTGCGCCGGCTCTTGCATCGGCTCTTGCATCGGCATTGCGTCGAGCTGCGCCAAAAACGCTTCGATCTCGGCCTGCATCGTGTCGGGCGCGAAATGGAACGGATTGTGGTTGAGGTCGGCCAAGCGCCGACACACGAAGCGCGCACCCAAGCGAAGGCGCAGCGCCGCTTCGTCGGCGTTGCCGAAACAGCAGGGATAGCTGGCCGCATCCGCTTTTTCGATCGAATCGTCGTCGCTTGCCGCGCCGGTCACGACCGCCACCGGCAACGAGAGCGGCAAACGCTCGAACAGATCGTAGTACGACACGGGCTGCGACTGGCCGCTCAGCACATTGTAGCCGAAGCTCGCCTGCGCCAGTGCCAGCCAGAAGGGCGGGCTCTCGGCATTGGCGTAGCGTTTGAACCAGCCCGCCACCTGCGCCATGCCGCGCGCACCCACGGGCGGATCGACCATCATCACCGCGCGCACGCGTTGCTGCAGCATTGGCACCGCCGCCGCCAGCACGTTGGCGCCGATCGATTCGCCGATCAGCACCAGCGGCTGCGTGCGCTGCGCATTGAGATAGATCGCAACACGCTGCGCCATCGCCGCGACCGTCGGCGAAAAATCGCAGGCCGAGCGCCCGTGGCCCGGCAGATTGACGAGATAGATCTCGTAGCTGCCGCTAAGCGCCTCGGCGATTTTCTCGAAATGGGCGGCCGTGCCGAACGCGCCGTGCGTGAACACGAGTGTGGCAGCGGGGTTCGGCGTCTGCGCTTCCACCCGCACGGCCTGCAGATAGCCGTCGGCATGGTGCTGGCTTGCGTTGACGGTCGCCATGATGCGGCTTGGACCTTGTTTTTGCGAATCGGCGGAGCGACGCGGATTTAACCTCGAGTCTCGCGCGATTCGGGGCTTTCGCGCAGCAGGTTTTTGGGGCAAGCGGGAGACGCGAAAAAACCGTTGCTTCAAGCCGCTTCTGCGACGACCCTTCGTGCAGATTTTTCGCAGGAGTCGCCCAGCAAATGTCCGCACCGCGACGTTTCCATCTGGCCGGGGTCATGGGTTGGCCGGTGCTGCATTCGCGCTCGCCGCTGTTGCACAACCATTGGCTTGCAAAAGCTGGGCTCGAAGGCCGCTATGTGCCGCTCGAGATTCCCGTCGCGGGTCTCGCGGCCGCCTTGCGCGCTTTGCCAGCCCTCGGTTTTGCCGGCTGCAATCTCACCATCCCGCACAAGATCGAAGCGGTGAAGATCGTCGATCGGCTCGACGACACCGCGCGCCGCATCGGTGCGACCAACACGATCGTGGTCGAAAAAGACGGCAGCCTGTCGGGCACCAACACCGATGCGTGGGGTTTCGTTGCCAGCGTGTCCGAAGCCATTCCGACATGGCGCGCCGCTGCGGGGCCTGCGACCGTGATCGGGGCGGGCGGGGGTGCACGCGCGATCGTCGATGGTTTGCTGCAGCAGGGCTGCCGCGAGATCCGTATCGTCAACCGCACGCAGGCGCGCGCCGAAGCTTTGCGCGCCGATTTCGGCAGCGCTCTCGTGTCCGTCGCATGGGAAGACCGCCATGCGGCCTTGGCCGATGCGGCGATGCTCGTCAACACCACGAGCCAGGGCATGAAGGGCCAAGACGCGCTCGATCTCGCGCTCGACCGTTTGCCGCGCGAGGCCGTCGTCGCCGATATCGTCTATACGCCGCTTGCCACACCATTGCTGGCAGCCGCACGCGCGCGCGGCAACCCGGCCGTGGACGGGCTCGGCATGCTGATGCACCAAGCCCGCCCGGCCTTCCAGGCGTGGTTCGGCATGTTGCCGGAGATCAGCCCGGGCTTGCGCGCCACGCTCGAGGCGACGCTCTAGGCGTCTGTCGATCCGTTGGCGCGGCCTCAGCCGCTGCCGAGATGCGCCGCGATGCGCACGCGCTCGTAGTCGGGCACGTTGATTTCCATGTGGTGGCGCACCTGCATCAGCATTTCGAGTTGCTTCAGCGAGAAGAACACGCGGCCGGCGGCGAGCTGGCGCGAAATCGCGGTCTGGTTCTTCGGCGCGTCCACGAACACCTGCTTGGCGAGCAGGCAGGGCTTGCCCTGGCTGAAGCCGAGTTCGATGAACCAGCGCGCCACCGAGTTGGCCCCGATATAGATCGTGCCCTCCGGAACTTCGAAGGCGGGTTCTGCGGGTGCAGCCGACAGGTTGTTGGCAGGATCTGTCATGGCGGAACTCGGGGGCGGGTCGGGGGTGAAGCAAAGACGCACGGCAGTGATCGGTAATCTGCGGTGCGGGGGCCGCAAGTTCAAGAGCCCCGCAGGCGCACCCTAGCGAGAAAGCGAAGGCTGCGGGCACAAAGTTTCGGTGCGCAAAAAATCTTGTTTTCGGGGTCGATTTATGGATAATAATCTTAACGTTCGGCGTTCCCGAACCGGTGCTGTTTGACATGGTGAAAAGCGGGTATTCGACCGGCCCTGCGGCCGGGCAACGGAGATTGCGGTTGCGGGCGAAATAGGCGACGAAAAAAGATCCGTCACTTGGTCGCCTAATTCAGTCAACTATCTGGTAAATATAGAAAAAGAATAGGTTGCAGACGTCGCCGATGGTCGCGGGATGGCGCCTATGGTAACCTATTTCGACTGTCAAACGCCCCGACCGGCTCAGCTTGCAATGCGCGCAGCGCGGATGCGTGCCTCGTGGCGGCCCGCCCACGCAAAAACGCCCGCGAGCAGTTCGACGACAATGTCGAGAAGGAAAACAAACGCAATATAGATGGCAAGGCCCCAAAACAGCGTGACCATGGTTCAATCCTCCATAAAACAAATTTATCCATAATTTTAGCAAAAGTCAACCAAAACCCAAATCCCCGCGCAAGGCCGTTGCGGCGGTTCCGGCCGCGCGCAAATCGCGCAGGCTTGGCGACCCGGCGCGCTTGGCCAGGCGCTGGCCGTCCGGATCGGTCAGCAATTTGTGGTGATGATAGGCGGGGGTCGGCAGGCCCAGCAGCTTCTGCAGCAGGCACTGCAGATGCGTGGCGACGAACAGGTCTTGGCCGCGGGTGACAAGGTCGATGCCCTGCAGATGGTCGTCGACCGTCACGGCCAGGTGGTAGCTCGTCGGCACGTCCTTGCGGGCCAGCACCGCGTCGCCGAGCAGTTCGGGCCGTGCCGTTTGCGGCCCTGCGGCGCGGTCGCGCCAGGCGAGCGGACCTGCGATCGCGGCGGCGGCCGCAACATCGAGGCGCAGCGCATAGGACGCTCCGTTAGCGACGCGGTCGGCCACTTCGTTTGCCGCGCGCTTGCGGCATGTGCCCGGATAGAGTGGTTCGGAAAGATGCGGTGCCGCGCCCGCCGCGGCGATTTCGCGTTTGATGTCGGCGCGCGTGCACACGCATTTGTAGAGCACGCCGAGCGCCTCGAGCTTGGCAAGGGCGGCGCGGTAGTCGGCCATATGCGCGGATTGGCGGCGCACCGGCTTCTCCCAGGTCAGCCCCAGCCAGGCGAGATCTTCGAAGATCGCGTCCGCGAATTCGGGCCGGCAGCGGCCTTGGTCGATGTCTTCGATGCGCAAGACGAAGCGCCCGCCGCTTGTGCGGGCGGCTTCCGCCGCGAACAGGGCCGAGAACGCGTGGCCGCGATGCAGGTAGCCGGTGGGCGAAGGGGCAAAGCGGGTATCGGACATGGCTCGGCGTCTGTGGCAGGCTCGACTTTGCGGGGCGGGCAGGCTAGGGAATCCGGGGCAAAAAAGGGGGACGGGTCTATGGCGTTTTTCGAACTCGACGGACCGCGGGCCGGGGCAAACAAACCCGATTCGCTGGTGGTGCTCCTGCACGGGCTGGGGGCCGACGGCAACGATCTTATCTCGCTCGCGCCCCTGTGGTCGCGGTTTTTGCCGCGCACACATTTTGTGTCGCCGCACGCGCCCTTCCCCTGCGACATGGCGCCCTACGGCCGCCAATGGTTCAGCCTGCAGGACCGCACGCCCGAACGCGTCGTGGCCGGCGTGGCGGCGGCAGCGCCCATCCTCGATGCGTTTCTCGATGCCGAACTGCAGCGTTTCGCCCTGCCGCCCGAGCGCCTGGCGCTGGTGGGGTTCAGCCAGGGCACGATGATGTCGCTTTATGTGGCGCCGCGCCGCGAGATCGCGATCGCAGGCGTGCTCGGCTATTCGGGCGCTCTGGTCGACGCAGCCCAGTTCGGCCCGGCCGCGAAATCGCGCCCGCCCGTGCTGCTCGTGCACGGCACGGCAGATCCCATCGTGCCTTTCGAGCGCATGGCGGAGGCCGCAGCGGCTTTGGGTTCGGCGGGCATGGCCGTTGAAACTTTGGCGTGTCCCGGCCTTCCGCATTCGATCGACGAGGCGGGGCTGCAGGCCGGTGCGGAGTTCCTGCGGAACCGGCTCGGCACCGTTTTGCCGACCTAAAATGTCACGACGCTGTAACGGGCCAACGCATTGCTTTTGAAGGTAAGATCCCCTATCAAAGAGGGGCTGAAGGTGAACGTCGATTCTCGAAGCGGTTAGCGGAGGGGCAGGCGTGGACGGTGAAGCGTTCGGGGCATTGGCCGCAAGATTGGATCCGGCACCGCTGGATCCGCGTCGGGTTCCTTTCGCCGAAATGGGCTCGCGCAGCAGCCGCGCCGAAGCATGCCCCGCCCTCGTGCTGAACGCCGATTTCCGCCCGCTTTCGTATTTCCCGCTGTCGATCTGGTCCTGGCAGGACGCAATCAAGGCCGTGTTCCAGGATCGCGTGAACGTCGTCTCGGAATACGAGCGAGTGGTGCGCTCGCCGTCGCAGGCCTTCCGTCTGCCGTCGGTGATCTCGCTCAAAGAATACGTGCCGGCTGCCCGACGCCCGGCTTTCACGCGCTTCAACGTGTTCCTGCGCGATCGCTTCGAGTGCCAGTATTGCGCGGAAGCGTTCCCGGCCCCTGAGCTCACTTTCGACCATGTGGTGCCGCGCTCGCGCGGCGGCCGCACCACCTGGGAGAACGTGGTCACGGCTTGCTCGTGCTGCAATCTCGTCAAAGGCAGCCGCCTGCCGGCCGAGGCCAAGATGTTCCCGCGCCATCGGCCGATCCAGCCGACTTCGGCGGCACTGCAGGAAAACGGCCGCGCCTTTCCGCCCAACTATCTGCACCAGAGCTGGCGCGATTTCCTCTATTGGGACGCCGAGCTCGAGCCGATCTAAGCCGGGATCTTTTCGGGCTTCAGATGCTTCTGCGCGGCGCGGATCACTTCGATCAGCCCTTCGCGCGAAACCCGGTCGCGCGCCATCACCGCGCGAACCATCGGATCGTCGATGAGTTCGGCCAGAGGCGGTTCGTCGTGCAGGAATCGGCGGGTGCGCATGCCAAAGCTTATTGCCCGCCAACCGTGGCGGAAAAGCGGCAGGTGCGAGAAACCTTTGCGGCAGTTTCAGAGGCGCGAGGACAGCCAGATCGCGGCGCGCGAGCCGGCCTTGATGGCGCCGCGCAGCAGCTCGAAGCCGGGTGCGGCTTCGGCCCCTTGGGCGAGGGCCTCGTCGCGATGTTCGACTTCCTCGCGGCGGAAATCTTCGAGCGTGGCTTTGAGAGCGGCTTCGCTGTCGGGCAGGGTCGCGATCTGCTCGCGGTAATGTTCGTCGATGACTTCTTCGACCGCGACCGTGCAGGCCATGGCCCCTTTGGGACCGAGCATCGCGGTCGCAGCCCCCAGCGCGAATCCGGCCACGTGCCACAAAGGCTGCAGCAAGGTGGGGCGGGCGCGGCGTTCGGGCACGAGGCGTTCGAACGCTTCGAGATGGCGGCGTTCCTGCTCGGCCATGTGGGCGATCGCGGCGCCGGCCGGGCTCGTGCGGCCGAGCACCGCGAGCTGGCCTTCGTAGATCCGCACGGCCCCGTATTCGCCGGCCAGATTCACGCGCAGCACGCGGTCGATCAGTTTTTCGCCGGCCGGTTCGCCGGGCAGGCCCAGATTGCGTGCGGCAGTCATTGAACGTCGCCCTTCCAGCGTTTCAGTGCCGTCCACCCGGCCGTGAGGCCAAGCGCCGTCGCGATCAGCATATTATAGGCCGCCATCGACAGGCCGGCCAGGGTCCAGGCCGGCGAATCGCAGCGCACGATGGGGGCCGCCAGCAGGCGCGCGCGCAATTCCTCGAGGCTCGCCGCCGGCCCCTGGCTGCTGCCGCAGGCACTCGTGCCCTGCCACCAATGCTGCTCCACGCCCAAATGGAAGCCGCCGACGCCGGCGGTCGCGGCCAAACAAATCGCGGCCCCGGCCAGGCACAGCGCCCCCGCCCGGCCCGGCAGCACGGTGCCGAGGATGGCCAGCGGGATCGCCCCCCAATAAGGGTAGCGCTGCCAATAGCAGAGCTCGCACGGCGCCAAACCGCCCAAATGCTGGAAGGCAAGGGCTGCCCCCAAAGTGGCGGCCGATCCGGCTGCGACTGCAGCAGCCGACATGCGCAACGTCTTCTCCATGGCCGCTAACCTAGCCTTGGCCGCGGCGATTCCCAAGGGGTTGACCCCGGCAAATTCGCCCCTATGATCGCCGCTTCGTTCGGCCCGGTGCCCCAGTGGCGAAACGGTAGACGCGGCAGACTCAAAATCTGTTGTCCGCAAGGACATGTTGGTTCAAGTCCGACCTGGGGCACCACCGGCGGCCGAAGCATCGCCTGGCAACCCGCAAGCCCGGCGCATCGTCGATCTGCACGGCGAAGCGTTCGAGCGCCGATTGATGCCGCGCCCCAGCGTTTCTTCCCCGACGATCTCGCCCTGCGCGGACGCATCCGCAACTGAGGCTTTTGTCTCCGTTCTGAAACAAATTTGCCCGACAAAGTTCACGCGGACGTAACCCTCCGTCCGCCATATGCCGCGTATCCCGAACGCCTTGCCGAAGGGAACGCGCATGCTGCAGATCGTCGACCTGACCAAACGTTTTGGCACCACGGCCGCCGTCGACGGCGTGAGCATCGACATCGCCGAGGGCGCGATGGTCGGCATCATCGGCCGCTCGGGTGCCGGCAAATCGACGTTGCTGCGCATGATCAACCGCCTCGCCGACCCCACGAGCGGGCGCATCCTCGCGGGCGACGTGGACGTGGCGAGCCTCAAGGGTGCGGCCCTTCGCAAATGGCGCGCCCAGTGCGCCATGATCTTCCAGCAATTCAATCTCGTGAAGCGGCTCGACGTCGTCACCAACGTGCTCGTCGGCAGGCTCGCCTATCGCGGCCTCGTGCCGTCGCTGCTGATGCAGTTTTCGGCGGCCGAGCGCGCGCTCGACGTTCGCTGCTTCGAGCGCGTGGACATCGCCGAACTCGCCTTGCAGCGCGCCGACACGCTGTCCGGCGGCCAGCAGCAGCGCGTCGCCATCGCGCGCGCCTTGAGCCAGCAGCCGCGCATGATCCTCGCCGACGAGCCCATCGCGTCGCTCGATCCGCGCAGTGCGCGCATGGTCATGGACACGCTCGCGCGCATCAATCGCGCCGACGGCATCACGATCGTGGTGAACCTGCACGATCTCGACGCCGCGCGCAGCTACTGCAAGCGCATCGTCGGCATGCGCGGCGGCAAAATCGTGTTCGACGGCACGCCCGACATGCTCGACGCGGCCGCCGTGCGGTCGATCTACGGCGACGACGTGTCGGCCGAATCCGGTGCGGATGCCGGTTTCTCGCGCCTCGTCGCAACGGAGGCCGCTGCCCGCGCCGACGCCCCGCGCCAACTCGCGAACTGATCCTCTCCACCCGCCAACCAGGAGTCCCACAATGAAAACAACCCGCCGTCAAATCATCGCCGGTGCCGCAGGTGCGGCTCTGTTTGCCCCGGCTATCGCCACCACGCGCGCGCAAGCGCAGGCGAGCTGGCGCGCCCAGTTCCCGACGCTGAA
>JAIXXA010000103.1 GCA_027490975.1 Rhodospirillaceae bacterium
CAGGAGCCGCATCTCGATCCCAAAAAGACCGTGGCCGAAAACGTCATGGAGGGGCTGGGTTCGCTCAAAGCCATGGTCGACCGCTTCGACGACGTGTCGAACAAATTGGGCGAAGTGACCGACGACGACGAGATGAATGCGCTTCTGGCCGAGCAGGCCGAGCTGCAGGAGAAAATCGACGCCGCCGACGCCTGGGACCTGAACCGCACGATCGAAATCGCCATGGATGCGCTGCGCTGCCCGCCGGGCGACGCGGCCGTGACCAAGCTTTCGGGCGGCGAGCGCCGCCGCGTGGCTTTGTGCCGCCTCTTGCTGCAGAAGCCCGATCTCTTGCTGCTCGACGAACCGACCAACCATCTCGACGCCGAATCCGTCGGCTGGCTCGAGCGGTTTTTGCACGATTATCCGGGCTGCGTCGTCGCCGTCACGCACGACCGCTACTTCCTCGACAATGTCGCGGGCTGGATCCTCGAGCTCGACCGCGGCAAGGGCATCCCCTGGGAAGGCAACTATTCGTCGTGGCTCGACCAGAAGCAGAAGCGCCTGGCGCTGGAAGAGAAGCAGGAAACCAACCGCCAGAAGACGCTCGAGCGCGAGCTTGAGTGGATCAAGTCGAGCCCGCGCGCGCGCCAGGCCAAGAACAAGGCGCGCATCCAGGCCTACGACGCGCTGGTGGCCGAGGAGCGCGACCGCGCGCCCGACAGCATGCAGATCCAGATCGCACCGGGCCCGCGCCTCGGCAACACGGTCGTGGTGGCCGAGCAGCTCAGCAAGGGCTTCGGCGACAAACTCCTCATCGACAAGCTCGATTTCCGCCTGCCGGCGGGCGGCATCGTGGGCATCATCGGCCCCAACGGCGCCGGCAAAACCACGCTTTTCCGCATGCTCGTGGGCCAGGACAAGCCCGACGGCGGCAAGCTCGAGATCGGCGAAACGGTGCAGTTCGGCTACGTGGACCAGAGCCGCGACGATCTCGATGCCAACAAAACCGTGTGGGAAGAAGTCTCGAAGGGCGACGACATTCTCGTGATCGGCGGCCGCAACGTGCCGAGCCGCGCCTATGTCGCGTCGTTCAATTTCAAGGGTGCCGACCAGCAGAAGAAGGTCGGCCAGCTGTCGGGCGGCGAGCGCAACCGCGTGCAGCTCGCCAAGATGCTCAAAGCCGGTTCCAACGTGCTGCTGCTCGACGAACCGACCAACGATCTCGACGTCGACACGCTGCGCGCCCTCGAAGACGCGCTGCTGGGATATTCGGGCTGCGTGCTGGTGATCAGCCACGACCGCTGGTTCCTCGATCGCATCGCCACGCACATTCTGGCGTTCGAAGGCGACAGCCAGGTCGTGTGGTTCGAAGGCAACTACCAGGACTACGAGGCCGACAAGAAGCGGCGCCTGGGGGCCGACGCCGACCAGCCGCACCGCATCAAATACAAGCCGCTCACGCGCGACTGATCGGGCGCGCCTAGCCGCCTGCGAGCAGCCAGTCGGCGGCGAGGAAGCCCACCGTCATCGCCACGACGAGCAACGCGCCGACGATTTTGGGAGGGGCGGGCGAGGGGATGTCGAACCAGCGGCACGCGGCGCCCACGGCGAACGAAAAGGCGAGGCCGAGCAATATCTGGGTCATGGCGCTGCGTCTTTCTTGAGGCGCGGCGGCATGGCGCCGCGTGCAGCGCCGTCGTGGCCCGCGCAATTGGCGCTATGGGCGGC
This sequence comes from Rhodospirillaceae bacterium, assembly GCA_027490975.1. GTDB lineage: Bacteria > Pseudomonadota > Alphaproteobacteria > CACIAM-22H2 > CACIAM-22H2 > Tagaea. The sequence goes on from JAIXXA010000103.1 coordinate 1,711, forward strand.
CGCGCGGCGCTGGGCGAGGCGATCGACTGCCTCGTAGCCGAGCGTCATTGCGAGCACGAGAAGTGCGCCGACCAGCACCGGCGGGGCGGGCAGCGGCAGGCCGGTCAGGCGCGCGATGGCGCCGACGCTCAAGGCCAGGATCAATCCGGCAAGTATGCGCGACATGGGCTCGCTCCTTTCAGTCGCGGGGGGCAGCAGCGACGAGATGCACGACCGCGGGCGGTGCCGGCCCGCGATGGAATTTTGCGACCGCCACCTGGAGGTCCGCGTCTTGGTGGGTGACGCGGTCGTGGTGGCGCAGATGGGCGGACCAGTCTTCCTCGACGAAGCTTTCGACGAAGCGGCCCGGATCGGCGGCGTCTTCGAACACGTCCCATTCGATGGCGCCGTCGCGCCGCCGCTCGCCCGCAAGGGCCGCGATCGTGCGCAAAAACGCGTCGCGATCTTCCGGCGCGATCCGGTACTCGATCTGCACCATCACGGGTCCGCGCGCGTGGGCGTCCTGCGCCAAGGCGGGCGGCTCCGGCCAATGGCCCGAGGGGGCAAGATCGCCTTGGCGCGCGGCGAGCGCGAAGTGCCGCGCAAATGCGGCACTTGCCGCAAGAAAAATGGCGGCGACGCCAAGAGAAGCCGCCACGCCGATAAGCGTCGCAAGCCAGCCCCAGAACGCCGCCCCCAGCGCCATCGCGCCGAAAAACACGAGTCCGTAGATCGACAGGCCGCGCCCGCGCACCCAATCGGGCAAAGCGCTTTGTGCGGCGACATTCAGCGTCGAGAGCTTGAAGATCCACGCAGTCCCGGCAACAAAACACGCCGCTATCGCGACGGCCGAGACAGGCACGAGTGCGAAGACCGCAAGCACGCCCGCCGTACCAAGCGATCCGGCCAGCAGCAAACCTTCGCTGCCAATGCGCCGATCCACACTCGGCATGGCGAGTGCGCCCGCCACGGCGCCTGCGCCGACGGCGCCGATGAGAAGGCCGAACAAGGCCGCATCGCCGCCCAATAGATCCCGCGCGACCAAGGGCAGCAACGCCCAATAGGCCGACGCGAACGGGAAGAACAGCAGCGCGCGTTTGAGCACTTGCGCGAAGTCGGGCGCGTTGGCGGCGTAGCGCAGGCCCGCAACCATCGCGGCGACAAAACGCTCGGGCCGTTTTTTGGCGGCACGCGCCGGTGCCTTCCACAGCAGCAGTGCCGCGATCACCGCGATCTCGGACAGCGCATTGGCGAGGAACGCGATCGCCGGGCCGAAGCCCACGATGGCCGCCCCGCCGGCGGCAGGACCGACCGCGCGCGCGACATTGATGCCCATCGAATTGAGGGCGACGGCCTGTTTGAGTTCGGGCTTCGGCACCAACAACGGCACGACCGACTGCCATGCCGGCGCCATCAAGGCCGAACACACGCCGAGCGCAAACGTTACGCCGAGCAGAATTTCGACGGTGACGGCCCCGGCAAAAGCGAGTGCGGCAAGCAGCCCCGCAAGGCCGAGCCGCACGAAATTGAGGGCAAGCAGCAATTTGCGCCGATCCACGAGGTCGGCGAGCGCGCCCGCCGGCAAGGCGAACAGCGCCATCGCGGCCGCCGTTGCCGACTGCACGAGCGAGACCATCAAAGGCGACGGCGACAGCGACGTCATCAGCCACGCGGCGGCGACGTCGTGCATCCACGTGCCGGTATTGGAGACAAGTGTGGCCGTCCACAGCATCGCAAACGGAAAATGGCGAAACGGCGCAAACGCACCCGGTCGCGGCGGCGGCGATGCCTGATCCGTCACGCGCGTCGGTGCCAGGCGAAGGCGGCCGCCAGCACGAAGCCGCCGACGATCGCGACATGCTCGAAGAACACGTTGAAATCGCGCACGCGCGCGACCCCTTCTTTGGTCCACCAGCTGTGCGCGAGCAGCGTGGCAACGATCGTGAAGCCGGCGAGGGCAAGGGCGCCGGCAAGCGTGCCCCAGCGGTTGCCGAACACGACGAGCAAAGACCCGCCGATCTGGACTGCGATTGTTAGCACGGCAAATATCCATGCCGGTTCGAGGCCGGCGAGGGCCGCGACCTCTTGCGTGGCGCCCGCAAAATCGAACAGCTTGAAGATGCCGCTCACCAGAAACGGTGCGACCAGCAGCATGCTGCCGGCACGCGCGACGAACTCCAAGCGTTCGTCGCTCATGCGCATGTCAGAAAAAACAACTGCACCCGAGTGCTCCCCAAAAACCTTTGAGATCGCCTGCCGCCACCGGGGCTGCGGCCGTGCGGCTATGCGCATGGCCATGCACGCCGCAGGCGGCGGCACAGCCGCACAACGCATCGACCGCGCGCGCGATCGCACCGTGGCGTGCCACGGCTTTGGCGACGAAGCGCGTTTCGCCCGGGCGGCGATGCTGGTAGCCGCCGAAGCGTTTGACCGGCGACCAGGCAGGCGACACCGGCAGGTCGGGGGGCGCGAGCGGCTTGAAATCGCCGTCGGCATGCACGATGCGCCCGCCCACGACGGTGAGGTCCGACGCGAGGTGCGATATCTCGGAAGACGGCACCGAGAAATAATCGGCCGACGGGGCGATGAGGTCGGCATATTGGCCAACTTTGATTTGGCCCTTGGCGCCGTCTTCGCTTGCGAACCACGCCGAGCCTTGTGTCCACAGCCGCAAAGCTTCTTCGCGGTCGAGGCAGTTTTCGGGCGGCGTTACGCGCATGCCGCCGACCGTGCGCCCGGTCGTGAGCCACGACAGGGCGACCCAAGGATTGTAGGAGGCAACGCGCGTCGCGTCCGTGCCGCCGCCGACGGCGACACCCGTCTCGAGCATGCGCTTGACCGGCGGGGTTGCGGCGGCCGCGTGGGCGCCGTAGCGCGCCACGAAATCTTCGCCCTGATAGGCCATGCGATGCTGGATCGCAATGCCGCCGCCGAGTTTGGCAATGCGCTCGATCGAACGCTGCGAAATCGTCTCGGCATGGTCGATGGTGAAATGCAGACCCGCAAATGGCACGTCGCGATCGACCTTCTCGAACACGTCGAGAAAGCGCGCGATCGATTCTTCGTAGGTGCCGTGGATGCGGAACGGCCAGCGATTGGCGACGAGATGGCGGACGACACCCTCGAGATCGCTCTCGAGCGAGGGCGGAAGGTCCGGGCGCGGTTCTTTGAAATCCTCGAAATCGGCGGCGGAGAAGACCAGCATTTCGCCGGCACCGTTGTGCCGGAACATCACACTGCCGTCGCCCGGCGACACCATCTTGGTCCACCGCTGGAAATCCTGCAGCTCAGCACCCTTGTTCTGGGTGAAGAGATTGTAGGCGATGCGCACCGTGAGGGCGCCCTCGTCGGCGAGCTTGGCGATGATCTGGTAGTCGTCCGGATAATTCTGGAAGCCGCCGCCCGCATCGATCACCGAGGTGACGCCGAGCCGGTTCAATTCGCGCATGAACAGGCGCGTCGAGACGATCTGGTCGGCCGGATCGAGCTTCGGGCCCTTGGCGAGTGTGGCGTAGAGAATAAGCGCGTTGGGCTTGGCCACGAGAAGGCCCGTGGGCTCGCCGCTTGCGTCGCGTTCGATGTGGCAGCCGGGCGGGGCTTGCGTGTCTTTGGTGTAGCCGGCGGCACGCAAGGCCGCGCGGTTCAGCAAGGCGCGGTCGTAGAGATGCAGAATAAAGACGGGCGTGTCGGGTGCGATCGCGTTGAGCTCGTCGAGCGTGGGCAGGCGCTTTTCGGCGAATTGGTGTTCGCTGAAACCGCCCACCACGCGCACCCATTGCGGCGGCGGGGTGACCGCGACTTGGGCCTTGAGCATTTCGAGCGCTTCGCCGAGCGAGCCGAGCCCGTCCCAGCGCAGCTCCATATTGTAGTTGAGGCCGCCGCGGATCAGATGGATGTGGCTGTCGTTGAGGCCGGGGACGACAAGCTTGCCCTTGAGGTCGACGATTTTCGTGTGCGGACCGGCAAGGGCCAGCACGCTGCGCGCGTCGCCGACGGCCGCGAACTTGCCGTCCGCGACCGCAACGGCCTCGGCTTCGGGGTTCGCGGCGTCGAGCGTGCGGATGCGGCCCGAATGGAAAATCGCATCGACCATAGGGCTTCCTTTTGCAGGGCTTGGCGGTGCTTCAGCCTTCGTGGGCGCCGAACATGGCCTTGGCGTAGATGATGCCGAGGCCGTAGGCGCCGCCGAATTTCTTGGCGATGCCGGTGGTGAGATCGTAGGTGCCGCCGCGCGCCCAGTCGCGCTGCAGCTCGAGCAGGTACTGCAGCGATGTCATGGGCTGCGAACCGGCTTGGACCATGCGGTCCATGGCGCGTTCGTGCGCTTCGTCCGACACGTCGCCGCACGCGTCGGCCACGACATAGACCTCGAAACCCTGGTCGAGGGCCGAGAGGGCGGGGCCGACAATGCACACCGACGTCCACAGCCCGGCGAGCACGATCTTGGGCTTGCCGATCGCGTTGACGCGTTCGGCGATGCGCGGATCTTCCCACGTGTTCATCGAGGTGCGGTCGATCACGTCCGCCTTGGGGAAGGCCGCTTTGATTTCGTCGAAGATCGGGCCCGAGAACGTCTTCTCGGCGACCGTGGTGAGGATCGTCGATACGCCGAACCCGGCCGCACCTGCCGCCACCAGGGCCGCGTTGTTGCGCAGCAGGACGGCGTCGATCGACTTCGTCGCGAACGCCATCTGCGACTGGTGGTCGATCATGATCAGCGTGTGGTCGGCTGGCGTAAGCAGCTTTTTGCCGGGGGCGGCGGTCGCTTTTGGCATCTTGAATGCTCCGGTTGGATTGATGCAGGGTGGCGGGCGTCGGTTTGTGCCGATGCGGCAACATTTCGTGGCGCCGACGCTCGATTGCAAGACGTTATCGCGGCGTAACCGGTCGCCTAAGATGACAGCGAGGTTAAATTCGAATGGAACTGGTAAAGGGATGCCCGCTCGACGTGGCGCTGCAGTTTTTGGCGCGCCGCTGGCTTGGCCATATTGTGTGGACGCTGGGGCGAAACGGCGAAACCCGCTTCGGCGATCTGCGCAAGAAGGTGCCGGACCGGATATCGCCGCGCATGCTGGCTTTGCGCTTGCGCGAACTCGAGAAACTGGGGCTCGTTGCGCGCACGGACCGCAAGACCAAAGTGCCGCACGTGAGCTATGCGCTGACGGAGACGGGCGCGCGCGTCGACCGCATGCTGCAGAAGCTCGAAAAGGAAGTGGCTGCGAAAGCCCTGCCGCGCAATCTGGTGGCCTTGCTCGCGCCTTGAGGCGCGCGCGCTAGCTGCGCCCGGCGGGGGCGGCGCCCGGAGGCGCGGTCTTGGCGCGCAAGGCTTCGATGAGCGCCGACAGGCGGCCGCCGTTGCGCTGCACGGTCGCCGAGAAATCGTCGCGCTGCGTGATCGCCATGCTGACGTCTTCGATGATCACGTCGATGATGCGCCAGCTGTCGGCGTTCGGGCGCACGCGCCAGGTCACGCGCACCGGCGCACCCTGCGCGCGCATGAACTGCGACTGCACGAAGGCTTCGTTGTCGTCGCCGCGGCGCGAGCCCACGGTCACGATCTTTTCGCCGCCATAGTCGGCAAAGCGCGTGGCGTAGCTCGCCACGATGTAGTCTTCGAATGCCTTCAGATATTCGGCACGGTCGGTCTCGCTGGCCGTGCGCCACGGCGCGCCGAGCGCAAAGCGCCCGATCGTGGTCACGTCGAACGCCTCGGTGAAGATTTTACGGAAGCGCTCTTTGCGTTCGTCGTGGTCGATGTCTTTGGACGTAAGGCCTTCGATCGCCGTCTGCGACAGCCGGTCGATGAACTGCGACGCGGTGGGCACGGCGTTCTGCGCGCGCGCGGACGGCGCAGCCAACGCAAGGGCCAGAAGGGCGAAGCACGTCAGCAGGATGCGGCGCGGCATGGCGCGTTATCCCCGGGCGCCCGTCACTGCGCCGCGTCGGCGCGCGATCCGGAATTGCCGGGCAGGTCGCCGTCGGTCATGCGCGGCGAGGGCGGGGTCGAGCCCGGATCGGCATTGCGGATCTCCGCACGGCGCCGTTCGACCGACACGCGGCGCACGGTCGCGTAGAGATCGGTCGAGCTGCGCTGCAGATCGTCGATCTGCTGGCTGTTGGCGTCGCGATAATGCACGGCCGAAGCGCCGGCGCGCGCGTAGGGCGCCCAATCGAGACGCGTGCCGCGCGTCAGCAGATTGAACGGATCGAGGAACGCGTCGACCGCAAAGCCGACGATGTCGCGGCCGTTCGACGAGCCCAGCACGGGCAGCATCAGATAGGGGCCTTCCTGCACGCCCCACGCGCCGAGGGTCTGGCCCGCGTCTTCGTCGTGCGGTGCGAAGCCCATTTCCTTGGCCGGATCGAAGAAGCCGAAAAAGCCGATGATCGTGTTGATGAAGAAGCGCGCAACGGCCGTCCCGGCCCGCGTGCCTTCGCCCTGCAGCCCGTCGTTCGCGACGGTCCACGGCGTGCGCAGATTGCCGAGGAAATTGCCCGTGCTCGTGCGCACGCCTTGCGGCAGCAGCCCGTACCAGGCCGAGGTCGGCTTCAGGATGAATTCGTCGAGGAAGCGGTTCACTTCGAAGAAATAGCGGTTGACCGGCTCGATCGGGTCCCAGATTTCGCTGCCGGCTTGGTTTGCCTGCGCGATTTCAACCTGCGCGATTTCAACCTGCGCGATCTGGGCCTGGATGGCGGGCGACGACGGGTCGGCGGCACGCGCGGCCGAGGCACCGACAAAAAGGCTGGCTGCAAGCAGCGCCGTCAGACACGTACGACGCACCGAACCAAGTTTCGACAAGTCAGAATTCGACAAGGACAACATGTGACAGCGCAACCCTTCGAGACGAAACGCGATTTTTTCCGACGAGACGCCGACACAAACCGCAGAAAATGCTACCGAAGACCATCGCAGACAAAGCTTACGCCAACCTGACGATAACACGCCAATATGACGCTAACACGAATGCGTTTACGAACCCTGAAGAGCTTTAGATCATCACAGAGCAACAGTGCCGATCCAACGCCGCATCCAGAGCGCCCGAGCCGCGCCGTCGTGACACGACTCGAGACTTTGAGAACGAATAGTTATCATAGGGCTTGGCGCCAAAACCATAGGCCGACAATCGCCCCACAGGGTTCCGCCCGTGCCTGTTGCGCCGATACAACAGGCATTCTGGCCTTTAGCAAAATCGGCCGCAGTTAAATCTTGCAAGACATAAACATATCGTTATATGTATGTTTCTTGGGAGTGAAAATGTCGCTGTCCTTGAGCACCCTTTTGGAGGCCTTGCGTGCCGCCGCCGAGCCCACCCGGCTGCGGCTGTTGGCCTTGTGCGCCCAGGGCGAGCTCACCGTCAGCGAGCTGGTGCAGATTCTGGGGCAAAGCCAGCCGCGCGTGTCGCGCCATCTCAAATTGCTGTGCGACGCGGGCCTGCTCGACCGGCTGCCCGAGGGATCCTGGGTTTTCTACCGGCTTGCCGCCGGCACGCATGCCGACGGTTCGGCGGGCGCGCTCGTGCGCAAGCTTGCCGAGTTGCTGCCGGCCGACGACGCGCAGCTGCAGCGCGACCGCGACGGCCTCGCTGCCGTGCGCGCGACGCGGGCCGCACGCGCCGCCGCGTATTTCGACGCCAATGCGGCAGGCTGGGACCGCATCCGATCGCTGCACGCGCACGACCGCGAGGTCGAGCAGCGCCTGCTCGATCTGATGCCGCCGCACGCGGGCTTCGACGTGCTCGACATCGGCACCGGCACGGGGCGCGTGCTCGAGTTGCTCGGCGCACGGGGCGCGCGCGGCGTGGGCATCGACCAGTCGCACGAGATGCTGCGCGTGGCGCGCGCCAACATCGCCAAGGCGGGCCTTGCCAATGTCTATGTGCGACAGGGCGACATGTATCGCCTCGCCTGGGACGTGCCCGAATTCGACGTGGTGACGATCCACCAGGTCCTGCATTTTGCCGACGATCCCGCGGCCGTGGTGGCCGAAGCCGCGCGCGTGCTGCGGCCGGGCGGCCGGCTTGTGATCGTCGATTTCGCGCCCCACACGTACGATGCGCTGCGCAGCGAAAACGCGCATCGGCGCCTCGGCTTTGCCGATGCCGACATGCGCGCCTGGCTGGTTGCGGCGGGTCTGGAGCCCGAGGCCCCGGTCAAGCTGCCGGGCGAAGCTTTGACCGTCTGCCTGTGGGCGGGCGACAAGGCGGCAAGCACCTATGCCGCCCCCACCTCTCTTGCCTCGTGACCTGAAGAAGGAACCTTCCCCCCATGAACGAACGGCTTTTCGGCGGCGAAACCGCGACCGGTGCGATCACCGTGAGTTTCGAATTCTTCCCGCCCAAGAACGAAGAGATGGACAAGCAGCTGTGGGCCGCGTTCGAGCGCCTGGCGCCGCTGGGGCCGCGTTTCGTATCGGTCACGTACGGCGCGGGCGGGTCGACGCGCGAACGCACGCATGCGGTGGTCAAGCGCATTGCGTCGGAAAGCGACGTGTCGCCGGCGGCGCACCTCACCTGCGTTGCCGCCACGCGCGACGAAATCGACGACGTCGTGCGCAGCTACTGGGCGGCGGGCGTGCGCCATATCGTGGCTCTGCGCGGCGATCCGCAGGCGGGCCAAACGAAATACGAGCCGCATCCCGGCGGCTACGCCTACGCGAGCGACCTCGTGGCGGGCATTCGGCGCATCGCGAATTTCGACATCTCGGTGGGCGCGTATCCTGAGTCCCATCCCGACGCGCCGTCGCCCGAGGCCGACATCGACTATCTCAAAGCCAAGTTCGATGCCGGCGCCAACCGCGCCATCACGCAGTATTTTTTCGATACCGACGTCTATTTGCGCTACCGCGACCGCTGTGCGGCACGCGGCATTCGCAACGAGATCGTGCCCGGCATCCTGCCGGTGACGAATTTCGCGCAAGTGCAGAAATTCTCGAAAATGTGCGGCGCTTCCGTGCCCGGCTGGCTCGCCGACCTGTTCGACGGGCTCGATCCCGATCCCGAGACGCGCCGCCTCGTGGCCGCGATGGTCGCGGCCGAGCAGTGCCGCCGGCTGCAGGCGCACGGCGTCACGGATTTCCATTTCTACACGCTCAACCGCGCGGACCTCGCCTATTCGATCTGCCACGTGCTGGGCCTGCGCCCGGCTAAAGTTGCGGCCCAAGCGGCCTGAAAGCACACGCCCATGACACGCGCGCAAAAAGCCGATTTGTTCCGCAAGGTCGCTTCCGAACGCATTCTCGTGAAGGACGGGCCCTACGGCTCGATGATCCAGAGCTACAAGCTCGACGAGGCGGGCTACCGCAACGGGCGCAGCTACAATCACGACCAGAAGGGCAACAACGACCTGCTCAATCTCACGCGCCCCGAGATCGTCGCCGAGATCTGCAACAAATACATCGACGCAGGGGCCGATCTTCTCGCCACCAACAGCTTCAACTCCAACGCCATCAGCTTGGCCGATTACGGGCTGCAGGCGCAGGCGCGCGAGATCAGCATTGCGGCGGCCCAAGTGATCCGCAAAGCCTGCGACGCGGCGATGGCCAAAAATCCGGAGAAGCCGCTCTTCGTGATCGGCGCTTTGGGACCTACGAACAAGACGCTGTCGATCAGCCCGGACGTCAACAATCCGGGCTACCGCGCGGTCTCGTTCGACGAGATGCGCGACATCTACCGCGAGCAGATCGACGGGCTGCTCGACGGCGGGGCCGATTTCATCATGGTCGAAACCGTGTTCGATTCGCTGAACGCAAAGGCGGCGCTCGTGGCGTGTTCGGAAGCGGGCGAGGCGCGCGGCGAAGAGATTCCGGTCATGTGCTCCTTCACGCTGACCGACATGGCCGGGCGCAATCTCTCGGGCCAGACGGTCGAAGCCTTCTGGAATTCGGTGCGCCACGCAAAGCCGCTCACGATGGGCATGAACTGCTCGTTCGGGGCGACCGAGCTTTACCCTTACGTGGGCGACATCCAGGCGCGCGCGGACACGCTGATCTGCGTCTATCCCAATGCGGGCCTGCCCAACGACATGGGCGCCTACGACGAGCCGCCGGAAATGACCGGGCAGCTCGTGGGCGTGTGGGCGCGCAACGGCTGGATCAACGTGGTCGGCGGCTGCTGCGGCACCACACCCGGCCATATCGCGGCGATCGCGAAGTCGGTGGCGGGCGTGCCGCCGCGCCAAATCCCCAAACTCGGCGCGCGGCTGCGGTTGGCGGGCATGGAAGCGGTGAGTTTCTGACATGAGCGAACCCAGCAACGCAGGCGCCAGCGCCACTTTCGTCAATATCGGCGAGCGCACCAACGTCACCGGCTCGGCGGCGTTCAAGAAACTGATTCTGGGCGGCGACTACACCGCCGCCGTCGAGGTGGCGCGCCAGCAGGTCGAGGCGGGCGCGCAGATCATCGACGTCAACATGGACGAAGGCCTGCTCGACGCCGAGAAGGCGATGGACACGTTCCTGAAGCTCATCGCGGCCGAGCCCGACATCACGCGGGTACCCGTGATGATCGACAGCTCCAAATGGTCGGTCATCGAAGCGGGCCTCAAATGCGTGGCCGGCAAGCCCATCGTCAATTCGATCTCGATGAAGGAAGGCGAAGCGCCGTTCGTCGAACAGGCGCGCAAAGTGCGCCGCTACGGGGCCGCCGTGGTCGTGATGGCGTTCGACGAAAAGGGCC
>JAIXXA010000217.1 GCA_027490975.1 Rhodospirillaceae bacterium
GCTGCGGGAACGCTGCTCGACATTCCCGCCCTGTTCGGGTTCGTGCCGCGCGCGCTGTGGTTCGAAGTGGGCTTCGGCGGCGGCGAACATCTTGCCCACCAGGCCGCCAGCAATCCCGATGTGGCGCTGATCGGCGCCGAGCCGTTCGTGAACGGCGTCGTGTCGGCTGTGCGCCATCTCGAGACGCGTAATCTAAAAAATGTGCGCCTTTACGCAGGCGACGCGCGCGAGCTGCTCGGCCATCTGCCCGCCGCCTCGCTCGAAAAGCTTTTTGTGCTGCATCCCGATCCGTGGCCCAAGCAGCGCCACCACAAGCGCCGCTTGATTGCACCGCCGTTTCTCGACGAAGCGGCGCGCCTGCTGAAGCCGGGTGCCGAGCTGCGCCTTGCGACCGACGACGAGCCTTATCTTCTTTGGATGCTCGTCAAGATGAAGGCGCACCCGGCCTTCGCCTGGACCGCGCGCAACGCCGACGACTGGCGTCTCTATCCGCAAGACGCCATCGAAACGCGCTACGCCGCCAAAGCGCGCCTGCAGGGCCGCAAGGCGACGATCCTGCGCTACGTGCGCCTCTAGCTAATCCTGCTTTGCGGCGACGACGCTGCGTCTGATGTGGCGCGCTTTGGAAAAGAGTCGCTCCAGCGTGTCGCCCTCGTCGTGGCGGATCGCTTTCTGCAGAAGCGCGATGTCCTCGTAGAGACGGCCGAGCATTTCGAGCACGGCGTCTTTGTTGGCGAGGAAAATGTCGCGCCACATGACCGGGCTCGAAGCAGCCACGCGCGTGAAATCGCGGAAGCCCGAGGCCGAATAGCGGATCACCTCGGCGCGCAATGTTCCTTCGAGATCGCTTGCCGTATTCACGATCGTGTAGGCGATCAGATGCGGCACGTGGCTCGTGATCGCGAGCACGCGGTCGTGGTGCTCGGGCGTCATCACCGCCACTTTGCTGCCAAGCCGCGCCCACAAGGCCTCGACCTTTTTGGTCGCCTGCTTGGGTGTGCCCGCAACGGGGGTCACGATGCACCAGCGCCCGTCGAACAATTCGGCAAAACCCGCCTCGGGCCCCGAATTTTCGGTCCCCGCCACGGGATGTGCGGGCACCAGATGCACGCCGCGCGGCACAAACGGCGCGAGGCGCTCCAGCGCCGCGCGCTTGACCGAGCCTGCATCGGTGAGGATCGCTCCGGCTTTGAGCTTCGGTCCGATCGCGCGCCCGATCGCGGCGTAGGTCGACATCGGCGTGCACAGCACCACCATGTCGGCCCCTGCCGCCGCCTTGGCGGGCGAGGCCACGATCGCGTCGGCAAAACCCAGCTTGCGGATCGTGCGACGCGCACCCGCATCGGCATCGCACACGACGATGCGCATCGCGGCATTGCCGCGCCGTGCCGCGCGCGCGATCGACGAGCCGATCAGCCCGCAGCCAACGATCGCCAGCGTGCCGACGACCTGTTTCATTTGAGGAACGCGCCAAGGGCCGCGACGACGGCCTTCATTTCGTCCTCGGTGCCGATCGTGAAACGCAGGAATTCCGGCAGGCCGTAATTGGCGACAGCGCGCGGAATGATCGCGCGCGCCATCAGAAACTCGTTGGCCGCCGCCGCGTTTTTCGCGGGCGCATCGGGAAAACGCACCATCACGAAATTGCCGACCGACGGCAGCGTCGAAAGGCCGAGCTTTGTACATTCGTCCACGAACCACGGCAGCACGCGGTCGTTGTGCGCGCGCACCTGGTCCTGGAAGGCGAGATCTTCGAGGGCGGCCACGCCAGCGGCCTGGGCGGCCGCCCCCACATTGAAGGGGCCGCGCACGCGGTCGAGCACGTCCACGATCGCGGGCGGGCAATAGGCCCAGCCCAGGCGCATGCCGCCCAATGCGAACATCTTCGAGAAGGTGCGCAGCATCACCGTATTGTCGCTGCCGTCGACGATTTCGACGCCGGCCGAATAGTCGTTGCGGCTAACGTATTCGGCATAGGCCGCATCGATCACCAGCAGCGTGTGCGGCGGCAAACGGTCGCGCAGGCGCTTGATATCCGGCCCCGTCACGTAGGAGCCGGTCGGGTTGTTGGGATTGGCAAGGAAACAGATTTTGGTCTTCGGCCCTGCCTTGGCGATCATTGCGTCGATGTCGGTCCGGTAGCCTTTTTCGGGCGCCCACACGGGCGTCGCACCCACGGTAAGGGCCGAAATCGGATACATCGTAAAGCCGTATTGGCTGTAGAGCACCTCGTCGCCGGGCCCGGCATAGGCTTTGACGAGCAAGGCGATGAGCTCGTCCGACCCTGAGCCGCACACGATGCGCGCGGGATCGAGCGCAAAGCGCTTGCCGATGGCCGCGCGCAACGCGGCCGATTGGCTGTCGGGATAGCGGTGCATTTCGGCCGCCGCGGCCGCAGCCGCGGCAATGGCCTTGGGCGAAGGCCCAAGGGCCCCCTCGTTCGACGAGAGCTTGATCGGCCTTTGCGATCCCGCCGCACTCGACTTGCCGCCGACATAGGGCTTGATCTCGAGGATGCCGGGGCGCGGCACGGGCGATGTCATGCGGGAACTCCCTTCAAAGGCTGGTCGAGGGCAAGGTCGAGCGGCACGCCGTAGCCGCCGGCGACACTCGTGCGCAAGCCCGCCTCGGCCAAATGCGCAAGCCTTGCGTCGCCAGGGGCGACGTAGCTTTCGTTGACGATCAAAAAGATCGGTCTGCCGCCGACCGACGATTCGGCGATGATGCCGACGGGGGCAAGCCCTGCATCTGTCAGCATGCGCACGAGTTTGGCGCGGCTTGCCTCGATGTCTGGGGCGACTGCGAGCAGGCCGCGATCGGCGCCCGATTCTTCGAAATTCTGTCGCCCGACCACGAAGGCGCCAGGCTGGGTCTCGCGCCCGTCGATCGGCAGGCGGGCCAGCACCTGCAAGCCGCCCGGCGCAAGATTGCGCCACCAATTGAGATCGGGCGCGTCTTCGGGCGTGGGCAGCAGGCCCAACTGCGCGCGGCCGTCGTCGAGGCGCGCGATGAGCTGGGCGGGCGAGCTTGCGGCCAAAAGCGGCGTGGCTTGGCCGTAATGGCGGCGCGCAAAACCCATAAGCTGGGCGGGCGGCTTGGCGCGCTCGTCCTTGGCCGCATCGAGCACCACCACCGAAAACGCACCTTGCAGGCGCGTGAAGCTCGTCATGATGTCGCGCCACAGCCGCACGACAAGGCCCGGCGGCAGCGGCCCTTGGATACGCGTCACAAGCCGGCGCAGGATCGCCAATTCGCGCCCGGGCCGGGCGAGGCGGGGGCTGTTGCCCTCCTCGGCGGCTTTTGCGGCGCGCACGTCTTCCATCGCGCGCGCGCGCTCCATGAGCTGGTCGAGCAGCCGGTCGTCGATCGCATCGAGGCGGCGGCGAAGATCGGCGAGCGATGCAGGCGCTTGGTTCATCGGAGCTGGGTCATGCTGGGCGCACAAGCCATAGCCCAGCGCCGTCGCACCGCGCAATACAATTGCCCCCTTGGTGCGCCCCCTCTGGCGCTCTGCGCGTGCCCTCCGCTGGCCCGGGCGTCCCCTTGGCGCAGCAAGCGCTTGAATCCGCCTGCCGCTTGGCCCATGTTTCGCCCGCTTTGTTCGCGCAAACCGGCTCGTTTAGCCCCCCTGGCTCTTTCTGGCATCGCCCCTTTGACCGCACACCCCACCCTTACGCCCCTCGATAGCGCAGCAGCGTCGTTCCCCGGCAAACGTTTTGTGATTCCGGCAAGCGATCCCCTGCGCCTCGATTCCGGCATCGAGCTTGGCCCCGTAACGGTCGCGTACCAAACCTACGGCACGCTGAATGCCGACAAGTCGAACGGCATTTTGGTGTGCCACGCTTTGACCGGCGATCATTTCGTGGCCGACCGCCATCCGGTGACCGGCAAGCCCGGCTGGTGGGAGGCCATTGTGGGCCCCGGCAAGCTGCTCGACACCGACCGCTATTTCATCGTGTGCGCGAACGTGCTCGGCGGCTGCATGGGCACGACGGGCCCCAAGGATATGGATCCCGCAACCGGGCAGCCTTACGGCCTTGCCTTTCCGGTCATCACGATCGGCGACATGGTGAAGGCGCAAGCGCGCCTGATCGACCATCTGGGCATCGGCAAGCTGTTCTGCGTGATCGGCGGCTCGATGGGCGGCATGCAGGTGCTGGAATGGTGCTCGGCCTATCCCGAGCGCGTGTTTGCGGCCGTGCCCGTCGCCACGTCCTATCGCCATTCGGCGCAGAACATCGCGTTCCACGAGGTCGGCCGCCAGGCGATCATGGCGGATCCGCAATGGAACGGCGGCGCATATCAGGCCGCCGGCACCCAGCCGCAGCGCGGCCTTGCCGTGGCCCGCATGGCCGCCCACATCACGTACCTGTCCGAAACCGCTCTGCACCGCAAATTCGGCCGCAAGCTGCAGGACCGCGCGCAGCTCTCCTACGGCTTCGACGCCGACTTCCAAGTCGAGAGCTATCTGCGCCATCAAGGCTCGACCTTCGTCGATCGGTTCGACGCCAATTCCTATCTCTACATCACGCGCGCGATGGATTATTTCGACCTGCAGGCCGAGCATGGCGGCAGCCTTGCCGCGGCCTTCGAAGGTACCAAGACGCGTTTTTGCGTCGTGAGCTTCACGTCCGACTGGCTGTTCCCGACCTCCGAGAGCCGCGCCCTCGTGCATGCGCTCAATGCCGCTGCGGCCAACGTCTCGTTCGTCGAGATCGTGTCCGACAAGGGCCACGATGCGTTCCTGCTCGACGAGCCGGAGTTCCATGCCGTGCTCGGCGGCTTCCTCAACGGGGCGGCCGAACATCGAGGCCTCAAATTCAAATGACCGGACCTTTGCCGTTGGCCGCACAGGGGCGCCCGCGCGCCTCGATCCGCGTCGATCTGCAGGCGATCGCCGAGATGATCGAACCGGGCAGCCGCGTGCTCGATATCGGCTGCGGCGACGGCGCCTTGCTCGACTATCTCGCGCACGAAAAGAACGTCGATGCGCGCGGCATCGAGATCAGCCAGGCCGGCGTCAACGCGTGCGTGGCGCAAGGCCTGTCGGTCGTGCAGGGCGACGCCGACACCGATCTCAAGGACTATCCCACGCGCGGTTTCGACTACGCGATCCTGTCGCAGACGCTGCAGGCGACGTGGGACCCGAAGGCCGTGCTCGAGCATCTCGTGCGCATTTCGCGCCGCGCCATCGTGTCGTTCCCCAATTTCGGCGTGTGGCATGTGCGCCTTCGCCTGCTGTTCGGCGGCAAGATGCCGGTCACCGGCACGCTCACCTCGGCATGGTACGAAACGCCGAATATTCACCTTTGCACGCTCGACGATTTCGTCGATCTGTGCCGGGCACTGGACGTGACGATCGAGCAAGCAATGGTGCTCGATTCGGTCGGGCGCCCCAAAGGCCTGCAAGCGCCCGGGCGCCTTGCCAATCTGCTCGGCGAACAAGGCCTGTTCGTGCTGACGCGCGGCGGATGAGTTTCGATCCAAGCTGGCTTTGGATTCCGGCGACTTTGGCGGCCGCAGCCGCACAGACCGCGCGCAACGCCATGCAGCGGCATTTGACCGCGAGCCTCGGCACCGTGGGTGCGACGCATGTGCGCTTTCTCTACGGTTTCCCGTTTGCGCTTGCGATGCTCGCGGCCGCTTGCGGTCTTGCCGGGCGTTTGCCGCCGCTTCCCGACGCGACGGCACTGGGCTGGATTGCGGCGGGCGCCTTCGCGCAGATCTTGGCCACCGCTGCGATGCTGGCGGCGATGCGCACCCAGGCTTTTGCCGTGTCGATCGCATTCACGAAAACCGAGCCCGTGCAGGTCGCGATTTTTGCGGCCGCCGTTCTCCAGGAGCCGGTCGGGCTCGCCGGCTTTGCCGCGATCGCGCTCGCCACGCTGGGCGTGATGGTGCTGTCGGGCAATCCGTGGGCGGCCAAGGGCGGGGATTGGCGGGCCGCCGCCTTCGGCGTTGCGGCGGGCGCCTTCTTCGCGCTGTCGGCCGTATGCTATCGCGGCGGCATCCTGGCCCTCGACGAGCCGCAATTCTGGATCGCCGCTTTGACGGCCCTCGCTCTGGCACTCGGGCTGCAGGCAGCTGCGGGCTCGGCGTATCTTGCTTTGCGCGACCGCGCCGTGTTGGCCCGCGTGGTCGCCGCCTGGCGGCCGTCGCTGTTTGCAGGTTTGATGGGCGCACTTGCCTCGGCCGGCTGGTTCACGGCGTTCTCGCTGGCCTCGGCCGCCTTGGTGCGCACGCTCGGGCTTGTCGAAATGCTGTACGCGTTTTTTGTCGGCCGCCGCGTTTTCGCCCAGCGCCTGGCCTTGCGCGAAGCGATCGGTTTGGCGCTGGTGCTGGCCGGCGTGGGCTTGCTGTTGGCGCTCAGCGCGTAGCGCCGGGTGCCAGCGGCGGCAGGCCGCCGCGCAGCTTCTTTTCGATTTCGATTTTGAGCTCGGGCTCGGGATTGTTGTCGAGCGCGCGTTTCCACTGGAACGTCGCCTCGAGCTGGCGACCCACGCGCCACAGCCCGTCGCCCAGATGGTCGAGCACCACGGCGTCCTGCGGCAGCAATTCGACCGCGCGCTCGAGCAGCGGCACCGCCTCCTCGAAGCGTCCGAGCCGGAAATAGGCCCACGCAAGCGAGTCGACGATATGGCCCGAATTGGGCCGCAGCTCGACCGCGCGTTTGAGCATGCGCTCGGCCTCGACGATGTTGAGGCCCTTGTCGACCCAGGTGTAGGCGAGATAGTTCAGCACGTCCGGCTGGTCGGGCTGCAGCTCGAGCGCGCGTTTGAAATGCTGCTCGGCCGCCGGCCAGTTTTTGGCGCGCTCGAAGGCAATGCCGCGCAAGTAGAACAGCGACCAATGGCGCGCCTCGGGCACGCCGAGCCGCGCGATGGCGCGCCCGTAGGCGGCGGCGGCTTCGACGAAGCGCTCCTTCTCGCGCAGCGCATTGCCCATCGTGACCAACGGCTCGATGCGGTCGGGCCGTTCGGCGGCGATCTGGTCGAGCATGCGCACGGCCGCATCGGTGTTGCCGCTTTCGTGCAGATTTTCGGCGATCCGCAGCCGCGCTGCAAAGCCGTAGGGCGAAGCCGGATCGACGCGCATGTAGAGCGCGTCGGCTTTGTCGCGCTGGTCGAGCTGGTCGAGAATGTCGCCGGCATTCGCAAGGGCGGCCGAATCGTTGGGGTTGAGATAGAGCCCCAGGCGCGCATAGGCGAGGGCGAGAGAGACCGTATTGTCTTGGCGGAAGGCGGCCGCGAGATTGGCGAGCGCTTCGCCCGCACCTGCAAGGCCGGTCGGCGCGGGCAAAGCGGGCGCGGGGCCGGGCGCGCCGCCGCCGGCCGTACGCGCAAGACCGGCGCGCACGATCGGCGAATCGCCCTGCGTGCCGCGCACGCGCAGATAGAGTGCCCGCGCTTCGGCCGGCCGGCCGCGCCGCTCGAGGAAGCCGCCGAACGCCTCGATCAGGCGCGGCGGAGCGCCGGCGTCGCCTTCGATGGCGCGGCGATAGGCGGCTTCCGCGTCGTCGAAGCGCCCGGCAAGCTCGTTGATGAGCCCGGCATGGTAGTCGTGCATCGAGCGGAAACCCTGCACCTCCTGCACCGGGCGCAGCGAATTGAGCGCTGCCGCAGGCCGCCCCAGCGCCATGTCGATCCATGCGATCATCAGCGGATGCACAAGGCGGTTCACGCCTTGGATCGGCAGGCGTACGAGGCGCGCGCGCGCGGCCTCGAGCTGGTCGGCACGCATCTCGACGATCGCCAGCGTGAGTTGGGCAGGCGTGTAGTTCGGGTCGTACGCGACGAGCTTGGCGGCAACCGCCGCCGCTTCGTCGATGCGGCCCGCTTCGACCAGGGCCGGATGCGCGCGTCCGAGAAAATCGATGTTGTCGGGCTCGGCCTCGAGCCCGCGCAGGCTGAAGTCGGCCGCCGCCGCAACGTCGCGGGTGCGCTGCGCGTGCTGGGCTGCAAGGAAACTGCCCGATGCAGTATAGACGACATTGTCGGGTGCCGTCGGCAGCTGGGTGCGGTCTTGCGCCATCTGCGCGCAGCCCCCAACGATGCTTGCCGCGAGCCCGACGGCTGCCAAGGGTCCCGCACGCATCATGCTCGCCATCTCGGTCGCACCCAACTTTGCGGGCATTTGCGAATCGCAACCCGGATCGGCACCTTAGCGCGGCTTGCCGGGGCTTCCAATGGGGGCTGGAGGCGGGCCGCACAAAAGGGTAAATTTACCTTGGATTTCGAGCCGCTTGGCCCCCCCTTGGGAAAACTTGATTCGAACGCGAAAAAGCGTATATTGCGCGCGTCATAACGTCCGACGTTTGGCTCGGGCGATAAGTATCAAGTGCGCCCAAACCGGCGCACTTTTTTGTTTGGGCCCCAGCTTCTCCGGACGGCTTTTGCCGGTCGGAACCAGCCGCGCAAAGATTGATGGAAGACCGCGTACCGATGGAACAGCGCAGCCGCAATCTCGAACAGCTCGTCAGCCCGACCATCGACGGTCTGGGCTACGAGCTTGTGCGCGCCGTCGTCACGGGCCGCGACCGGCCGACCCTGCAGATCATGGCCGAACGCAAAGACCGCAAAGCGATGCGCATCGAAGACTGCGAAGCTTTGTCGCGCGCCCTTTCGGCCAAGCTCGACGTTGAAGATCCGATCGTATCGGCCTATGTGCTCGAGGTGAGTTCGCCGGGCATCGACCGGCCGCTGGTGCGGGCAGCCGACTATGCGCGCTTTGCAGGCCATGCCGCCAAGATCGAGACCAAAAACCCGCTCGACGGGCGCAAGCGCTTTTCGGGCACGCTTTTGGGCGTTGCCGAAGACCGCGTGCGCATCGAAACCAAAGAAGGGGCGGCCGAAGTTCCGTTTGCCGAGATCGCCCGCGCCAAACTGCTGCTGACCGACGAACTCATCGCCGCCACGCGCGCCGCCGAAGCGGCCGCCGCCAGCGCCTGACACCAACGCCTTTCATACGCCTCGACCGAAAATCCCCGAACAAGAGACAAGAAGACCATGGAACGCACGACCGCCTACAATCGCATCGAAATGCTCCAGGTTGCCGACGCGGTCGCGCGCGAAAAAGGCATCGAGCGCGAGCAGGTTCTCGAAGCCATGGAGCAGGCCATCCAGAAGGCCGGCCGCGCCAAATACGGCCTCGAGCACGACATCCGCGCGCATATCGACCGCGACAACGGCGAAATGCAGCTGCTGCGCTACCGCATGGTGGCCGATCCCGTCACCAGCGACGCGACCGAAATGTCGGTCGAAGACGCGCTGCGCAAGAACCCCGACGCCAAGGTCGGCGACTACCTCACCGATCCGCTGCCGCCGATCGATTTCGGCCGCATCGCCGCCCAGACGGCCAAGCAGGTCATCGTCCAGCGCGTGCGCGAAGCCGAGCGCACCCGCCAGTTCGACGAGTACAAGGACCGCATCGGCGAAATCGTCAACGGCCTCGTCAAGCGCGTCGAGTTCGGCAACATCACGGTCGATCTCGGCCGTGCGGAAGCCATCCTGCGCCGCGACGAGACGATCCCGCGCGAAAGCTTCCGCGTGCAGGACCGCGTGCGCGCCTACATCTACGACGTGCGCGCCGAAGCGCGCGGCCCCCAGATCTTCCTGTCGCGCACGCATCCGCAGTTCACGGCCAAGCTCTTCGCCCAGGAAGTGCCGGAAATCTACGACGGCATCATCGAGATCAAGGCCGTGGCGCGCGATCCGGGCTCCCGCGGCAAGATCGCGGTGATCAGCCACGACCATTCGATCGACCCCGTGGGCGCTTGCGTAGGCATGCGCGGCAGCCGCGTGCAGGCCGTTGTGGCCGAGCAGCAAGGCGAAAAAATCGACATCATCCCGTGGTCGAACGACCCCGCCACCTTTGTGGTGAACGCGCTGGCGCCGGCCGA
>JAIXXA010000131.1 GCA_027490975.1 Rhodospirillaceae bacterium
GCAGGAAATTCGAAACGCGCTTTTCCCCACTCGTGCGCACCAGGAGATCCGGGTCGGGGATGTCGGCGGTCGCAAGATGCTGGGCGAACAGCGTCTCGTCGATCGCCGCCGGATCGAGCGTGCCGGCCTTGACCGCCTCGGCGAGCTGGCGGGCGGCCGAAACGATCTCGGCGCGCGCGCCGTAGGACAGCGCCACGACGAGATCGAGGAACGTGTTGTCGCGCGTGGTCGTCTCGGCCTGCTCGATCAGCGAGCACACGTCGGCGGGCAGGCGCTTGCGCTCGCCGATGATGCGGATGCGCACGCCCTGGCGATGCAGCTCGGCAAGTTCGGCGCGCAGGAAATGGCGCAGAAGGCCCATGAGATCGGCGACCTCGTCGCTTGGCCGGCGCCAGTTTTCCGACGAGAAGCCGAACAACGTCAGATAGCGCACGCCGAGTTCGCCCGCCGCGCGCACGGCGTTGCGCACGGCATCGGCGCCGCGCCGATGGCCCGCGATGCGCGGCAGGCCGCGCGCTTTGGCCCAGCGACCGTTTCCGTCCATGATGATGGCAACATGCCGGGGAATCTGGCGATCGTGCGACATTTCGTTTCGGAGGGGCGGGTTCGCTTGGTTCCGGGGACCGACTTGGAAGGTCGCGACGGGGCTGCCGCTACACGGCCATGATGTCTTTTTCTTTGCCCGCCATCGCCTCGTCGACTTTCTTGATGAAATCGTCGGTCAGCGTCTGGATGTCGGTCTGGCGCTTGCGGTTGTCGTCTTCGGTGATCTTGCCGTTCTTGAGCAGCGCTTTGAGCGCGTCCATGCCTTCGCGGCGCACATTGCGCACCGACACGCGCGCGGCCTCGGCGTAGTTCTTGGCGATCTTCAGCAATTCCTTGCGCCGCTCTTCGGTCATCGGCGGCATCGGGATGCGCACGAGCTGGCCGTCGGCCATCGGGTTGAGGCCGAGCCCGGCATCGCGAATGGCTTTTTCGACCGCCTTGACGAGGCCCTTGTCCCACACCTGGACCGTCAGCATGCGCGGCTCGGGCGTGCCGACCGTGCCGCATTGGGCGAGCGGCATCTGGCTGCCGTAGGCATCGACCGTCACGGGATCGAGCAGGCTTGCCGAAGCGCGGCCCGTGCGAAGGCCCGAGAATTCCTTCTTGAGCACGTCGAGCGAGCCGGTCATGCGGCGGCGCAGATCGTCGATTTCGGCGGTGGCGGACATTGGCGTGTTCCCTTGGAAACGGTTTGGCGAACGGACGGCAGGCGTAGGCTTCACCCCACTCAGTCGCACACGGTCGTGTAGCGGCCGGTCCCCTTCATCACTTCGGCGAATCCGCCGGGTTTTTGTATCGAGAAGACTAGAATAGGAATGTGGTTTTCCCGTGCAAGCGCGATCGCGGCGGCGTCCATCACGCCGAGATCGCGCTCCATCACGTCGCGGTAGGTCAGCGTTTCGAAGCGCGACGCGGTTGCGTCCTTCTTGGGATCGGCCGAATAGACGCCGTCGACCTTCGTGCCCTTGAGCAGCGCGTCGCAGCCCATTTCGGACGCGCGCAAAGCCGCTGCCGTGTCGGTCGTGAAAAACGGATTGCCGGTTCCGGCGCCGAAAATCACGACGCGGCCTTTTTCCATGTGCCGCATCGCGCGCCGGCGGATATAGGGCTCGCAGATGCTCGCCATCGGGATGGCCGACTGCACGCGCGTGGGCACGCCCACGCCTTCGAGCGCGTTCTGCAACGCGAGCGCGTTGATGACCGTGGCGAGCATGCCCATGTAGTCGCCGTTGGCGCGCTCGATGCCGCGCTTGGCACCCGACAGGCCGCGGAAGATGTTGCCGCCGCCGATCACAAGGCACACCTGCACGCCGAGATCGACGACCTCTTTGACGTCGGCGGCAATGCGGTCGATCGTGGCGGGATCGAGGCCGCGCTCGTCGCTGCCGGCCATAACCTCGCCGGACACCTTGAGAAGAACGCGGCGGTATTTGGTCTGAGGCGCCTGCGGCATCGCGGGATCAACCCTCGCCAGAAAATTCGGCCGGTCTTTTGGGGAAAAGACCGGCCATCGTCGGATCAGGCTTTCAACTGCGCGGCGACTTCGGCCGCAAAGTCGGACTCTTTCTTCTCGATCCCCTCGCCGAGGCCGAAGCGGCGGAAGGCGACGAGCTTCACAGGGGCGCCCACGTCGGCAGCGGCCTTGGCCACCACGTCCTTGATGCGGGTTTCGCCGTCCACGACGTAGACCTGCTCGAGCAGCACGGACTCTTCGTAGAATTTGCGGATGCGCCCTTCGACCATTTTCTCGACGACGGCGGCAGGCTTGCCCGATGCCGCCGCCTGCTCGCTCAAGATCGCCTTCTCGCGCGCCAACGCCGCCGGATCGACCGACGCGATGTCGAGCGAGATCGGGTTGGTGGCGGCGATGTGCATGGCGATCTGGCGGCCGAGCGCGTTGAGCTTCTCGACGTCGCCCGTGCTCTCCAGCGCCACGAGCACGCCGATCTTGCCGAGGCCGGGTGCGACCGAGCTGTGCACGTAGGTCGCAACTGCGCCCGCCGACACCTTCAGCACGACCGCGCGACGCAGCGTCATGTTCTCGCCGATCTTGGCGACGAGAGCGGTCAGCGCTTCGGCTGCCGTGCCGCCGCTCGGATAGGCTGCCGCGGCAAGGGCCGCCACGTCGTCGCCCGTCGACAGGGCCGACTTGGTTACGTTGCGCACGAATTCCTGGAACGCGTCGTTGCGCGCCACGAAGTCGGTTTCCGAATTGACCTCGACCATCGCGCCCGCGGCACCGCCGGCGGCCACGCCGATCAGGCCTTCGGCGGCCACGCGGCCCGCCTTCTTGGCGGCGGCCGCAAGGCCCTTCTTGCGCAGCCAATCGACGGCCGCTTCGATATCGCCGCCGTTTTCGGTCAAAGCGCGCTTGCAATCCATCATGCCCGCACCGCTCTTTTCGCGCAGGTCCTTGACCAGAGCTGCCGTGATTTCGGCCATATCTATTCCATCCGTGTTGGAGTTCGTCGCCGTAAAGGGGATCGCCCGGGCTGCCGGTCAGGCAGCGGGCGAAGCCGCCTTTTCCTTCTTCTTGCGGGCAGCCGGCTTCTTCGGCGCTGCCGCATCCTTGTCGGCTTCCGGCGCCGCTTCGACGGCGGCCGGGGCTGCTTCGCCTTCGGCCGCAGCAGCGGGGATCGCGAGCGCCGGCGGGGCCACGGCCGCACCGACGTCGACGCCGGCGGCCTTCATTTCGGCCTGCAGACCGTCGAGCACGGCGTTCGCCATCAGCTCGCAATAGGTCGAGATCGCGCGCAGCGCGTCGTCGTTGCCCGGAATCGGGTACGTGACGCCCTTGGGATCGCTGTTCGAATCGAGCACGGCGATGACCGGGATGTTGAGACGGCGCGCTTCTTCGACCGCGATCGCTTCCTTGTTCGTGTCGATCACGAACAGCATGTCCGGCAGGCCGCCCATTTCCTTGATGCCGCCAAGCGAACGCTCGAGCTTGTCGCGCTCGCGCGTCATGAACAGCAGTTCCTTCTTGGTGAGGCCGCCCGAGGCCGAGCCGCCAGGCAGATCGCCCGACAGGCGCTCGTCGATTTCCTTGAGGCGCTTGATCGAGTTCGAGATCGTCTTCCAGTTGGTCAGCATGCCGCCGAGCCAGCGATGGTTGACGAAATACTGGCCGCAGCGCTTGGCGGCTTCGGCGATCGGCTCCTGCGCCTGGCGCTTGGTGCCGACGAACAGCACGCGTCCGCCGCCCGCACACACGTCGCGCGCGGCCTGGAGGGCGCGGTCGAGCAGCGGCACGGTCTGCTGCAGATCGATGATGTGCACGCCGTTGCGCACGCCGAACAGGAACGGCGCCATTTTGGGGTTCCAACGGCGCGTCTGGTGGCCGAAATGAATGCCGGCTTCAAGAAGCTGGCGCATCGAATAGACGGGCATCGCCATGAGCGATTTTTCCTTTTTCCGGTTGAGCCGCCGCGGGACGAGCACCTGCCCCCTTCGAGAAGGAGACCGGCACCGGAACGAGCCTTGGCCTATGGCGCCAAGGACCGCAAAATGCCCCGCGTGAGGGTTTGTCGCCCGGACCCAATGTCCGAACGCGGCGCGGGAGATACCCCAACTGGCCGGGTTTTGCAAGCCCGCCCGGCCCCTGGGGGCCCATTTGCGTCAATGCGGGACCCGCCGCCCCGCATAATAGAGCACCAAATCCGCGATCGTGCGGGTAAACGGGCTTTTGACGGCATCGAGGCTGCGGCCGAAGGCGACGCCGCGCAGAAATGCCGCCATTTCGGCGCGCGAAGCGTCGCCCGCCGCACCGGGGGCGAGCGGTTCGGCCGTGCGCACGAAGCCGATCAGTTCGAGCAGTGCCGCGTGGATTCTGGGATCGAGCGCCAGGAGTTCGTTCAGAAACGCCGCGCGCGGGATCATCTCGATTTCGGCGCTTGTCGCGGCGCGCGCGCTAGCCATGCGGCTGGCCCCGTCGACGAGTTCGAGTTCGCCGAACATCTGGCCGGCCTTGGTGCGCGCGATCTCGACCTTGTCGTCGCCGTGCATCCGGAAAATCTCGATCTCGCCCGAACGCACGAGGCACGCAAAATCGCCGCGCGCCCCCTCTTCGTAGACGAGCGTGCCCGCCGCGTAGCGGACGATCTGGGGTATGAGCCCCATCACCTAGTAACCCGGCACGATGGCGCGGGCCCCGCGGGCCTGGGCAAGGGTCAGCGCGTCGAAGGCGCGCATCGCCTCGGTCACAGGGCGGCCCACATTGCCGTGCAGACGCGCGAGCGTCACCACGATCGTTTCGAAATTCACTTGGTTCATGCCGCTCGCCCGGCACATCGTGGCAAGGTCGCCGAAATCGGCGGTGCGGCACGCCCGGCGCACGAGCCGCAACGGCTCGGCCAGATGTTCGGCCAAAGCCACTTCGAACAGATCGAGGCGGCCGGCTTCCGCCAAGCGCACGAAGCCGCCGACCTGGTCCTCGCCCCATTGGCCCCATTGCCCCAGCATGGCGCCGAGCACGCCCGTAACCACGCCGTCCTTGGTGCCGATGTCGCGCGCCACCTGGTCGGCGGCGGTCGCCACGATGTCGCGCAACGCGTCGGGCGCCATGGAGATGCGCTTGTAGAGATAGCCGTGCAGCGCGTCGGTGATCCAGCTCAGCATTTCGTAGGCAAACGTCGCCGGCAGATCGGCGCGCTGCGAGAGCGGATCCTCGAGCTCCGGCCATTGGCGCGCCAGTTCGCACACCACGCCGAACGTGGCGTTCGAGATCTGCGCGCGCTCGTTGGCGAGCAGCGTGCCGACCACGTCCTTCTCGCGGAACGCCACCAGGGCCTCGCTGAGCGCCGAGCCGACGTCGGTGCGCCCGGCGATCGCCACGCGATGCTGGATCGTGGCCTGTTTGGCAACCTCGATGAGGTCGCCTTCCTGCAGCACGGGCGAGCCCGCAAGCACGGGCCACGAAACTTCGATCTCGTCGGCCGCCAGAAGCTTCACGATCGAGGGGGCGATGTTCGGTTCCTGGCTCAAGCGCTCGGCCACGAGGCGGCGCAACGGCGCTTCGATCTCGCGGATGATCGCGCGCACGAGTTCGACCGCCATCGCGCGAATGCGCTGGTTGCCGGCATCCATGCCGATCGCGGCGACGAATTCCGACAGATGCTCGACCGCCACGCGCCGGTCGTCCGGATGGTCGGCAGCAAGACGGTCGGCGATCGACTGCAATCGCTGGATCAGCGTATTGGGGTCAGCGGGGTTCAACGTGGCTCGCGCGTTCAAGTCCGGAACGCTCGAGGATAAGCGCTTTTTCCGCATGCGGCAATCGCAAGGCGTTCAGCCGCGCTGCCGTCAAATCTCCGCCACTTCGAGGATGCCCGGAATGTCGCCGAGCGCTCGGCGAAGATCGGGGGTGATGGCGCGGCCGTCTTTCAAGCGAATATCGACCTCCTCCTCCGCGCCTGTGCGGATCTGGATGCGGATCGCCCCCTTGCCCTTGGGCGCCTTGCCGAGGGCGGCTTTGAGGCCGGCGATTGCGCCTGCGTCGGCAAGCGCCACGCGCAAGCCCGCCGAGGTGCTGGCGACCGCATCGTCGAGGGCGCGCACTTCGCTTGCCAAGAGCTTGATCGTCTCGCCTTCCACGCGCGCATCCGCCGTGACCAGCAGAGGCTTGTTCGAGGCGAAAAGCTCGCGCGACTTGGCGAGCAGTTCTGAGAACACCATGACCTCGAACGTGCCGCCCGCGTCCGACAATTGCACGAACGCGAATTTGTTGCCCTTGGCCGAGGTGCGCTCCTTCGAACTCAACACCGTGCCCGCGAGCTTGACGCGGCTCGACGCCCCGCCCGACAGGCTGCGCGCGAGATCGGCCGAGCGCACCGCCCCCAAGCGCTTCAAGCCGACCGCGTAGGAATCGAGCGGGTGCGCGGTCAGATAGAAACCCACGCTTTCGAACTCGGCCTGCAGGCGCTCGTGCAGCTTGAGATCGGCCACTTGCGGCAGCGGCGGATCGGCGGTTTTGCCGCCGGCGGGGCCGCCGAAAATGCTCATCTGGTTCGAGGTCTTTTCCTCGGCCGCCGATTGCGACAGGCGCAGCATCGTTTCGATCGCCGCCAGCACGCGTGCCCGGTTGGGCTCGAGCGTGTCGAACGCCCCAGCCTTGGCGAGATTCTCGAGCTGGCGCTTGTTGATCTGGCGATGGTCGAGCCGTCGCGCCAAGTCGTAGAGCGAGGCGAACGGCCCGTTGGCGTTGCGCTCGGCCACCAGCGCTTCCATGGCCGCAAGGCCAACATTGCGCACGGCCGCGAGCGCGTAGCGCACGCAGCCTTTGGCGTCGGTGCCGTCGGGATACTCGACCGAGAACACGGCCTCCGATTTGTTGATGTCGGGCGGCAGCGTGCGATAGCCGAGCCGCGCCACTTCCTGGCGGAACAGGTTGAGCTTGTCGGTGTTCGACATGTCGAGCGTCATCGACGCGGCGAAGAACTCGACCGGATGGTTGGCTTTGAGCCACGCGGTCTGGTAGGCGACGATCGCGTAGGCGGCGGCGTGGCTCTTGTTGAAGCCGTAGCCCGCGAATTTGTCGACGAGATCGAAAATCTGCGAGGCCTTCGCTTCGTCCACGCCGTTGGCGACCGCCCCGTCGACGAAGACTTTGCGCTGCGCGTCCATCTCGGCCTGGACCTTCTTGCCCATGGCGCGGCGCAAGAGGTCGGCACCGCCCAGCGAATAGCCGGACAGCACCTGGGCGATCTGCATCACCTGTTCCTGGTAGATGATGACGCCGTAGGTTTCCTTGAGGGTCGCCTCGAGCTTCGGGTGCAGATAGTCGGGCTTTTCAGCACCCTGCTTGACCGCGATGTATTTCGGGATGTTGTCCATCGGGCCCGGCCGGTAGAGGGCCACAAGCGCGATGATGTCTTCGATGCGGTCGGGGCGCAGGCGGCGCACGGCGTCGCGCATGCCCGTGCTTTCGAGCTGGAACACCCCGCCCGTGTCGCCGCGCGACAGCATGTCGTAGGTGCGTTTGTCGTCGAGCGCCAGCCGGTCGATATCGACCGTAACGTTCTTGCGCTTGAGCAAGGCAGCCGCCCGGCTCAGCACGGTCAGCGTCTTCAAGCCCAGAAAGTCGAATTTGACGAGGCCCGCCTTCTCGACGTCCTTCATGTTGAACTGCGTGACCGGCGTGGCCGAGCGCGGATCGCGATAGAGCGGGACCAGATCCTCGAGCGGCCGGTCGCCGATGACCACACCCGCCGCATGCGTGGACGCGTGGCGGTAGAGGCCTTCGAGATGCAGGGCGATTTCGGCGAGCTTGGCGACGGCCGGATCGGCGTCGATCATCAAGCGCAGCTGCTCTTCGCCGTCGATCGCTTCTTTGAGCGTGACGGGTTTGGCCGGATTGTTGGGCACGAGCTTGCAGATGCGGTCCACTTGGCCGTAGGGCATGCCGAGCACGCGGCCCACGTCGCGCAAGACCGCGCGCGCCTGCAGCTTTCCGAACGTGATGATCTGCGCCACGCGGTCTTCGCCGTAGGTGCGCTGCACGTAGCGGATCACCTCGTCGCGCCGGTCCTGGCAAAAGTCGATGTCGAAGTCCGGCATCGACACGCGCTCGGGATTGAGGAAGCGCTCGAACAGCAGCCCAAAGCGCAGCGGATCGAGATCGGTGATGGTGAGCGCCCACGCCACGACCGAGCCCGCGCCCGAACCGCGCCCCGGCCCCACCGGAATACCGTGGTCTTTTGCCCATTGGATGAAGTCGGCGACGATCAGGAAGTAGCCGGGGAACCCCATCTTCACGATCACGTCGGCTTCGTAGTCGAGCCGCGCGCGATAGGGCGCCGCCGCTGCTTCGCGCGCCGCATCGTCCATGCCTTCGGCATAGACGTGCGCTGCCAAGCGCTTGTCGAGACCGGCCTTGGCAAGGGCGCGCAAGGCATCGGCCTCGGAACTGTCTTTGGCGCGCGTCGAGGCCGGCAGAATGGGTTTGCGTCCGCCGACCCAGTAGGAACAGCGCTTGGCGATCACCAGCGTGTTGGCGACCGCCTCGGGCAGATCGGCGAACAGGGCTTGCATCTCCTCGGCCGATTTGAAGCGCCACTCGGCCGTGGAATGGCGCCGCTCTTGGTCGGCGAGGAAGCGCCCCTCGGCGATACACAACAACGCATCGTGGGCGGCCGACATCGTCGCGTCGGCGAAATAGACGTCGTTGGTCGCGACCAACGGCAGATCGCGTGCGTAAGCCAGATCGAGCAGCGCGCCTTCGATGCGTTTTTCGGCCGCCAAACCGTGGCGCATGATCTCGATGTAAAGACGGCCTGCGAATGCGGTCTGCAGCCGGTCGAGCATGGCAGCCGCCGCATCGGCCTGCCCATCGGCCAGCAATCGACCAACCGGCCCGTTCGGCCCGCCGGTCAAACACAGCAAGCCGTCCGCGAGGCCGGCGAGCTGGTCGAGCGTCACCTGCGGCGTCTCGCCGCCCGGCGTTTCGAGAAACGCGCGGCTCGAAAGTTTTGCGAGATTGGCCCAGCCGGTTTCGTTCTGCACAAGCAGCAGCAGCCGGTCGGGCTCCGGCGCCTTGCCCTGCCGCCCCGCCCCGCCCCCAAGGCCGCCATCGTCCTCGCGCCGAATACCGAGATTGCAGCCGACGATCGGCTGCACGCCCATATCGGCCGCCGCCGCCGAAAACTCGAGTGCCCCGAACAGATTGCCCGTGTCGGCGATCGCGACCGCCGGCATTTTGTTTTTGGCCGCAAGCTCGACCAGCTTTTTGACCTTGATCGCCCCTTCGGACAGCGAATAGGCCGAGTGGACGCGCAGATGGACGAAAGGGGCGTGCGACATGCTTGGTATCCTGATCCGAGTCCAGTCTCGGCAATCCTACACGCAAACTTTCGCCCGCCGTTAAGACTCCGTCAACGAAGGCGTCATACAACCGCAACTCGCGCGGCCTATGTTCGGATCCATTGTGCAAATCATCACCGGATCGCCGACATGAACGCACAGCACTGGCTGCCGAACCTCACAATCGAGCGCCGCATCGGGCTCGGTTTTGCCGCCATCCTCGCCCTCGTCGCCTGCATCAGCCTCGTCATCGTGTGGTCGGTGCGCGAGATCGACGAGCTGACGCACGTCGCCGACGAAGCCGAGTTGCTCAAATCGCAGACCTTCGAGACCGCACTTCTGATCAATAGCAGCCGCATTTCGCTAAACAGCTTCATTGCGTCGGGCGAGGCCTCGCACATGGCGAATCTGCGCGAAGCGTCGGCCAAGGCCGTCGTCAATCTGCAGGCGCTGTCCGCGCGCACCGGCGATTCGCGTGCGCAAGGCGAATTTGCCGCACTCCTGAAGGTGCTCGGCGATTTCGACGCGATCGCGGCCAAGCTCGACAAGCTCGATGCCGAGCGGCAAGCGAACGTGAAGGTCGTTCTCGAAAACGGCGCGGCCATCACCGATCCCTTGGCCAAGCTCCAAGGCGAGATGTTCGACCGCGCGGATCTCTCCAGCACCCGCGTGGTCAGCCGTGCCGTCCAGGCGTCGATGGGCATGCGCGATGCGGCCGGCCGATTCTTAACCTTGGGCGCCGACACCGACCGCGACCGCGCGCTTAAAGAGGCCGACGAACTGGATTTTCGCGTGTCCGAAATGTCGTATGCCGCGGCCTTCCGTGAGCCCGACGCCAAAAAGGCATTGACCGACGCTGGCAAGAGCATCGAAGCCTATATCGAAGCGCTCAAAGAGCTTGTGCGCATCGCCCCCGAACGCGCCCAGATCGTGGGCCAGGATCTGCCGCGCCTCGGCGCCGAAATGGGCCAGCGCATCGAAGCGCTGACGGCGCTGTTCGGCCAACGCTTCGCCCAAGCGCAAAAAGGTGCCGTCAGCACCGTGTCGCTGACATCGAACCTCATCAACACAAGCTCGGCGCTGGCGATCCTCGGCGGCATCGTGCTGGCGTGGGCGATCGGGCGCAGCATTGCGCGCCCGGTGCGCAGCCTCACGCACACGATGGAAGAACTCGCGGCCGGCGACGCGGCCATCGAGGTGCCGTCGCTGGGCCGCAAAGACGAGTTGGGCCAGATGGCGGCGGCTTTGCAGGTCTTCAAGGAAAATGCGCGCAAGGTGGCGGCGCTCGAAGCCGAAGCCAAAGAGGCCGAAAAGCGCCTTGCCTTGGAAAAAACGCGCGCAATGGCCGAGCTTGCCGGCCAGTTCGAAATTCGCGTGATGGCGGCCGTCAAGAAGGTCGAAGCCGAATCGCGCGGCGTCAAACAATCGGCGGGAACGATGGCGACGGCCGCCCAATCGGCCCAGCACAAAGCCGCGCGCGTTGCCGCAGCCTCGGGCGGCACGGCCGACGGCGTGCGCACGGTGGCCCAAGCGGCGGGCGAACTCGCCGCCTCGATCACGCAGATTGGCGCCCTCGTCGCCAAATCGAGCAGCATCGGCGAGCAGGCCGTCGCGCAATCGACCGCGACCAACGCGACCATCGCCGCGCTCTCCGCAGCGGCCGAGCGCATCGGCACGGTCGTAAAGCTCATCGAGGAAGTCGCGGGCCGCACCAATCTGCTCGCCCTCAACGCCACGATCGAAGCCGCCCGCGCGGGCGAAGCCGGGCGCGGCTTCACGATCGTCGCCTCGGAAGTGAAGTCGCTCGCCCAGCAGACGGCAAAGGCCACAAGCGAGATCGCGGCGCAGATCGCCGCGATCCAGTCCTCGACGCACGCGGCCGTCGCCGCGATCGCGGCGATCGGCAAGACCATCACCGCGATGCGCGACATCTCGGCGACCGTGTCGGACGCGATCCACCGCCAGGATTCGGCGACCAACGCGATCGCCGCCAACATCCAGCAGGCCGCCAACGGCACGGCCGAGGTTTCGGCCAACATCGCCGACGTCACGCAAAGCTCCGAACAGACCGGCGAGGCCGCGCACGGCATGCGCAGTGCCGCCGACCTGCTCGTCGGCGAAGCCGAATTCCTCAAACACGAAGTCGAAAACTTCCTCGCCTCCGTGCGCGCGGCCTAAGCCGCACTGCCGTCGTCGAGCCAGCGCCATTCGGAGCTGTGGAGAGCGAGGTCGTCGGTCGTGCGCAGCATGCCGAGACGCGCGTGCGGCAGGATCGCAATCTCGGCATTCCAATGGCGGTCGAGCCAGGCACCAAGTGCGGCCGCTGCATGCGCGTCGAGATCACGGTCAAGGTGCCAAAGCCCGACCGCGTAGAAGCCCGAAATGCGCGCACCCACGGCGCGCTGCAGATCGGCATAGGCGTCGGTGCCGCGGCGCAACTCGGGATGGACGCGCACGTAAATGCGCCCGTGGTTGCGGTCGCCGACGAACGGACCGCCCAAACGGATCGCAGGCGCGCCATCGCCGAGCCACGCTTGTGCCGCACGCGCGCAGGCAGCCCCTGCCGCAGGATCGAAGGGGCCAGCGAGCGTTGCGTGCAGCACGTCGCGGCGGCGGCGGCCGACCTCCCACGCGATCGCCGGACCCACGGCACTCGCCATCAGTTCGGCCTCAAGCGTGCGGAAGAGCGGACTTTCGTCGAGCACGGTTGCGGGCACGTGCGCGACGAGTGCGTCGCGCGCGGCGGCGTAGCGTCCGTTGCGATAGTCTTTGCCCGGCACGGATGCGATCGCGCGCGGGTGATCCGGGGCGATCAGCGGCAGATGCGCAAGCCGATAGTCGGGCCCGAGTTCGAACGGCGCTTGGGGGCGGAAACGATGCCGCGTTGCGGCAAAGCGCAGCGACGCGTCCGGCGTGAATTGCAGCGTGCGGAAACTCAGCGCAGCGGCGCCGATTCGACCGTCGCGCGCGGGGCGGCGACGCCGCGTGCGGGTGCCGGCGCCGGCGGCGGCTCGACGGCCTGGCTCGTGCGCGGCGGCGTGATGTTGCCGCCCGTCCCGCCGCGCGGCGCCATCGTGAGGTCGACGGTCGAGCCGCCCGTGATGCCGCGCGAGGGCGTGATCTGGATCGTGATCACGCGCTGGTTCTGCTGGAACACGAGCACGCTGTTGGCCGAACGCACGGTCGTCACCTCGGTCCAACCGAAATTGGGCATTTCGCGGCGGTAGAATTCGTACATGTCGGCGACGTTGCTGCCGGAATTGATCACGAGCCGGCCGGTCCATTGCTGGTCGGTGCCCAGGATCAGCGAACGCTCGAGATCGATCGAATTGTTGGCCGGCATCGGAATGTCGGTGAACCGCGTGAAACCGGGGCCCGGCGTCGCGTTGCCGCTGCCGTTGGCACTTTGCGAGCCGGTCGAGGCGGTCTGCCCGGTTAGGCCGCAGGCGGCCACCGTCAGGGCAGCAGCGGCGGCGAAAAAGACATTGCGAAATTTCATGGCGGGTTCCGACCTTCGAGTCGCAGGATTGTTGCCAAGTGTTTCGCCGCCGCGACACTGCGTCAAGTCTTTGCCGGAAATTCCTCGCTTAGAACGCCGTCCGCCATTCGCAAAATGCGATCCATTCTGCCTGCAAGCTCCGGATTGTGCGTGGCGATGAGCGCCGCCAAGCCGCTGTTGCGCACGAGGCCCAGCAGCGTTTCGAACACGTCGGCGGCGATGCGCGGATCGAGATTGCCGGTGGGCTCGTCGGCCAGCAGCACGCGCGGATTGTTGGCGACCGCGCGCGCGATCGCGACACGCTGCTGCTCGCCGCCCGACAGGCGTCCGGGTCGATGCGCGGCGCGGGCCCCGAGCCCCATCTGGGCCAGCAAGGCGTCGGCGCGCGCGCCGGCGGCGGCCTCGCCGTGCCCGGCGATCAGGAGCGGCATCATCGCGTTTTCGCGCGCCGAAAACTCGGGCAGCAGATGGTGGAACTGGTAGACGAAGCCCAGCGTCTTCAAGCGCATGCGCGTGCGCCCCGCATCGTCGAGGGCCGCACAATCTTCGCCCGCAATGCGGATCGTGCCCCCATCGGGCCGCTCGAGCAGGCCCGCGCAATGCAGCAGGGTCGATTTGCCGGCCCCCGACGGCCCGACCAGCGCCACGCATTCGCCTGCGCGCAAGGTGAGATCGAGGCCGCGCAGCACATGCAATTCGCCCCCGCCTTGGCGGAAGCGGCGATGCAGGCCCGCGATTTCGAGAACGGGCTCACTCATAGCGAAGCGCTTCCACGGGATCGAGGCGGGCCGCCCGCCACGCGGGATAAATCGTGGCGAGGAACGACAGGCCGAGCGCCATCGCCACGACCTCGACCACTTCGCGCGGATCGGATTTCGACGGCAACTGCGCGAGGAAATACACTTCCGGCGAGAAAAGCTGCGTGCCCGTCATGGCCTGCAAAAGCTGGCGGATCGATTCGATGTTGGCGTTGAACATCAGCCCCAGGCAAAGCCCGCCGAGCGTGCCGAGCACGCCGATCGCCGTGCCCGCCATCAGGAAGATGCGCAACACCGATCCGCTCGAAGCCCCCATCGTGCGCAGGATCGCGATGTCGCGCGTCTTGTCCTTCACGAGCATGATGAGGGACGAAACGATGTTGAACGCCGCCACGAGGATGATCAGCGTGAGGATCAAGAACATCACGTTGCGCTCGACCTGCACCGCGTTGAAGAAGCTCGAATTGGCCTGCTGCCAGTCGTAGGCGCGCACCGGCTGGCCCGCGGCCTGCAGAATGCCGTTGCGCGCCAGCCACACGCGCTGCGGATCCTTGACGAACACCTCGATGCCCGTCGCCTGCCCTTCCTGGCGGAAGAAAATCTGAGCCGCCTCGATCGGCAGGAACACGAAGGAATTGTCGTATTCGAACATGCCCACTTCGAAAATCGCGGCCACGCGGAACGCGCGCAGGCGCGGCATGGTGCCGAACGCGGTCACGTTGCCCTGCGGCGAAATGAGGGTGATGCGGTCGCCGATGCCAAGGCCCATGCGCTGGGCCATGCGGGCACCGATCATCGCCGCATCGTCGCCCGCGAATTCCGCAAGGCTGCCGCTTTTGATGTTCGAAACGATCAGCGTGCGCCGCGCCATGTCGGCGGGGGCAAGCCCCCGCACCAGCGCGCCGCTCGCCACGTTGTTGGCCGTCGCCATGACCTGGCCTTCGACGAGGGCGGCCGCATCGACGATGTCGGGCAATGCGCGGATGCGGGCGGCCACCCCTTCCCAATCCTCGAGCGGCACGCCCTGGCCGTAGACCGTGAGATGGCCGTTGAGGCCGAGGATGCGGCCCAGCAATTCGGCGCGAAAGCCGTTCATCACGGCCATCACGATGATGAGCGTGGCCACCCCCAGGGCGATGCCGCCGAGCGAGAACCACGCGATCACCGAGATGAAGCCCTCCTGCCGGCGCGAGCGCAGATAGCGCAGCGCCACGGTCCGCTCGAACGCGTCGAACCAGGCCATTCAGGCCGCCGTCAAGCGGTTGAGCGCCTCGTCGGCCGACATCTCGACGCGCTCGCCGGTCTTGCGGCGCTTGAGTTCGACCTTGCCGGCCGCAACCCCGCGCGGCCCCACCACGAGCTGCCACGGCAGCCCGATCAGATCCATCGTCGCGAATTTCGCGCCGGCGCTTTCGGCCGTGTCGGCGTAGAGCACGTCTTTGCCGGCCGCCTGCAGGCGCGCATAGAGCGCTTCGCACGCTTCGTCGCACTTGGCGTCGCCGCTGCGCAGATTGACGAGCCCCACGTCGAACGGCGCGACGGCATCGGGCCACACGATGCCGGCATCGTCGTGGCTTGCCTCGATGATGGCGCCGAGCAGGCGCGACACGCCGATGCCGTAGGAGCCCATTTCGACGGGGACAAGCGCCCCGTCGGGGCCGACGACGTTCGCCCCCATCGGCTTCGAGTATTTGGTGCCGAAATAGAAGATGTGCCCGACCTCGATGCCGCGCGCCTTGTGCAGCCGCTCGGGCGGCACCGGGCATTTCGCGGCGTCGTGCATTTCGGAGGTCGCGGCGTAGTTCGCCAGGATCGCCTCGACGGCGGGCTGCAGATCGGCCGCAAAATCGATGTCGGCTTTGAGCATGTCGGTCTCGAGCCAGGCCGCGTCGCAATAGACTTCCGACTCGCCGGTCTCGGCGAGGATGATGAATTCGTGGCTGAGGTCGCCGCCGATGGGGCCGGTGTCGGCGCGCATCGGAATGGCCTTGAGGCCCATGCGCGCGAAGGTGCGCAGATAGGCCATGAACATCCGATTGTAGGCGGCGCGCGCGCCCTTGGCGTCGACGTCGAACGAGTACGCGTCCTTCATCAGGAACTCGCGGCCGCGCATCACGCCGAAGCGCGGGCGCACCTCGTCGCGGAACTTCCACTGGATATGGTAGAGATTGAGCGGCAGATCCTTGTAGCTCTTGACCGCGTTGCGGAAAATCTCGGTCACGAGCTCTTCGTTGGTCGGGCCGTACAGCATCTCGCGCTCGTGCCGGTCGACGATGCGCAGCATCTCCTTGCCGTAGTCTTCGTAGCGCCCGCTCGCCCGCCACAGATCGGCCGACTGGATGGTCGGCATCAGCATTTCGATCGCACCTGCGCGGTCCTGCTCCTCGCGCACGATCTGCTCGACCTTGCGCAGCACGCGGTGGCCGAGCGGCAGCCACGAATAGATGCCGGCCGACGCCTGGCGGACCATGCCCGCGCGCAGCATCAAACGGTGCGACACGATCTGCGCCTCGGACGGGTTTTCTTTGATCAACGGCAGGAAAAAGCGCGACAGGCGCATGGGGCCACCAAACCTCGGAGCTGGAGAAAATCGACGATCGACCGCCGGACCCTAAGCGAAGCTCAAGGCTTTGCCAAACCCTGCGCGCGGCAAGCCTCGCGCAGCGCTTCGAGCTCGGGATTGCCGAGCGGTTGGCCGTTATAGAGCACGCGGCCCGAGGCCACGTCCATGCGCACCTCGCCCAGTTTGAAATTCGGCTGGAACAAGGGCGAGGTCGAGGCGATGCCGTATTTCTTGAGATCGACCGCAATGTCGAAGGCGACCGTGTCGGGCACTTGGAATTGCGGTGCGGGATTGAGATCGGCCCCCGCCACGGGCCGGCCGCGCACATCCACGCCGGGCTGGTAGGCGACGTCCGGCGCCGGGCGATGTTCGGTCAGCACGCGCCGACAATCGGCCGGGGTCGCGCGAATCGGCGCGGGCGTCGGGGGCTGGGGCGGCGTTTGCGCGTGGGTTGCGGCCGACACCGCCAACCCGACACCAACGACCGAAATTGCGATCCGCGTGCGCATCAAAAATCACCCTCTTCGAGTGTAGAAGAAAAACACCGCATTCTGGCTTTTTTAAGGGCAGTTGCGCAAAGGCAGCGGCCGGATGTTGCGGCGCGCGCAAGAAGATTTCGTTCGTACACGGTCAAACGCCCAAAAATATCGTGACTCCCAAAATTCTCCCGATATACTCGCCCAACTTAGATCCTCGGGTTAAGGGGACGAGGAGTTGTCCGGCGCGCCCAGCCCGTTTGTTGGGCAAGCGACACGGCCCAAGTTTGGGGAGCGAATTGCAGCCAAGCCCGGTCGCCCATCGAATGGGCACCGGGCTTCGGTGTTTCCAGGGGGTCGCTTGAATCCTCGACGAGGCGCTTCAGCGTCCGGGCGGCGGCGGCAGCACCAGCGCATCGCGCACAGGCAACAGGTCCGACTGAACGACCGCAAAAATCAGGCCCCAGACAACGGCCGCAGCGAGCGTCGTCCACAAGGCTTTTTTCAGCATCATCGGTTTTTCGGGCGCGCCGGTCATCTGGCCGCGCCCGCCGGGTTCGGCCGTCGGCCGCACGCCGAAAGGCAGGATCGCGAACAGCACGATCCACCAGATCACAAGATACATGGCGATGCCCGTGACGACGGTCATGCCTGTTCGAGCTCGACCAGCGTGCCGCAGAAATCCTTGGGATGCAGAAACAGCACCGGCTTGTCGTGGGCGCCGATCTTGGGATTGCCGTCGCCGAGCACGCGTGCGCCCGCTTCTTTGAGGCGGTCGCGTGCCGCAAGGATGTCGTCGACCTCGTAGCACACATGGTGCATGCCGCCCGAGGGATGCTCGGCCAGGAACTTCGCGATGGGCGAGCCTGCGCCCAACGGATGCAGAAGCTCGATCTTGGTGTTGGCGAGCTCGACGAACACCGTGGTCACGCCGTGCGCCGGCATGTCGACGGGGGCCGACACGCGCGCGCCCAGCGTGCCCGCATAGGTCTTGGCGGCGGCCGCAAGGTCGGGCACCACGATGGCGACATGGTTCAAACGTCCGATCATGGCCAGACAGATAGCACCGGCCCGGCCGGCGATCAAATCCCGGCGATCAAAACCCCGCGATCGGATCCCGGCGCTCGGATCTCTGCCCCTACGCGGCCTTGATCTTGTCGAGGAAGCCTTCGACCACTTGGCGCAGCTTGCCCGAATCCGCCGTGAGGCCCGACACGGCGCCGATGACCTCGTCGGCCGCCGCCTCGGTCTGCTGGCTCGATTTGGCGACGGCACCGACATTGTCGGTGACTTGCTGCGTGCCGCTGGCTGCGTGCTGGACGCTGCGCGCGATTTCCTGCGTGGCACCACCCTGCTCTTCGATGGCGGCCGCGATCGCGGTCGAGCTGCCGTCGATGTTGCGGATCGCGGCCGTGATCTCGGCGATCGCTTCGACGGTCTTGCGCGTCGCCGCCTGGATGTCGGTCACTTTGCGGGTGATCTCTTCGGTCGCACGCCCGGTCTGCGAGGCGAGGTTTTTGACCTCCGAGGCGACCACGGCAAAGCCCTTGCCCGCATCGCCCGCGCGCGCGGCTTCGATCGTGGCATTGAGGGCCAGGAGATTGGTCTGGCCCGCAATGTCGGAAATGAGCTTCACCACGTCGCCGATCTGCTGGGCGCCCGTCGACAGATCGTCGACGATGCGCGCCGTCTCCTGCGCCTGATCGACGGCCGAGCGCGCGTCTTTGGCGCTCGATTGAACGCGCGCGGAGATCTCGCCGATCGACGCCGTCAGCTGCTCCGTCGCAGCCGCAACCGACTGCACGTTGTTGGTGGCGTCGGCTGCGGCCGATGCCACCACGCCGGCGTTTTTGCTCGACGAGGCCGCGATCATGCGCATCGTGTCGGCGGTGTCTTTGAGGCTGTCGGTGGAGCCGTCGAGTTTCTTGAGGATTTCGGCGGCTTCCGCGCTGAGGCCGGCGCACAACGCATCGAGCGTGCGGGCGCGCTCGAGCTGCGCGCCGCGTTCGGCTTCCTGTGCGGCCGCCAGATCTTCGGCTTTCGCGGCACCTTGGCGCAGCGTCTCGAGTGCCGCCGCCATGCGCCCGAACTCGTCGGCATGGCGCCAGGCCGGAACGGCCGTGCGATAGTCGCGGTCCGACAGGCGCCCGATCGCGGGCATCAGCACCGCGATGGGCCGCACAAGGCGGCTGCGGATCGTCCAGAAGGCGATGCCCGTCAGCACGAGAGCTGCAAGCAGCACGCCCGACTGCACGATGAGATCGTTGCGCGCTGCAGCGTCGGCTTCGCGCGCGCGCTGGGTCGCAAGCTCAAGCGCTTTGAACCCGATCGCGACGATCTCGTCGAACGGATCGTTGCACATCGCCGTCCATTCCTGCGCCGGGACCACGGCCTGCCCGCCGCCCGTCAGCCGGGCGACCACGGGGTCCATCAGCGAATAGGCGCGCGCCACCTCGTCCTTGGCGGTTTTGGTGAGCGCCACGACCGCCTGCGGCATGTCCTTGCGCGCATAGATGTCGTCGAGCAGTTCGAAACCGTTGTTCGAGATGCCGCGCAACTCGCCCAAGCGCCGCTTCTGCGCGTCGTTCAATGCCCCGCCTGCCGCCACGATCGGGCGCAGGAACGAGCATTGCAGGCCGAAATTCGAGCGGATGTTCCAGGCGATCTTGCGAACCTGGACGGCCTCGGCAAAAAACCCGTCGGTAAGCCGCACATCGACCGAAACCGCATTCGACGCATCGTCGATCGCCTCGGTCAGTTTCAGCACTTCGTCGTCCCAGTTTTTGAGGTTCGCCAGCACGCGCTGATTGCGCGGTTTGGCGATCTCGCGCTCGAGCGCACCCACTTCGCGCGCGGCACCGGCCGAAGCGGCAGCCAGCGCATCGCTGTGGCGCTTGTGGTCTTCGACCTGCACGGCCGAAAACAGCCGCAGCGAATTGGCCAGCAGCCTGTCGTTCTGCGCGCGGATCTCGGCGATCGCCGCTTGCGGCTGGTCTTGCGTCTGCAGCAGCGTCTGGATGCGCCCGCGGCTGTTGCGCACGAAGGTCAACGTTTCGAACAAGGCCTGGTCGGCTTGGGTCAGCTGCTGGGCCGCAACGCTCGCCTTGTAGCGCGCGGCGGCACCCCAGATCTGCGCCACGCTGAACGCCACGATGCCGCAGGCTGCGGCGGCAAACAGCAACATGATGCGACTGGCAACGGACTTGGCACCCATTTCATCCCTCCTTGGTCGCGCATAGCTAGCCGCAGTTCGGTTAAAAATTCGTGTACAAACGAAATCCTTCGATTGCAGTGTTGTTACGATTTTCGGGTGGCGCCGCTGCCGTCACATGATCGCGTCGAGGTCCGAATATTCGGGTACGCCGTCGGTCACGCGCCTGCCGTTGTTCAGCACGACGCGGTCCGATTGCGCACGGCACATAAGCTCGTTGAGCGTACGCGCCTTGAACAGGATGAGGCGTGCGATTGCGCCCAGCTCGATCCAGCCCGCGCGCGGCTCGCCCACGATCGCCGACGGGATGGGCCCGGCCATCGCCACGGCCTGCGCCACGGGCGCGTCGAGCTGGAACACGCGCACCGACTGCTGGACCGTGTCGACCATGTCGTGGTCGCCGAACGGGAACCACGCGTCGCGGCAATTGTCGCCGCCGATCGCGACCGGGATGCCGGCCGCCAGCAGCTCTTGCGCCGCCGTCACGCCGCGCCAGCGCGGCGTGCGGCCGGGCTTGCGGTCTTGCAGATACATCATCGGCGTGGGCAGCGTGACGAACATGATGTTCGCCTTGGCGCACAATTCGATCGTGCGCGCGATCACGTCGTCGGGCTGCAGGGCGAGATTGACGCAGTGGCTTGCCACCACGCGCCCCTTGTAGCCGGTGCGCAAAACCGATTCCGCAATCAGCGGCAGCGAATAGGCGGCCGGATCTTCCGACTGGTCGGCATGCAGATCGACGTCGAGATTGCGGTTGCCTGCGATCTCGAAAAACAAATCGAGCAGATCGGCAAGCTCGTGGTTGGCCGCCCCGTCGAAATGGCCGATCGCATCTGTGGTGCCGCCGAGAATGCCTTTGAGCGCCGCAACCCGGTCGGCCTGTGCGCGGCCCCAATCCTTGCGGAAGAAGGTGAGCGGCGACAGACCCACGGCCTGCAGTTCGACGCGGCCCGCCCATTCGGTACGCAACTCCGAAAACACCTCGTAGCTCAAGCCCACCTTGTCATCGACCGAATCGAGATGCGTGCGGATCGCCGACACGCCGTGCGCATAGGCGCAGCGCAGGCCGAATTCCATGCGCGTGCGCATGTCGGCATGCGTCCAGCGCTTGCGGTCTTCGAAGGTGCCGGTCATGCCGCCGTCGAGCGTGCCGTCGGGCATGGCGCGCGGAATGACCTGGCCCTTGTCGAGATGCGTGTGCATGTCGATGAGGGTCGCCCACACTTGGCGCCCCTCGACATCGACCGACGGCAAAGCGCCGAAATCGACCGTACCTGTGGGCACGATCGCGGCAAAACGTCCGTCGGCGATTTTGAGATCGACCGCGCCGCTGCCTTCGCCGTCGGCAACCAGCCCCGCGACGGGTTTGCGGAAAAAGCAGATCGGCACGCGGGCACGGCGCAGAACATAGTCGCCGCTGCCCGGAATCGCGATGTCGCTGTGTTTTTCCATGTTTCTCTCCGTGTCGAACGCCGGATCGGGCACGCAACCCGCGTGCCAGAAACGCCCCACCCGCCGCAGGATGGCGTGGCACATTAAATGCTTAGTCCCGCAGGCCGCGTTCCGAACAAGCCATCCCAGGAGGAACCATGCCCGCCGCACATCCGAACCGTCGCTTTGTTGCGTCCGCTTTGATGGGCCTTGCCCTCGGTCTGGGCGTTGCGTCCGGTGCGACCGCACAAGCGCCGACCAATATTCGCCTCACGCTCGACTGGGCGCCGCAGCCGCACCAGACGCCGTGGTTCATCGCGGCCGACAAAGGCTATTTCCAGCGCGAGGGGCTCAACGTCACGATCGACCGCGGCTTCGGTTCGGGCGACGCGATGAGCAAGGTCGCGGCCGGTGCCTACGACATGGGCCTCGGCGATCCCAACCTGCTTGCCCAGTGGAACACGGCCAACCCCAATCTCAAACTCACGACCGTGTTCCTCTACATGGATCGCGGCATGCACGCGATGGTCACGCTGCGCAGCACCGGCATCAGGTCGCTGCCGGATCTCGCGGGCAAAAAGATCGCCACCTTGAACGGCGACATCATCCGCCCGATGTGGAACGTGCTCGCGCGCGTCAACAACATCGACAGCAGCAAGATCGAATGGCTGACCGTGCAGCCGGCCTTGCGCGATGCGCTGCTGGCACGCGGGGGTGCGGATGCCGTGACGGCGTTCGCCTCCACGACCTATTTCAATCTGCTGGCGCTCGGGCAGAAGCCCGAAGACATCGTGCTGTTCCCGATCAGCGAACACGGCTTCGAACTGCTCGGCAACGGCATCATCGTCACGGCCGACTATGCGCGCCGCAACCCCGACACGATCCGCCGCTTCCTGCGCGCCACGATGGCGGGCATGCGCGACGCGCTTGCCGACGTGCCGGCGGCCGTGCAGGCGGTCGCGCGCCGCGATCCCACGATCAATCCGCAGGTCGAAGCCGACCGCTTCCGCTTCATGATCGAGCGCGCGATCGTGACCCCGCACGTGAAGGCCGAGGGTGTCAGCGTCGTGAACCCGGAACGCCTTGCCAAGCTCAACGCATTGCTGACCGAAGCCTTCGAACTGCCGGCAGCGCTGCCGGCTTCCGAGCTTTACACCGACGCATTCCTGCCGCCGCTGGCCGAGCGGAAACTGCCGTGACCCAAATCGACGCCGCACGCTCCATCCCCGTCTATCGGGAGATGGACCGTGCGGCGCTCGACCGCGCCTACCAACTGGGGGCGCCCACGCCCGGCACGGCCGCCACTCTCGAAAGCTGGCGTGCGCGCAGCGATGCCTATCGGCGCCTGCACCCGGCCCTGCTCGACCAAGCCTGGGGACCGCATCCGCGCCAGGCGACGGATTTTTTCGATTGCGGCGTTGCGGGTGCGCCGACCTTGCTGTTCATCCATGGCGGCTATTGGCAATACCAGCAGCACGCCCGAGAAATCTTTTCGGCGCTGGCCGCGGGCCTCGTCGAACGCGGCGTACATGTGGCGCTAACGGGATATCGCCTTGCACCCGAAGCGAAGCTCGCCGAGATGATTGGCGACATCGCAACTGCGGTTTCCCATCTTGCGGGCTTGCGCCGCGCCGTCGATGCCGATCCCAGCCGACTGTGCGTTGCGGGCCGGACGGCCGGCGGGCTTTTGGCTGCCCTCGCGCAAACCCTGCCCGGCGTTTCGGCCTGTCTTGCCGTCAGCGGCATTTTCGATCTCGAGCCGATGCGGCTTTGTTTCGTCAACGACAAGCTCGGCCTGTCGGCCGACGATGTCGCGGCGTTGAGTCCGATCCATCGCCTGCCGCCGCCGCAAGCGCGGCTGGCCGTAAGCGTGGGCGGCCACGAGCTGCCCGAACTGCGCCGCCAATCGGCCGACTACGCGGCCGCCTGCCGTGCTGCGGGCGTCGATTGCCGTTTGCGGGAACTGTCGGGCCACAACCATTTCACAATCCTCGACGAGCTCGCCGTAGCCGACGGTGCATTGGCCGTCGAAGCCATGCGCCTGTTGGAATGCAATCTGTGAGCTCCATTCCCAACAGCGCCGATTTATGCTATAAATCTTATCAGGCCCCTCGCAAAAGGCGGCTGCGCTGTTTGACATCGTGAATGGATGGTTTCTGGCGCGTTTTCGGGCGACGTAACCCGAAAACGCGCTTTGTGAGACAATTGTTTATTTTCAATGCGATAAATAGGATGCGGTCGCGCTTCGTAACCTATTGTCGCCGGTTCAGAGCCGAACCACGTGAATCTCGGCAAGCGGCTTTTTGCCGCGGCGATTATGGATCAACTTCCTAATCGCCCGCCGCGCGGCCTCGGCCAGCACGTCGTCGCCGGCTTTGTCGGGGCAGCGCGCCACAGCGCCGCGCACGGTTTCGACCAGATCGTCGGCAAGATCGTCGGGCTCGGTCGGGTCGATCAAGCCCGGCGCCGAGATGCGCGGCTCGGCCATCAAGCGGCCACGGCGATCGACGACGACGGTCGCGACGACCGCGCCGTTCCACAGAAGCTTGGCGCGGCCGCGCACGATGGCGCCGTCCATCGGCAGCAGGCGGTCGCCGTCCACGCCCCAGCGCCCGGCTTGCACATGCTCGGCCACGACCGGGCCGCCGGGCGCATCGAGCCTGATGATCTGGCCGTTTTCGGGCACCAACGCGTAGGGCACTTGGCAGTCGCGCGCGAGGGCCGCATGGGCGCGCATGTGCAAAGCTTCGCCATGCACGGGGATCGCGACGCGCGGACGGATCCACTGGTACATCGCGGCAAG
This sequence comes from Rhodospirillaceae bacterium, assembly GCA_027490975.1. Taxonomy (GTDB): domain Bacteria; phylum Pseudomonadota; class Alphaproteobacteria; order CACIAM-22H2; family CACIAM-22H2; genus Tagaea. The sequence continues at coordinate 24,084 of JAIXXA010000131.1, forward strand.
CTCGTCGCGGCACGGATGGCCGGACACGTGGATCGGCGCATCCTGGTCGGTGATGACTTTGACCCCGAGACGCATCAGCTGGTTCTGCAGCTGGCCGATCGGCTTCTCGTTGCCCGGGATCGTGCGCGAGGAGAACAGCGCCCAGTCGCCCTCTTCCAGCACCACGTGCGGGTGCTGGTCTTCGGCGATGCGCGAAAGGGCCGCGCGCGGCTCGCCTTGCGAGCCCGTGCACAGCATCACGATGCGCTCGCGCGGCACGTACCCTGCGTCGCTTTCGGTCAAGAACGGCGGCAGGTCGCGCATGTAGCCGTTCTCGCGCGCGGCCTCGTAGATGCGCCACAGCGAGCGTCCAACGAGCGCGCATTCGCGGCCCGCCTTTTTGGCGGCGCGCGCCACGCTTTCCACGCGCGCGACGTTGGACGCGAAACACGCCACCGCCACGCGGTTGGGCGCCTGGGCGATCAGCTTCTCGATCTCGACCGCGACGCTGCCCTCCGAGCCCGACGTGCCGTCCTTGATGGCGTTCGTCGAATCGCCGACGAGAGCCAAAACGCCTTCGTCGCCGACGCGGCGAAAAGCGGCCGCATCGGTCACGGGGCCCAGCATCGGCATGTCGTCGAGCTTCCAGTCGCCGGTGTGCAGGATGGTGCCGGCCGGCGTGCGGATCGCAAGCGCGTTGGGCTCCGGGATCGAGTGCGTGATGTGGATGTACTCGATCTCGAAATCGCCGAGGCGGAACTTGGCCCCCTGATCGAGCGTGTGGATCGGCACGTCGCGCGCGAAATCGGTCTCGAGCAGCTTGCGCTTCAAGAACGACGCGGTGAAGCCGGTCGCGTAGATCGGGCAGCGCAGCAGCGGCCACAGATACTGCACGGCCCCGAGATGGTCCTCGTGCGCGTGCGTGAGCACGAGGCCCAGCAGATCTTCGCGCCGTTCGGCGATGAAGCTGGGGTCCGGCATGATCACGTCCACCCCGCTGCCGCTGCCCTCGCCGAAGGTCACGCCGAGATCGACCATCAGCCACTTGCCGCGATAGCGGTAGAGATTGAGGTTCATCCCGATCTCGCCCGAACCGCCGAGCGGCAGGAAATAGAGGCCCGGATCGCCGCTCATGGTCGGTACACGCGCATCAATTGCGGTTCAACGCGTAGATGTCGACGAGGCCCTTGAGCGTGAGGTCCGGATCGACATGCTGGATGAGCTTGGTGTGCTCGGCCACGATCGAGATGAGGCCGCCGGTGCCGATGAAGGTCGGCTTGAGGCCAAGTTCGTCTTCGATGCGCCGCCCGAGCCCTTCGATGAGGCCGACATAGCCCCAGAAGATGCCGGACTGCATGGCGCCGACGGTCGAGGTGCCGATCGTCTTGGCAGGCCTGCGGATCTCGATGCGGGGCAGTTTGGCGGCCCCCATATAAAGCGCTTCGAAGGCGAGATTGATGCCCGGGCTGATTGTGCCCCCGCAATAGTTCCCGTTCTCGTCGAGAACGTCGAACGTGGTGGCCGTGCCGAGATCGATCACCACCCCCGGCATGCGGTAGCGTCCGCGGGCCCCCACGGCGTTGGCGATGCGGTCGGCCCCCGCCTCTTCCGGACGGTCGATCTTGATCTCGATGCCGTAGCGCGTGCCCGGCTCGCCGACCACGACCGGATCGGCCTTGGCGTAGCGGCGGCAGAAGTCGCGCAGATTGAACATCGCCTGCGGCACCACGTTCGACACGACGACGCCCGCGATCTCGGACAGCGCCATGCCTTCGAGCGCCATCAGATGCGTGAGCCACACCGCGTATTCGTCGGCCGTGCGCTTGGGGTCGGTCGAGATGCGCCACGAGGCGCGCTTGGTCTGCCCCTCGAAGGCGCCGAACACGGTGTTGGTGTTGTTGGAATTCACGACCAGCAGCATGGCTCTAGCCTCCCGCCAGATGCACGTCGCCCGCCGTCACGCTGCGGGTACCCTGCGCCGTATCGAGCAAAAGCGCGCCGCTTGCGTCGAGATCGGCGAAGCGGCCGGTCAAGGTTTCGTTGGCCAAGCGCACCTCGATCGTCTCGCCCTTGAAGGCGGCGCGCGCAAGCCACGCCTCGCGGATCGGCGCAAACCCGTCTTCGAGCCAGCGATTGGTCCAGGTGAGGAAATGGCGCGAAAATCCGACGAGCGCTTCTTCGGCCGAGATCTTCGTATCGGTCTCGGCGCGGATGTCGGTCGCCGGAAAGCGCGTCTGCTCGGGATGCGAAGCGAGATTCACGCCCACGCCCAGCACCATCCAGTCGAGCCGGTCGCCCTGCCCTTCGGCCTCGATCAGGATGCCGCCGATCTTGCCCTTGCCGAGCAGCACGTCGTTCGGCCATTTGAACCGCAAAGGGACGAGCGGCGGCACGTGGCTGCCGACCATGCCGGCCACGCCCAAGGCCGCCACGAAAGCAAGCTGGGCTGCTTCGCGCATCGGGCACTCGGGCCGCAGCACGAGCGAGCAATAGAGATTGCCGGGCGGGGAAGTCCAATCGCGGCCCTGGCGGCCGCGCCCGGCGGTCTGCGCGCGCGCCCATACGAGCGTGCCGTCCTCGGCCCCTTCGGCGGCCAAGGCGCGCGCGGCATCGTTGGTCGATCCCACGCTTTCGAGGGCGATCAGGCGATAGGCCGGCGGCAGAAGCGGCGAGGCCGCTTGGACTTCGCTCATCCGCCGAACAAAGCGGCGGCGGCAACCGACGCCGCCCCGACAAGCGGTGCAGGCCATGCGAAGAACAGCAGCGTGAAGGCCGCACCCGCGCCGAGCACGGCGGCGGGCCCCGCATCGAGGCCGCGGTCGAAACCCGCACCGACGGGCGCGTCGAAATACATGATCTTCACGATGCGCAGATAATAGTAGGCGCTGACGACCGAGGCGAGAACGCCGATCACCGCAAGCGCATAGAGCCCGGCCGAAACGGCGGCCAAGAAGACATAGAGCTTGCCGAAGAAACCGGCCAAGGGCGGGATGCCGGCCATCGAGAACATCGCGATGGCAAGGGCGGCAGCCACCAAAGGCTGGGTGCGCGCGAGGCCCGCAAGGTCGGCGATGGTCTCGACCATCTTGCCTTCGCGCTTCATGCACAAGATGGCCGCGAACGCCGTGAGATTCATGGCCAGATAGATCGCCATGTACACAAGCACGCCGCGCACGCCTGTCTCGTCGCCCGCCGACAGGCCCACGAGCGCGTAGCCGATATGGCCGATCGAGCTATAGGCCATCAGACGCTTGATGTTGGTCTGGGCGATCGCGGCGAAGGCGCCGATCAGCATCGAGGCGATCGCGATGAACACGACGATCTGCTGCCAGTCCTTCGCAAGCGGGCCGAACGGCTCGACCAAAACGCGCGCGAACAAGGCGATCGCCGCGATCTTCGGGGCGGCCGCGAAAAACGCGGTCACAGGCGTGGGTGCGCCCTCGTACACATCCGGCGTCCACATGTGGAACGGGGCCGCCGAAATCTTGAAGGCCAACGCGGCCGACACGAACACGATGCCGAACATCGCACCCAGCGGCACGGCACCGGCCTGGTCGATCATGGAAGCTGCCAGCGTCTCGAAATTCGTGGTGCCCGAAAAGCCGTAGATCAGCGAAGCGCCGTAGAGATAGAGGCCCGACGACAAAGCGCCGAGCACGAAATATTTGAGGCCCGCTTCGGTCGCCTTCACGCTGTCGCGCCGGAACGCGGCCAGCACGTAGAGCGAAAGGCTCTGCAGTTCGAGGCCCATATAGAGAGACATGAGGTCGTTGGCCGACACCATCATGGACATTCCGAGTGCGGCAAAGATCATCAGCACCGGATATTCGAACCGGTCGAAACCTTCGCGACGGTTGAACTCGAGGCCCATGAGGATCGTCGCGGCCGTCGCGAGGAAGGCGAGCACTTTGGCGAAACTCGCGAACGGATCGGCCACGAAGAGGCCCGAGAACGCCGTCGTGCGGCTGGCCTCGGGCGTGAGCGCCAGGACACTTGCGACAAGCAGCACGGCAACCGCAAGCCACGACACGAGCCGCGTCGAGTTCGGGCCCATGAAAACGCCGAGCATGAGCAAGGCGAGTCCCGAGAAGGCCAGCAGCAGTTCCGGCAGGGCGGCGGAGAAATAGAGATCGGTCATTGGCGCTGCTCCGCCGCTTGGGCGTGACTGTTGAGGCGGTTCTGCTCGCGCGCCACGTCGTAGCGGTCGACGATGTTCTGCACCGAGGGCCCGAGCATGTTCAGCACGGGCTGCGGCTGGATGCCAAGCCATAGCGTGCCCACGATCAGCGGCGCGAACACGAGTTTCTCGCGCAAGGAAAGATCGGGCATCGTCTGCAGATCGGCATGCACGAGCTTGCCGAAGATCACGCGGCGATAGAGATAGAGCATGTAGGCGGCCCCGAGGATCACGCCCGTCGAGGCAAGCGCCGCCGCCCAAGTCGAAGCTTCGAACGTGCCCGTCAGCACCAGAAACTCGCCCACGAAGCCCGACGTTCCCGGCAGGCCGACCGAGGCCATGGTGAAGACCATGAACACGGTCGCATAGGCCGGCATACGGTGCACGAGCCCGCCGTAGCGCGCGATCTCGCGCGTGTGCAGCCGGTCGTAGATCACGCCCACGCACAAGAACAAAGCGCCCGAAACGATGCCGTGCGAGATCATCTGGAACATCGCGCCTTCAACGCCCTGGCGCGTGCCCGCAAAAATGCCGAGCGTAACGAAGCCCATATGCGCCACCGACGAATAGGCGATGAGCTTCTTGATGTCTTCCTGCACCAACGCGACGAGCGAGGTGTAGATGACGGCCACGATCGACAGCGTGAAGACGAGCGGCGTGAAAAGCTCGCTCGCGGCCGGGAACATCGGCACCGAGAAACGGATGAGGCCGTAGCCGCCCATCTTCAGCAGCACCCCCGCGAGGATCACGGAGCCTGCCGTCGGCGCTTCGACGTGCGCGTCGGGCAGCCATGTGTGCACGGGCCACATCGGCACTTTGACCGCGAAGGACGCGAAGAAAGCGAGCCACAGCCACGTCTGCATCGGTGCCGGGAAATCGTAGTCGAGCAGCTCGACGATGTTGGTCGTCTCGGTCTGCCAGTAGATCGCGAGCATCGCGACCAGCATCAGCACCGAACCCGCCAGCGTGTAGAGGAAAAACTTGAAGGCCGCGTAGACGCGCCGTTTGCCGCCCCACACGCCGATGATGAGGAACATCGGGATCAGCACGGCTTCGAAGAACACGTAGAACAGCAAGAGGTCGAGCGAGGCGAACGTGCCGACCATGAAGGTTTCGAGCACGAGGAAAGCCACCATGTATTCGCGCACGCGCGTTTGGACATGCCAGCTCGCGAGAATGCACAAGGGCGTGAGGAAGGTGGAAAGCAGAATGAACGGGGCCGAAATGCCGTCCACGCCCATATGGTAGCCGATCCCGTAGCCCGGGATCCAAACGCTGCGTTCGACGAACTGAAAGCCCGCATTCGTGCGGTCGAACGCGAACCACAAAGGCAGCGAAACGACGAACACGACCAGCGAAGTCCACAAGGCGGCCCAGCGCGCATTGCGCGCCACGCTCGCTTCGTCGCCGTTCACGGCCAGAATGAAGACGGCACCCGCCAGCGGCAGGAACGTCACGAGGGAAAGGATCGGCCAGTCGGTCATGGGTCTCTCAGTGGCCCGCGCGCAGCACGTACCAGGTGGCAAGGAGCACGATGCCGATCAGCATCGCGAAGGCGTAGTGGTAGAGATAGCCGGTCTGCAGCAGGCTCGCGCGCTGCGCCAACCGCAGCGTCCCGGCCGCCAGCGCGTCGGGACCGCCGCGGTCGATCACGCGGCCGTCGCCTTCTTTCCAGAAGAAGCGGCCGATGAGGAAGGATGGCCGCACGAACAGCCGGTCGTAGAGCTCGTCGAAATACCACTTGTTCAGCAGGAACAGGTAGAAGCCCCGGAATTCCTTCGCCAGACGGCGCGGGAGGTTCGGATCGCGGATGTAGAAGCCGTAGGCGAGCCCGATCCCGCCCAGCCCCACCGCCACGAGCAGCGGCGGAATCCAGTGGGGTGCGTGATGCGCTTTTTCGACCGCATCGTTCAGCGAAACGATCGAAGCACCCCAGAATGCGCCGTGGCTGTCGCCCACGAACCACGGGGCAAGTGCCACGCCCGAGAACAGGGCGCCGAACGCCAGCACGTACAGCGGCACCAGCATCACGGTCGGGCTCTCGTGCGCATGGTCGGTCGCATGATGGTCGGTCGAAGGTGCCCGATGGAAGGTCATGAAAATCAAGCGCCACGAATAGAAAGCCGTCATGGTCGCGGCCGCGACTCCAAGCCAGAAGGCGTAGCGCCCGACACCTGTTTCGACGGCCCAGGCGGCCTCCATGATCATGTCTTTGGAATAGTAGCCCGCGAATCCCGCCACGCCTGGAATGCCCATGCCGGCCAAGGCAAGCGAACCGATCCACATCAGAATGTAGGTCGTCTTGATCTTGGTGTGGACGTTGCCGCCCATCTTACGCATGTCCTGCTCGTGGTGCAGCGCATGGATCACGGAACCAGCGCCCAGGAACAGCAGCGCTTTGAAGAAAGCGTGCGTAGTGAGGTGGAACATCGCGGCCGGGTAGGCCGAGACGCCGGCTGCGAAGAACATGTAGCCGAGCTGCGAGCAGGTCGAATAGGCGATGACGCGCTTGATGTCGTTCTGCACGAGGCCGACCGAGGCCGCGAACAAAGCGGTCGACGCCCCCACGACGGTCACGACCGCCAAGGCCGTCGGTGCGTATTCGAACATCGGCGACAGGCGGCAGACCATGAACACGCCCGCCGTCACCATTGTAGCGGCATGGATAAGCGCCGACACGGGCGTCGGGCCTTCCATCGCGTCGGGCAGCCACGTGTGCAGGAAAAGCTGGGCGGACTTTCCGCAAGCGCCCACGAACAGCAGCAGGCACAGCGTCGTCAGCGCGTCGAACTCCCAGGACAGGAACTGGATCGTCTTGCCGACCATCTGCGGGGCGGCGGCGAACACGTCGGCAAACTGCACCGAGCCGAACATCAGGAACACGCCGAAGATGCCGAGCGCGAAGCCGAAATCGCCGACGCGGTTCACCAGAAACGCCTTGATCGAGGCTTCGTTGGCGCTGTCCTTCTCGTACCAGAAGCCGATCAGCAGGTACGAGGCGAGGCCCACGCCCTCCCAGCCGAAGAACATCTGGATGAAATTGTCGGCCGTCACCAGCATCAGCATGAAAAAGGTGAACAGCGACAGATACGACATGAAGCGCGGGATCGACTTGTCTTCCGACATGTAGCCGATCGAATAGACGTGCACCATCGACGACACGATCGTCACGACGCACAGCATCGTCGCCGACAGGGCGTCGAACTTGAGCGCCCAGTTGGCGACGAAAGAACCGGACTCGATCCAGGTGAACAGCTCGACCGTACGCGTCTCGCCCTTGATGCCGACCTGGTAGAAGATGACAAGCGAGAACAAAGCGGCCAAGCACACGCAGGCGGACGTGGCGATCTGCGCCACGCGGTCGCGGGTTGCGGGCGCGAGCGAAGACATGAGGGCAAGGCTGCCCAGCACGAAACCGATCAGCGGCAGGAAGATGGCGGCGGCGTACATGCGGGCTCTTCCCCCTCAACCCTTCATCATGTTGATGTCTTCGACCTCGATCGTGCCGCGATTGCGGAAATACACGACGAGGATCGCAAGGCCGATGGCGGCTTCTGCGGCTGCGACGGTCAGCACGAACAGCGCGAAGATCTGGCCGACGAGATCGCCCAGATGCGTCGAAAACGCGACGAGATTGATGTTCACGGCCAGCAGCATCAGCTCGACCGACATCAGGATCACGATGACGTTCTTGCGGTTGAGGAAGATGCCGAAAATGCCGAGCGTGAACAGGATCGCCGCCACGGTCAGATAATGGCCCAGACCGATTTCCATCAGACGTCGACCCCCTCGCGCGATTTGACCGACACGGTTTCAACGCCCTGGCCGCGCGTGCGCGCAACCTGGCGCGCGATCGACTGGCGCTTCACGCCTTCGCGGTCGCGCAAGGTCAGCACGATCGCCCCCACCATCGCGACGAGAAGCACGAGTCCTGCCGCCTGGAAGAGATAGGCATAGTCGGTATAGAGCACGAGGCCGATTGCCTTCGTGTTGTGGATCTCGCCCGGATCCGGGATCGGCACCGAAATCGCTTCGGGCACAGACGCCGAGAAGGCCCAGGGTGCGAGCACAAACACAAGCTCGGCCGCGAGCACGAGACCGACGGCCGCCCCGACCGGCAGATAGCGCGCGAAACCTTCGCGCAGCTTCACGAAATCGACGTCGAGCATCATCACGACGAACAGGAACAGCACCGCGACTGCACCGACATAGACGACGACCAGGATCATCGCCAGGAATTCGGCGCCCATCAGCACGAAAAGGCCCGCCGCGTTGAAGAAGCACAGGATCAAGAACAACACCGAGTGCACCGGGTTGCGCGCCACGATGACCATCGCGGCGGACGCGACCAGGATCGCGGCGAAGACGTAGAAGACGATGGCGGCAAGCATGGGGCTTAAACGTCTCCGGGCTCAGCGATAGGGCGCGTCGGCAGCAAGGCTGTGCGCGATCTCTGTTTCCCAACGGTCGCCGTTGGAAAGCAGCTTGTCCTTGTTGTACATGAGCTCTTCGCGCGTCTCGGTCGAGAACTCGAAATTCGGGCCTTCGACGATCGCGTCGACCGGGCAGGCTTCCTGGCAGAAGCCGCAATAGATGCACTTGGTCATGTCGATGTCGTAGCGCGTGGTGCGCCGGCTGCCGTCGGCGCGCGGTTCGGCTTCGATCGTGATCGCCTGTGCCGGGCACACCGCTTCGCAGAGCTTGCACGCGATGCAGCGCTCTTCGCCGCTCGCATAGCGGCGAAGCGCATGCTCGCCGCGGAAGCGCGGGCTGATCGGCCCCTTCTCGTAGGGGTAGTTCAGCGTGACCTTCGGCTTGAAAAAATACTTCAAGGTGAGCGCCATGCCCGAGACAAGTTCGGACAGCAGCAGCGCTTTTGCGCCTTGGTTGATGTTGCCGGCCATCGGTCCATTCCCTCTCAGCGCGGAATCCAGCCCGTTGCCATCAGCACGCCTGCTGTGGCGACGACCCAGAACAGCGAAAACGGCAGAAAGATCTTCCAGCCCAGACGCATGAGCTGGTCGTAGCGGTAGCGCGGCATCGTCGCGCGCACCCACAAAAACACGAACAGGCACAAGGCGGTCTTGAGCGCGAACCACACGATGCCGGGAATCCAGTTGAAGGGGGCAATGTCGAACGGCGGCAGCCAACCACCCAGGAACAGGATCGACACCATCCCGCTCATCAGGATCATCGCCGCGTATTCGCCGAGGAAGAACATCGCGAAGCTCATCGACGAGTATTCGACGAAATAGCCCGCGACGATTTCGGACTCGCCCTCCGGCAGGTCGAACGGCGACCGATTGGTTTCGGCGAGCGCGGACACGAAGAAGATCACGAACATCGGGAAAAGCGGGATGAAGAACCACATGTTCTTCTGCGCGTTCACGATGTCCGACAGATTCAGCGAGCCCACGCACAGGAGCACCGTGATGATCACGAAGCCGATCGAGACCTCGTAGGACACCATCTGGGCAGCCGAACGCATCGCGCCGAGGAACGCGTATTTCGAGTTCGACGCCCAGCCCGCCATGATGATGCCGTAGACGCCGAGCGACGAGATCGCAAAGAGGTAGAGGATGCCGACGTTGATGTCGGCGATGACCCAGCCCGCATCGAACGGAATGACGGCCCACGCAACGAGGCTCAGCAGCAAAGTGAGCATCGGCGCCATCATGAACACGATGCGGTTCGCACCGGTGGGCACGATGGTTTCTTTGGTGAGCAGCTTCAGCGCGTCGGCAAACGGCTGAAACAGGCCGAACGGCCCGACGACGTTGGGCCCCTTGCGCAGCTGGATCGCGCCGATCACCTTGCGCTCGGCATAGGTGAGCATCGCGACCGCAAGCAGCAGCGGCACGGTCACCAGCAGAATCTGGCCCAGGATCAAGGCGCCGGTCAGCGCCATGCTCAGAAAGGTGCCCTCAGCCATGCGTACCGGTCCTGCCCGCGCGGGCTTCGAGATAGGTCTGCGTGCACGCCGCCATCGTTTCCGACACGCGGCTGATCGGATCGGTCATGTAGTAGTTGGCGATCGGCGAAACGAAGGCCGAGCTATCGACCGGTCCTTCCTTGCCGAACGCACCCCAATTGCCCGGTTGCGGCACGTCGCGCGTCGCGAACACGGGCGAGATCGCCTCGAGCCGTGCGCGCACTTGCGCAAGCGTGTCGTAGGGCAGCTTCTTGCCGACCTGCTCGGACAAAGCGCGCAGGATCTTCCAATCTTCCTTGGCCTCGCCCGGCGGAAACACGGCGAGGCGCGCATGCTGCACGCGGCCCTCGGTGTTCACGTAGGTCGCGTTCTTTTCGGTGAAGGCCGAGCCCGGCAGGATCACGTCGGCGCGCGCAGCCCCCGCATCGCCGTGATGGCCCTGATAGACGACGAATGCTTTGCCGAGGCGGCTCGTGTCGAATTCGTCGGCGCCCAGCAGATACACGAACTCGATGTCGCCGTTCGCGGCCCCGTCGAGGATGCCGGCAACGTCGCGCCCGAATGCCTGCGGCACGAAGCCGAGTTCGAGGCCGCCGACGCGCGCCGCCGCCGTGTGCAGCACGTTGAAGCCGTTCCAACCTTCGACCACAAAACCGAATTCGTCGGCAAGCTTGCGTGCGAGTGCGAGCACGGCCGCCCCGTCGGCGCGCGCAAGCGCCCCTTGACCCAAGACCAGCATCGGCTTCTTGGCGGCCTTCAAGGTTTCGGCGAACGAGATCTTGCCTGCGAGCAGATCGGCAAGGCTCGAAGGGCCTGCGCCCAGATATTCGTATTTGTAGGTGAGATCGATCTGCGGCCCGATCGCCGCGATCTTGACCCCGCCTGCCCGGTAGCGCTTGCGGATGCGCGCGTTCAGCACCGGGCTTTCCCAGCGCGGATTGGTGCCGATCAGCAGGATCGCGTCGGCCTCTTCGATGCCGGCGACCGTCGTGTTGAAAAGCCAGCCCGCACGCTGCGTGGGATCGAGCTTGGCGCCGTCCTGGCGGCAATCGAGATTGGGGCTGCCGAGGCCGGCCATCAGATCCTTGAGCGCTGCCATCGCCTCGCAATCGGCCATGTCGCCCGCGATCGCGGCGATCTTGGCCGGCGCCGTCGTCTTGAGCTTGGCCGCCACGGCGCCGAGCGCTTCGCCCCAGCTTGCGGGCTGCAGCTTGCCGTCTTTGCGCACATAGGGCCGGTCGAGACGCTGGCGGCGCAGACCGTCGATCGCGTGGCGCGTCTTGTCGCCGATCCACTCTTCGTTGGTGCCCTCGTTGAGGCGCGGCAGCACGCGCAGCACTTCGGGCCCGCGCGCATCGACGCGAATGCTCGCCCCCAGCGCGTCGAACGCGTCGATCGTTTCGGTCTTGCGCAGCTCCCACGGGCGCGCATTGAAGGCGTAGGGCTTCGAGGTGAGCGCACCCACCGGGCAAAGATCGACGATGTTGCCCGAAAGCTCGCTCGACAAAGCCTTCTCGATGTAGGTGTCGATTTCCATATGTTCGCCGCGGAACACGGCGCCGAGTTCCTCGGTGCCGGCCACTTCGGTCGAGAAGCGAACGCAGCGCGTGCAGTGGATGCAGCGCGTCATGATGGTTTTGACGAGCGGGCCGATTTCCTTGTCGGGCACGGCGCGCTTGTTTTCGAGATAGCGGCCGCGGTCCATGCCGTAGGCCATGGCCTGGTCCTGCAGATCGCACTCCCCGCCCTGGTCGCAGATCGGGCAGTCGAGCGGATGGTTGATGAGCAGGAACTCCATCACGCCGTTGCGCGCCTTCTTGACGAGCGGCGTGTCGGTCTTGATGACCTGGCCTTCGGCCACCGGCATCGCGCAGGACGCGACGGGCTTCGGGCTCTTCTCCATCTCGACCAGGCACATGCGGCAATTCCCCGCAACCGACAGACGCTCGTGGTAGCAGAAGCGCGGCACTTCCTTGCCGGCGATTTCGCACGCCTGCAGGACCGTGATCCCGGCCGGAACTTCGATCGCTTCGCCGTCGATGGTGACTTTCGGCATGCTCGGTTTCGTCCCTTATTTACTCGGCCGCCGCGCGCGGCAGCGCACGCGAGGCTTTGTAGTTCTGGATGCGCATTTCCATCTCGGGGCGGAAATGGCGGATGAGGCCCTGCACGGGCCACGCCGCCGCATCGCCCAACGCGCAGATCGTGTGGCCTTCGATCTGGCGCGTGACTTCTTCGAGCATGTCGATTTCCTTGGGCTCGGCCTCGCCCTTGACCATGCGCTGCATAACGCGGAACAGCCAGCCCGTGCCCTCGCGGCACGGCGTGCACTGGCCGCAGCTTTCGTGCATGTAGAAGCGCGACAGGCGCGCGATCGCCTTCACGATGTCGGTCGACTTGTCCATCACGATAACGGCGGCCGTGCCCAACCCTGAGCGCACTTCGCGAAGCGCGTCGAAATCCATCAGCACCGTGTCGCAGATCGCTTTGGGCAGAACGGGCACCGATGCCCCGCCCGGAATGATACCGAGCAGATTGTCCCAGCCGCCGCGCACGCCGCCGCAATGCTTTTCGATGAGTTCCTTGAGCGGAATGCTCATCGCTTCTTCGACCGTGCAGGGCTTGTTGACGTGGCCCGAGATGCAGAACAGCTTCGTGCCCGAATTCTTGGGCCGCCCGATCCCTGCAAACCACGCCGCCCCGCGCCGAATGATGGTCGGTGCGACCGCGATCGATTCGACGTTGTTGACCGTGGTGGGACAGCCATAAAGGCCCATGCCGGCCGGGAAAGGCGGCTTCAGGCGCGGCTGGCCCTTTTTGCCTTCGAGCGATTCGATGAGGGCGGTTTCTTCGCCGCAGATATAGGCCCCGGCCCCGCGATGCACGTAAACGTCGAACGGCCAGCCCGAACCGCACGCGTCGGGGCCGATCAACCCTGCCGCATAGGCCTGCTGCACGGCGATCTCGAGATTCGAGGATTCGTTGTAGAACTCGCCGCGCACATAGATGTAGGCGGCGTTGGCCCCCATCGCGAAACCGGCGATCAAGCAGCCTTCGACGAGCTTGTGCGGATCGTGGCGCAGGATCTCGCGGTCCTTGCACGTGCCGGGTTCGGACTCGTCGGCATTGACCACGAGATAATGCGGCCGACCGTCGGATTTTTTGGGCATGAAGGACCATTTCATGCCGGTCGGGAAGCCTGCCCCGCCGCGCCCGCGCAGGCCTGAATCCTGGATCTCCTTGATGATCCAGTCGCGGCCCTTGAGGAGAATCTCCTTGGTGCCGTCCCAGTCGCCGCGTTTGCGCGCGCCCTCAAGGCCCCAATCGCCGTCGGCATAAAGATTCGTGAAGATACGGTCTTTGTCCTGAAGCATCATTCGGCTCCGCTTGCAGGGACCGGGAACAGGCTTGTGCGCCCGCCCGTCGGCATCGAAACTTGGCGGCCATTCATCGGACCCTTCGGCGGCGGGGTGCCGGCCGCCAGAGCGTCGATCAGCTTTTCGGTCGAAGCGCCGTCGAGATCTTCGTAGAAATCGTCGTTGACCTGGATCACGGGTGCGTTGACGCACGCCCCCAGGCACTCGACCTCGCGCACGGTGAATTTGCCGTCGGACGAGTGCAGGAAGCTCGCATCGCCCGTCGCCTTCACATGCAGCTTGCGCTCGCACGCCTTCATCACCTCGTCCGAACCGCGCAGCCAGCACGGCGTGGTCGTGCAGACCTGCAGGAACCACTCGCCGACGGGTGCGAGATTGAACATCGAATAGAAGGTCGCGACTTCGTAGACGCGGATCGGCGCCATGTCGAGCAGGCCCGCCACATAGTCCATGGCCGCGCGCGGCAGCCAATTGCGATGTTGGCGCTGGGCGCGGTCGAGCAGCGGCAATACGGCACTCGCTTGGCGGCCCGGCGGATATTTGGCGATGACCTTCTGCGCCCAAGCGAGATTCTCTGGGCTGAAGACGAAGGTCGCAGGCTGTTCGGCGTGGGAAGTGCCGCCACTCATCGGTCGATCTCTCCGAAAACAATGTCGAGCGATCCGATGATCGCGACGACGTCGGCCAGCATGTGGCCCTTGGCAAGGAAATCCATCGCCTGCAAAAACGCAAAACCCGGCGCTCTGATCTTGCAGCGGTAAGGCCGGTTCGTGCCGTCCGAAACCAGATACACGCCGAACTCGCCTTTGGGCGCTTCGACGGCCGTGTAGGTCTCGCCCGCCGGCACCCGGTAGCCCTCGGTGTACAGCTTGAAATGGTGGATCAGCGCTTCCATCGAGCGCTTCATGTCGGCGCGCGGCGGCGGTGCGACCTTGCGGTCGTCGGTCTTGACGGGGCCGCCCGGCATCTTCTCGATCGCCTGCTTCATGATGCGCAGCGACTGGCGCATCTCGTCCATGCGCACGAGATAGCGGTCGTAGCAATCGCCGTTCTTGCCGATCGGCACGTCGAATTCCATCGCCTCGTAGGCGTCGTAGGGCTGCGCCTTGCGCAGATCCCACGGAATGCCCGAGCCGCGCACCATCGGCCCCGAAAAGCCCCAGGCGAGCGCATCGGCCTTCGACACGACGCCGATATCGACCGTGCGCTGCTTGAAGATGCGGTTCTCGGTGAGCAGGCTTTCGATATCGTCGAGCACTTTGGGAAAGTGCGCGATGAATTTGAGCATGTCTTCGGCGAGCCCCGGCGGCAGGTCCTGGCTTACCCCGCCCGGCCGAAAATAGGCCGCATGCAGGCGTGCGCCGCACACCCGCTCGTAGAACTCCATCAGCGTTTCGCGCTCTTCGAAACCCCACAGCAGCGGCGTCATGGCGCCGACATCGAGTGCGAACGTCGTGACGTTCAGGATGTGGTTGAGGATGCGGCCGATCTCGGCATAGAGCACGCGGATATACTGCGCGCGCGGCGGCGCTTCGATGCCGAGCAGTTTTTCGACCGCGAGCGCGTAAGCGTGCTCCTGGTTCATCGGCGACACGTAGTCGAGCCGGTCGAAATAGGGGACGGCCTGCAGATAGGTTTTGTATTCGATCAGCTTCTCGGTGCCGCGATGCAGGAGGCCGATATGCGGATCGGCGCGCTCGATCACTTCGCCGTCGAGTTCGAGCACGAGGCGCAGCACGCCGTGCGCTGCCGGATGCTGCGGCCCGAAATTGAGCGAGTAGTTCTTGATGCGAACTTGGCCGGGGGTCTGTTCGCCGTCAGACGGCACGAGCGTGGGTTCAGCCATGGCGTCTATGCCTTTGCCGGAGCAGTGGGGGCCGGCGCCGCCGGTGCGGGCGCTGCCGCTTTTTCGTCGCCCGGCAGTTTGCCGAGCTGCGCCAAGCCGAGGCCTTCCCACGGCGACAGGAAATCGAACGAGCGGAAATCCTGCGTGAGCTTCACGGGCTCGTACACCACGCGCTGTTCGGCGGCGTCGTAGCGCACTTCGACGTAGCCCGTGAGCGGGAAATCCTTGCGCAGCGGATGGCCTTCGAATCCGTAGTCGGTGAGGAGGCGCCGCAGATCGGGATGGTTGGCGAAATAGATGCCGTAGAGGTCCCAGGCTTCGCGCTCGAACCAGCCGGCCGCCGGGAACAGGCCCACGGCCGATTCGACCGGCGTGTTTTCGTCGGTGCTGAGCTTCACGCGGATGCGCCGGTTGTGGCGCATCGACAGCAGATTGTAGACCACGTCGAAACGCTCGACGCGCTCGGGCCAATCGACGCCGCACAAATCCATGAGGGCGGCGAACTTGCAGTCCGCATCGTCGCGCAGATGGCCGAGCACGCGCAGGATCGAAGCGCGCGCGACGGTCAGGCACAATTCGCCCTTTTCGATTTCGACGGCCAAAATGTCGGCGTCGAGATCGGCTTTGATCTTGTCGCCGAGGGCGGCGAGCGATGGGTCGAGATACGCGGCCATATTGCGAACCGTTCTGTCCCTTCAGCGCAGGATCGTCGTGGTGCGCTTGATCTTCTTCTGCAGTTGGATGATGCCGTAGAGCAGCGCTTCGGCCGTCGGCGGGCAGCCCGGCACGTAGATGTCGACCGGCACGATGCGGTCGCAGCCACGCACGACCGCATAGGAGTAATGGTAGTAGCCGCCGCCATTGGCGCAGCTGCCCATCGACAGCACCCAGCGCGGCTCGGCCATCTGGTCGTAGACCTTGCGCAACGCCGGCGCCATTTTGTTGGTGAGCGTGCCGGCCACGATCATCACGTCGGACTGGCGCGGGCTCGGACGGAAGACCATGCCGAAACGGTCGAGATCGTAGCGGCTCGCGGCCGTATGCATCATCTCGACAGCGCAGCAGGCAAGCCCGAAGGTCATCGGCCACAGCGAGCCGGTGCGCGCCCAACCGACGAGCTTGTCGAGTTGGGCCACGACGAAGCCTTTTTCCTGGATGTCGTCGACCGCAGCCTTCAACAGCGCGTCCTGCGCAGGGCCGGGCGGCAGAGGCCCCCCCTTGCCAAAGCCAGGGCCGTGCGCCTCGATCACTCCCATTCGAGAGCTCCCTTTTTCCACTCGTAGACAAATCCGATCGTCAGCACGCCCAGAAAGGCGACCATCGACCAGAATCCGAACATGCCGATTTCGCCCAGGGATACCGCCCACGGAAACAGGAACGCGACCTCGAGATCGAAAATTATGAACAGGATCGCGACCAGATAGAAGCGCACGTCGAACTTGCGTCGTGCATCGTCGAACGCTTCGAAGCCGCATTCGTAGGCCGAGAGTTTTTCGGTATCCGGTTTCTGGCGCGCGATGATCAGCGACGCCGCAACCATCAAAATCGACAAGATGATCGCCAATCCCAAGAACATGAGAATCGGCAGATATTCGCGCAGCAATGCCGCATGTGCGTCCATTGGATCCCCAAACTCCAGCGCCGTCCGCCAGACCCCCTGGCTCGATTCCGATAAGCCTTTCTCCTATAGGCCAAAGCGCCGATTTTTGCCACGATTTAAGGAGCTTCGATCCGAACCTTCACAGAACCGGCCACCGCGCTGTCATAATTGCAACGGAGAATGTTGCTGCACTGCAACAAAAGTCTTGCGAAGCAAATCTTTTGACAAAAAAAAGCCTGCCATCGCGAAACGGCAGGCTTTATTCGGAGAGTATTGGAACTTTCGGCCAAGTGGCGCGAGCGACGGGACTTGAACCCGCGGCCTCCGGCGTGACAGGCCGGCGCTCTAACCAACTGAGCTACGCCCGCGCGAGGACTTGGCTCGAAAGTCTGCGGTATGTAACGGTCCGCAAACGGCGCGTCAAGCGACTAGCGGGGCTTGGCCCGGGAAAAGCCCGGCTAAGCCCGCCGGGCTGGCGGCACAAATGCCCCGCTCGGTAATCAGGCCCGTGACCAGCCGGGCCGGCGTCACGTCGAACGCATCGTTGCGCGCGGGGCTGCCGGGGGCCGCAATATCGACCTCGACCACGGTTCCGTCGGCGAGGCGGCCGGCCATGCGCGTGACCTCGAGCGGGCTGCGCTGCTCGATCGGGATCTCCTTGACCCCGTCCGAAACGGTCCAGTCGATCGTGGGGCTCGGGAGCGCCACGTAGAACGGCACGCCGTTGTCGAACGCGGCCAGCGCCTTGAGATAGGTGCCGATCTTGTTGCATACGTCGCCGCGCGCGGTGACGCGGTCGGTGCCGACGATGCACAGATCGACCAGCCCGTGCTGCATCAAATGCCCGCCCGCATTGTCGGCAACGATATGGTGCGGTACGCCGTGGCGACCGAGTTCCCACGCCGTCAGCGACGCACCCTGGTTGCGCGGCCGCGTCTCGTCGACCCACACATGCACGTCGATGCCGGCATCGTGCGCCATATAGATGGGGGCGATCGCCGTGCCCCAATCGACGGTCGCAAGCCAGCCCGCGTTGCAATGGGTCAGGATATTGACGGGCCCCTGCCCGCCTGCTTTGGCTTTGCGCGACACTGCCTCGCGGATCGCCGCAAGGCCGTTGCGGCCGATGGCTTCGTTGATCGCGACGTCCTCGTCGCAGATTTCGGCCGCAAGCCGCCATGCGGCGGCGGCACGCGCGCGCGCTTCGACGGGGACGAGCGCGGCGCGCACGCGGTCGAGTGCCCAGCGCAGATTGATCGCCGTCGGCCGCGTGACCACGAGCGTGTCGAAGGCAAGCTGCAGGCCGCGATCCGACGGATCGGCGCGCAAGCCCAAAGCCACGCCGTAGGCGGCGGCGGCGCCAATCAGGGGCGCGCCCCGCACCACCATCGTCGTGATCGCGTCGGCCGCATCTTCGAGGCACGTCCAGCGCCGCACGACGAAACGATGCGGCAAC
>JAIXXA010000129.1 GCA_027490975.1 Rhodospirillaceae bacterium
CCGCGCGCCGCATGCATGCCGTGGATGTCTTCGGGGCTCGTTTCGATGCGCACGAGAATGACTGACTTGCCGCCGGCCGCCAGCGCCTCGGCCTCGTCGGCCGAGAAGCACACGATGCCGGACGCGGCCCCCGGCGAGGCCGGAAGGGCGCGCGACAACAGCGTGCGCGGGGCCTTGGGGTCAAGCGTGGGATGCAGGAGCTGGTCGAGGCTCGAAGGGTCGATGCGCGAAACGGCCGTCTTGCGGTCGATGAGGCCTTCTTCGGCCATCTCGACCGCGATGCGCAACGCCGCCGCCGCCGTGCGCTTGCCGCTGCGCGTCTGCAGCATGTAGAGCACGCCTTTTTCGACCGTGAATTCGATGTCCTGGATGTCGCGATAATGCCGCTCGAGCCGCGTGCGGATCGCGACGAGCTGGGCGTAGGTCTCGGGCATCGCTTCTTCCATCGAGGGCAGCTTCGCCCCCTGCTTCTCGCGGCCGGCCTTGGTGAGCTGCTGCGGCGTGCGGATGCCGGCCACCACGTCTTCGCCCTGCGCGTTGATCAGGAACTCGCCGTAGAAGGCGTTTTCGCCGGTCGACGGGTCGCGCGTGAACGCGACCCCCGTGGCGCAGTCGCCGCCCATATTGCCGAACACCATGGCCTGCACATTGACGGCCGTCCCCCATTCTTCGGGGATCTGGTAGAGGCGGCGATAGGTGATGGCGCGGTCGTTCATCCAGCTCACGAACACGGCCCCGATGGCGCCCCACAATTGCTCGTGCGGGTCCTGCGGGAACGGCCGGCCGAGTTCCTTTTCGACCATCGCCTTGTAGTGGACGACGAGTTCTTTCCAGTCCTCGGCCGTCATCTCGGTGTCGAGCGCGTAGCCGCGGTCGGACTTCGCATGCTCGAGCAGTTCTTCGAAATGGTGGTGGGCGATGTCGAGCACCACGCCGCCATACATCTGGATGAAGCGGCGGTAGCTGTCGAACGCGAAGCGCGCATCGCCGCTTTCGCGCGCGAGCCCTTCGACGGTGGCGTCGTTGAGGCCGAGATTGAGCACCGTATCCATCATGCCGGGCATCGAGGCGCGGGCACCCGAGCGCACCGACACGAGCAGCGGCTTTTTGGCGTCGCCGAATCTGCGGCCGACGATCTTTTCGACGGCCGCCAGGGCCGCCGCCGTCTGCGCCTTCAGTTCGGCCGGGTAGCTGCGTTTGTTGGCGTAGAAATGCGTGCAGACTTCCGTGGTGATCGTGAAGCCGGGCGGCACGGGCAGACCCAGATTGCTCATCTCGGCGAGGTTCGCACCCTTGCCGCCGAGCAAGTTGCGCATCTCGGATTTGCCTTCCGACTTGCCGCCGCCGAACGAGTAGACCCACTTCGCCATGGTTTTTTCCTCTAGCCTTCGATACGCGCAAAATCCGCCACGAGCATCGTGGTGCGGCGGATCTGCGACAGCAGTTTGAGACGGTTCGCGCGCAACGCCGGATCGTCGGCATTGACGGTGACGTGTTCGAAGAACGCGTCGAGGGGCCCGCGCAGCGACGCCAAAGCGCGCATCGCAGCCGCAAAATCCTCGACCCCGACGGCCTTGCGCACGGCTTCTTCCACGCCCGACAAACGCGCGAAGAGGTCTTTTTCTTCCGCTTGCGCCAGCAAGGCCGGATCGACGGGCGCTTCGAAGGAAGCGCCGTCTTTCTTGGCCTCGATGCCCGCAATGTTGGACGCGCGCCGCGCCGCGACCAGAAGATTGGCGCCGTCGTCGCTCGCAAGGAAGGCGCCGAGCGCTTCGACGCGGGCCAGCAGCCGCACAAGATCGTCCTCGCCGCCGAGCGCGAACACGGCATCAATCAAATCGTGCCGCACGCCCTTTTCTTTGAGCGACACTTTCAAACGGTCAGCGAAGAAGGCGAGGAGTTCGCCAGCCAACGATGCCGCCCCGCGATTGGCGGCAAGCGCTGCTTCGAAGACCACGATCAGCGGCAAGCGCAGCCCGTTTTCGAGAACGAGTCGGATCACGCCCAAGGCCGAACGGCGCAACGCAAACGGATCTTTGGAGCCCGTCGGCTTTTCGTCGATGCTCCAGAAACCGGCCAGCGTGTCGATTTTTTCGGCCAAGGCGACGGCGACCGAGACGGGCTCGGTCGGGCAAGCGTCGCTCGGCCCCAGCGGCTGGTAGTGCGCGCGGATCGCGTTTGCCACAAGCTCGCTCTCGCCGTCGTGGCGCGCATAGTAGCGGCCCATGATGCCTTGCAGCTCGGGGAACTCGCCGACCATACCGGACGACAGATCGGCCTTGGCAAGATGGGCCGCACGCGTTGCGGCGGCAACGTCGGCGCCGATTTTGCCCGCAATAAAAGCCGAGAGTTTTTCGAGCCGCTCGACCTTCTCGAGAACCGTGCCGAGCTTGGCGTGGAACACGCGCGAGGCAAGCGCTGGTACGCGCGCTTCGAGCTTCGTCTTGCGGTCCTGGTCCCAGAAAAACTTGGCATCCGACAGGCGCGCGCGCAAAACGCGCTCGTTGCCGGCCACGATCAACGCCCCGCCGTCTTCGGCGACCATGTTGGCAACGACGATGAAATGTCGGCCGAGCGATCCGTCCGCGTTCAGCGTAGCGAAATATTTCTGGTGCGCGCGCATCGACGTAACCAGCACTTCGGCCGGCACGTCCATGAATTTTTCGTCGATCGCACCGGCCAGCACGACCGGCCATTCGACAAGGCCCGCGACCTCGTCGAGCAAACCCGGATCGTCGCGCAGGGTCACGCCCAGCTTCGCGGCGGCTGCCGACGCATCGGCCAAAATCTTCGCGCGCCGTGCGGCTGCATCGAGGATTACAAACGCTTTTTCCAATTTCGCGCGATAATCGGCAAAGCCCGACACAGCGAATGATGCGGGCGCCAAAAAGCGATGGCCTTCAGTGCGAACAGTGAAAGTCACTGGATAGGAACCTGGAAAATTCGCATCTAGCTTCTGAACTCGAAAGTCCGGAGCGCCGAAATCAATCGCGCCTTCAATCACAATCCCTTCAAACATAGCGATGATCGAGTGGAGTGGCCGAACCCAGCTTATCTTGTGTATGCCCCAGCGCATCGATTTGGGCCAAGGCAGCGCCTTGATCGCATCGACGATCACGCCCGGCAAAATCTCCGCCGTCGCCGCACCCTTTTTGTCGACGACCGCGAACCAGAATTCGGCCTTGCCGACCATGCGCTTTTCGCAGGCCTCGAGCGAGGCGAGGCCCGCACCCTTCAAGAAACCCTGGATCGCCTGGTCGGGCGAGCCGACGCGCGGACCCTTTTTCTCTTCCTTGAGATCGGGCGTGCGCAGCGGCAGGCCATCGACGACGAGTGCCAAACGGCGCGGTGTGACAAACGCTTCGGCCTTCGAAAATTCGAGCCCGGCTTTGCCGAGGCCTTCGCACACGAGGCGCTTCAAATCCTCGGCGGCACGGCCTTGCATGCGCGCCGGGATTTCCTCCGAAAGGATTTCGAGCAGCAGCTCAGCCATTGGCCGCACCTTCGCCTGCCAGCCACGCTTTGCAGCATTCTTTGGCGAGGTCGCGCACGCGGCCGATATAGGCCTGGCGCTCGGTCACCGAAATCACGCCGCGCGCATCGAGCAGGTTGAAGCGGTGCGAGGCCTTGATGCACTGGTCGTAGGCGGGCAATGCGAGCTTGGCGTCCAGCAACGCCTTGCACTCCGCTTCGGCGTCCTGGAAATGCTTGAAGAGCTGGTCGGTGTTCGCATGCTCGAAATTGTGCGCCGAATATTCGCGCTCGGCGCGCAGGAACACTTCGCCGTATTTGACGCCCTCGTTGTTGAAAGCGAGGTCGTAGACGTTCTCGACACCCTGGATGTACATCGCCAAACGCTCGAGCCCGTAGGTGAACTCGACCGCGACGGGATTGCACTCGATGCCGCCGACCTGCTGGAAATAGGTGTACTGCGTGACTTCCATGCCGTCGCACCACACTTCCCAGCCGAGGCCCCAGGCGCCCAGCGTCGGGCTTTCCCAATCGTCTTCGACGAAGCGTATGTCGTGGCGCTTGGCGTCGAGCCCGATCTTGGCGAGGCTGCCCAGATAGAGCTCCTGCGCATTGGCGGGCGACGGCTTCAAGATCACCTGGTACTGGTAATAATGCTGCAGTCGGTTGGGGTTCTCGCCGTAGCGCCCGTCAGACGGGCGGCGCGAGGGCTGCACATAGGCGGCTTTCCACGGCTTGGGACCCAATGCGCGCAACGTCGTGGCCGGATGGAAGGTGCCCGCCCCCATTTCCATGTCGTAGGGCTGCAAAATCAGGCAGCCCTGCGCCGACCAATAGGCGTGCAAGGTCAAAATCAGGTCCTGGAAACTCAAGGGCTTCATATGTGGCGCCGACTCCTGCCGATTGCGGCGCAACATAGCCAGCCATCCCCCCTGCGGCAATGACGGAATCGGGTCGTAAATCCCCTAGAGCGAGCGGTGCGGGCGCGGGCAGCCGCGAATGCTGCAATAGGGGGTTTTGGCCGGCACCCACAGCGAACAGGCCACGCACCATTCGACGTCGTAGCCTTCGAGTTTTTTGGGCTTTTCAGGGGCCGAGCGCGGCTCGTCGTCGGCAAGCCGTACCTGGACATACAAATAGACGGCCACAACCCCGCCCACGACCAGCGACCATGGATATTCGAGCACGAATTCGACGATTTCCATGGTGCCGTTCTAGCAGACCCTGGCCGCGTTCCGCCAAGGTTCCGGGCCGCCCGGTCGTAGTGCCCGGTTCAGTCGTAGCGCAGGGCCGTCGCCTTGCCGCGGAACACCCAATAGGCGAAGGCCGAATAGGCGATGATGACCGGCAGCACCACGCACGCACCTACGAAGATCAGCATCAGGCTTTCAGGGGCCGCCGCCGCCTGCCACACGGTGATGCGGTCGACGACGAGATAGGGATAGAAGGAATAGGCAAAGCCGAAAAAGCCAAGTGCGAACAGCCCGACGGCACCCACGAACGGCACGATATCGAGGCTGCGGTCGACGCGCGGCATGCGGCGCAAGAAAATCCACAGCGCGAGGAACAAGCCGGCCGTAACGAGCGGAATGGGGGCGAGCAGGATGATCTCGGGAAACGAAAACCATCTGGCGAAGATGCGCGGCGACGCGATGGGTGTGGCCAAGGACACAGCCACCATGCCGATCGCCGCAAGCCACAGGCAGGTGCGCGCCATGCCGACGGCGCGGTCGTGCAAAGCGCCTTCGGTTTTGAGCACGAGCCACGTGGCGCCGATGAAGGCATAGCCGGCCGCCAGGCAAATGCCGGTCAGCACGGCAAAGGCGTGGGCCGCGAAACTTGGCTCGAAACCCATGATGTAGAAGCCCAGCATGTAGCCCTGCGTGGCCGAAGCGAGCAGCGAGCCCGCCACGAAGATGCGGTCCCAGATTTCGCGCAAACCCGACTGCGCCTTGACGCGGAACTCGAACGCCACGCCGCGCAAGGTGAGGCCGACGAGCATCAGCGCCACGGGCAGATAGAGGGCCGTAAGGATCACGCCGTGCGCCGCCGGAAACGCCACGAGCAGCAGCCCGATGCCGAGCACGAGCCAGGTTTCGTTGGCGTCCCAGAACGGGCCGATCGACCCCACCATCACGTCGCGCTCTTCGCGCGTGGCATTGCCCATCAGGATGCCGACGCCGAGATCGTAGCCGTCGAGGATCACGTAGGCGAGGATCGACGCCCCCATCAAGATGGCAAACGCGACGGGCAACCACACGTCCGGTTCAAAGCCGAAAAGCGCCATGGCGGTGTTTCCTCTTTCCGGATTCAGATGCGTGCAGCAGCACTGGCCGCGATAAGTTTGCCCTTGGGCGCGTCTTCGGGCATCGCGGCGGCGGGCTTGCCCGCAAGATAGAACAGCACGCTCACATAGGCCGCGATCAGGGCCGCATAGAGCACGAGATAGATCGCAAGCGAGCTGCCGATCATCGCGACCGGCACGTCGGACGCCGCATCGGCCGTCGCGAGCACGCCGGTGACGAGCCAAGGCTGGCGGCCGATCTCGGTCACGTACCAGCCGGCGAGCGTGGCGACCCAGCCCGACAGGGTCATGGCCGCGAGGCCGCGCGCGGTCCAAATCCCGATGCCGCCGCGCCGCCAGATCAGCCATGCCGCGAACCACGCGACCGCCAGCATCAGCAAGCCCGTGCCCACCATCACGCGGAACGCGTAGAACACCGGTGCGACCGGCGGATGTTTGCCCTCGAACGCGTCGAGCCCGGGGACCACGCCCGACGGCGAATGTTTGAGGATGAGGCTCGCGCCGTTCGGAATTTCGACCGAAAAGTCGTTGCGCTTTTCGGCTTCGTTCGGAATGGCGAACAGCACGAGCGGCACGTTGGGGCCGGTCGTCCAGTTGCCTTCCATGGCGGCGACCTTGGCGGGCTGGTGCTTCAGCGTGTTGAGCCCGTGCATGTCGCCCGCCAGGATCTGCAGCGGGATCAGCACGGCGGCAACGGTCACGCCGGTGCGCAAAGCCGCGTCCACATCGGCCCCACGGTCGCCGCGCAGCCAGCGATAGGCCGACAAGCCCGCCACCAGAAACGCGCAGGTGAGACCCGAGGCGAGCAGCATGTGCACAAGACGGTACGGCATCGACGGGTTGAAGACGATCGCGAACCAGTCGGTCGCGTGCGCCACGCCGTCGCGCATTTCGAAGCCGGCCGGCGTGTGCATCCAGGAATTCAACACGAGGATCCAGAAGGCCGAAATCGTGGTGCCGAACGCGACGAGGAACGTGGCGAGCGTGTGCACCCAATCCTTCACGCGCCGGAAGCCGAACAGCATGATCCCGAGAAAGCTTGCCTCGAGGAAAAAGGCGGTCAGCACCTCGTAGGCCAGCAACGGGCCTGCAATGTTGCCGACCGCATTCATGAAGCCCGGCCAATTGGTGCCGAACTGGAAACTCATCGTGATGCCCGAGACGACGCCGAGCGCGAAAGTGAGCGCGAACACCTTCACGTAAAGGCGGTAGGCGTCCATCCAGCGTTCCTGGCGCGTGGCGTTGTAGCGCAGCTTGAAAAACAGCAGGAACCAGCCCAGCGCGATCGTGATCGTCGGGAACAGGATATGGAACGAGATGTTGGCAGCGAACTGGATGCGCGCCAGCAGGACGGGATCGGCACCTTCGAAGGGGGTCGGCAACATTCTGTCGGCTCCGGTCAGGAGGATTTGGCCGCGGCCTTGCGGCCCGGCAACGCAAACAGGCGGTCTTTGACGTCGAGCGCTTTGACGATCGTGGCACCCAGGCCCAAGAGCTGGATCAAGCGCTCGGTCTCGAGCCGTTCGACGTCGTCGTACCATTTGGTGAGAAGTTCCATCGGCGCGAGCATGTCGCGCATGCGCGCCTGGGCGTGCGCTTCGGCATCGCTCTGCGGCGCTTGCAGCAGCAGGTCGCGAAGCACGGAAAGGGTCGGATCGACCTCGCGCTTTTTGCGCTCCTGCACGAGCGTGCGCAGGATCGCCCACACGTCTTCGGGCGTGGAGAAAAACTCGCGACGGTCGCTCGGCACATGGCGCAGCCGCACGAGATTCCAGGATTGCAGCTCTTTGAGCCCGATCGACACGTTCGAGCGCGAGATGCCAAGCCGATCGACGAGATCGTCGGCGCAAAGCGGCTCGGCCGACACGAACAAAACGGCGTAGATCTGGCCCACGGTACGCGCAATGCCCCAGCGCGAACCCATTTCGCCGAAATGCAGAACGAAGGACTGGACGATGGGGGGAAGATTCATGGCGGTTCCGAACTTTCAGAAATTATTGGAAACACGGAAATACCACCTCTGTCAAACCAAAACAAAACTGTAGAACTGTGCCAGTGACGCATGTATTTTGCGGCTATGGACGAAATTGACCGCAAAATCATTGTGCACCTACAACAGAACGCACGCGATTCCTACGCCGGGATCGCTGCGGCAGTCGGGCTGTCGGTGTCGGCCGTCAACGAACGGCTCAAAAAGCTCGAGGCGAACGGCATCATCACCGGCTGGTCGATCACGACCGACGCCGAAAAAATCGGACGTCCGACTTTGGCGTTTGTGTCGGTGGCGCTCGAAGGCATGAAACACGATGCGGGCTTCGTCGCCGCAATGGCGGCCTTGCCCGACGTGCTCGAATGCCACCATGTGACGGGGGCGTGGTCCTATCTGCTCAAGATCCGCGTGGCCAGCAACGCGGCACTCGAGCGCGTGATCGTCGAGCGCATCAAGCGCATCGCGGGTGTCGTGCGCACCGAAACGGTGATCGCCCTCTCCTCGTCCAAGGACACGCATGTGGTGGCGTGCGGGCCATGAGCTTTGTCGATACGGATTTTCTGGCGAAGGGCCTGATCTTGGGCGTGTCGATCGCGGCCCCCGTCGGGCCTATCGGCATTCTGTGCATTAGGCGCACGCTGTCGCACGGCATGCTGGCCGGCATTGCGGGCGGGCTTGGCACGGCTTTGGCCGACGGGCTCTATGCGGCCCTCGCCGCTTTCGGCTTCGCCGCCTTGCTCGGCGATCTCCTGGCCGACAATCTGTGGTTTCGTCTCGGCGGTGCCGCCTTTCTGCTGTGGCTCGGTTGGAAGGGCTGGAACGCCGAGCCTGCTGCGCGCGCCGCCTCGGTCGATGCGCGTACGCTTGCAGGCACGTTTGCGGCGACGTTCCTCCTCACCGTCGCGAATCCCGCCACGATCGTCACGTTCCTTGGCCTGTTCCTCGCGCTGGGGCTGGCCGATGCGGGCGATTCGAGCGCCGCTGGAATGTCGCTGGTCGCGGGCGTGGTGCTGGGCTCGTTCGGCTGGTGGATCGTGCTGTCGGGCACCATCGCTTCCTTGCGCGACCGGATCGGGACAAATGCCTTTCGCGCCATCAACCGGTCGGCGTCGCTGCTGCTGGTCGGGTTTGCGCTCTGGATGCTTTTCGACGTTCTTGGTTGAAGCGTTCAGGCGGCGTAGTCGAGCGCTGCGCGATCGAGCGCCAAGGCACGGCCCGGTCGGGCGCCCGTCGGCGTGCCGTTCTGCCAAACGCACGTGCCGTTAACGAACACGCGCTCGATGCCGCTCGCCACGCGTTTGGGCTCGGCAAAGTTCGCTTGGTCGAGCACCGATGCCGCATCGAACACGGCGATGTCGGCAAAAGCTCCCGCGCGCAGCACGCCGCGATCTTTCAGGCCGAAACGGCGGGCTGGAAGGCTCGTCATCTTGCGCACCGCCTCCTCGAGCGGGAAGAGTTTGAGGTCGCGCGCATAGTGGCCGAGCACGCGCGGGAACGTGCCCCACAGGCGCGGATGCGGATGGGTATCGTGCGGCAGACCGTCCGAGCCGACCATCGCCTCGGGCCAGGCGAGCACGCGGCGCACATCGTCTTCGTCCATCATGAAAAAGATCCCGCCTGCAGGCTGCAAGGCCGCGCACATCGCTTCGATGTCGAGCCCGCGTTCGGCGGCAAGCTCGGCCAGATCCCGGCCTTGCGCCTCGGGGATAGGCTTGGACCAGCTGATCAGCACCTTCGCCGAGTTGCGTACGCGGTCGCCGGTGAGGACAGTCGAGGATGCCACGTAGGGATAGACGTCGAGCGCGATGCGTTGGGTCTTTCGCGCCGCGTCGATGCGCGCCAACGTCGTCGCAACCTTGCCGTGGTTGGACTTTCCCGCGGCCTTGTGATGCGATAGAACGACCGGAAGATCGGCGGCAATCCCGATCGCCAAGGCTTCTTCGACCGCCTCTTCGAGATAGTCGGCCTCGTTGCGCAGATGCGTTGCGTAAAGCCCGCCTGCGGCGCTCGCAACGCGTGCCAGTTCGACCAGCTCGCGCGTCGGCGCCATGCGGGCGGGCGCGTAGAACAGGCCCGTCGACAGGCCGACGGCACCCTCTCGCATGGCACCGTCGAGCATTTTTGCCATGGCGAGAATTTCGCCAGCGTCGGCCGGCCGATCAAAACGGTCCATCGTGCCGAGCCGCAACGCCGAATGTCCGATGAGTCCGATCGAATTAACGGCGGCAGGCGTTTCGGCAAGGGCTTTTCGCCAGTCGCCGAATCGTTTGAAGCGGTACGCCGCGCGGCCGCCCAGCAGATCGAATGGCGGCGGCGGCTCGCGGTCGAGATCGACCGGGGCCAGCGACGTGCCGCAATTGCCGGCCACTACGGTCGTGACCCCCTGGCTCGTTTTCATCGGCAGATCGGGAAAATCGAGCAGCGCCGCATCGTCGTGGGTGTGCGCATCGACGAAGCCGGGCGAAACGACGCGGCCCGTACAGTCGATGCGCGATCCGGCTTGCGCCGCGCCCAGATCGCCGATGGCCGCAATGCGGTCGCCTGCGATTGCGACGTCGGCGGCGCGAACCGCCGCACCCGTGCCGTCGATGAGGCTGCCGCCGTGGAGGATCGTGTCGTAGATCATGGCCTCACGCTATCGGAGGCGAAGGAAGTTGGAAAGCGCCAGTGAATGTCGTTTAATTGCGGTCCGTCGCACCCAAGACCAGGAGATCGATCCGGTGGATATCAAGGCGCCCTACCTGCTGTTTCTCGGCGAAGCTTCCGACGCGCTCGCGGCCAAAACCTCGATCGGCGTGGCGCAATGGCGGATCGAGAAATGCCTTGGCCAGGTGCGCCTGCCCGGCTGCAAGGCCGATGCGGGCGTGCCCGACATGGGCGTGCGCGAGGCCGCACGCAAAGGTGCCAAGACCATGATCGTGGGCGTGGTCAATCGCGGCGGCGTGATTTCGCCTGCCTGGAGCAAAGTGCTGCTCGAGGCCCTTGCCGCCGGGCTCGATCTCGCGAGCGGCCTGCACAACCGCCTGTCGGACGTGCCCGAGATCGCGGCAGCCGCCAGAAAACACGGCCGCCGGCTTTTCGACGTGCGCCATCCCGACCGCGAATTCCCGATCGCGACGGGCCTGAAGCGCAGCGGCAAGCGCGTGCTGACCGTCGGCACAGACTGTTCGATCGGCAAAATGTACACATCGCTCGCACTCGAAAAAGCGCTGAAAGACCTGGGCCTCAAGGCCACCTTCCGCGCCACGGGCCAGACCGGCATCTTGATCGCAGGCTCCGGCTGGTCGATCGACGCGATCGTGTCGGACTTCGTGGCGGGGGCGGTCGAAACCCTGTCGCCCGCCGGCCCCGCCGACCATTGGGACGTGATCGAGGGCCAAGGCTCGCTGTTCCATCCGAGCTATGCGGGCGTCACGCTGGCGCTGATCCACGGCGCGCAGGCCGACGCACTCGTGATGTGCCACGAGCCGGGCCGCCCGCATATGCGCGGCCTGCCCCACTACAAGCTGCCGCGCATCGAAGACTGCATCGCGGTCAACGTGGCGCATGCGCGCCTCACGAATCCGAAGGCGAAATGCATCGGCGTGAGCCTCAATACGTCGAAAATGGCGCCCAAGGCCGCCGAGCGCACGCTCAAATCGCTCGCCGACCGGCTCGGTCTGCCGGTCGAGGATCCGAGTCGCACGGGCGTGGCAAAACTCGCCAAAAAGCTGGCGCGGATCTGATGCGCCGCACGCTCGAGGTCGCCCGCGAAGTCTGGCCGATCCGCGGCACGTTCCGCATCTCGCGCGGCAGCCGCACCGAAGCCGTGGTGCTCGCCGTGCGCATCGCTTCTGCGGGCCATTCAGGGCGCGGCGAATGCGTGCCCTATGCGCGCTACGGCGAAACGATCGAAAGTGCGATGGAAGCGATCGAAGCCATGCGCGCGCTCGTCGAAAGCGGCGGCAACCGCGAGGCTTTGGGCCAGGCGATGCCGGCGGGCGCTGCACGCAACGCGCTCGACTGCGCCTTGTGGGATCTCGAAGCCAAACAAGCGGGCAAACGCGTGTGGCAGCTCGCGGGCCTGCCCGATCCGGCATCCGTCGTCACGGCCTACACGCTGTCGGTCGATACGCCCGAAAAGATGGGCGAGGCCGCCGCCGCCGCTGCCGCACGCCCGCTTTTGAAAATCAAACTCACGGGCGAAGGCGATCTCGAACGTGTGGCAGCCGTGCGCAAAGCTGCTCCCGCTTCGCGCCTCGTCGTCGATGCCAACGAGGCGTGGGATATTGCGGCTTATTCGGAATTTGCGCCTGCCCTCGCAGCGCTCGGCGTCGATCTCATCGAACAGCCGTTGCATGCCGACCGCGACGGCGACCTTGCCAAGGTCGCACATCCTGTCCCCGTATGCGCCGACGAAGCCTGCCACGACGTCGGCTCGCTCGCCCGCCTCAAGGGCAAGTACGAGGCGGTCAATATCAAGCTCGACAAAACCGGCGGCCTCACCGAGGCGTTGAAGCTGCGCGCTGCGGCACGCAGCGCCGGCTTCAAGATCATGGTCGGCTGCATGGTCGGCACGTCTTTGTCGATGGCGCCCGCCCATCTCGTCGCCCAAGGGGCCGAATGGGTCGATATCGACGGCCCACTGCTGCTGGCCACCGACCGCGATCCTGGGCTCGTCTATCGCGGCAGTTCGGTCGAACCGTCGGACGCCGCACTCTGGGGTTAGCCTCGAACGTCTAAAGCGGCACGCCGAAACGCGCGATCTTCGCCCCCGCCACATCCATGCGCAGGCGCAGCAGCGTGCCGTTCTGCGTGGGCCCGCTGCGATTGCTCGTAAGCGAGGTCACGTAGAGCGTCTTGCCGTCGGACCCGCCGAAACACGGCATCGTCGGCGCTTCGACCGGCAGCTGCAGAATGCGGTCGATCCGCCCGTCGGGCGCGATGCGGTTCAAGCGCCCGGCCGACACGCCCGCGCTCCAGTAGAAACCTTCGGCGTCGCACGCCGCGCCGTCGGGCCTGCCGTCGGCTTCTTCGAGCGTGCGGATCGTGCGCTGGCCCGAAATGGCACCGGTGCGCGCATCGAAATCGTATGTCTGCACGAAACGTTGGCGGCTGTCGGAATGGAACATGCGCTTGCCGTCCGGGCTCCAGGCAAGCCCGTTCGAAACCACGAGCCCGTCGCGCATGCGCGTGGAGCCGCCCTTCGCATCGACGCGATAAAGTGCGGCTACGGGCTCCTTCTCGGGCCGGTCGTCCATGCTGCCGACCCAGAACGCGCCGTCGGGGCCGATCTTGCCGTCGTTGAGGCGATTGCCCGGCATGTGGGGCTCGGGATGCACGAGGAACTCGAGTTTGCTTGTCGCGAAGTCGAACAGATGTACGCCCGAGCGCAGGGCTACCACCGCACGCCCGTCGGCGCACAGGCCGAAACTGCCGATCGCACTCGGCATGTCGAAACGCTGGAGCTTGCCGCCCGCCGGATCGTAGCGATAGAGGCACGGGGCCAGGATATCGACGAACAGCAGCGTGCCGCTCGCATCGTCCCAGCACGGGCCTTCGCCGACTTTGAGCGGCGTATCGATCAGGATTTCGACGTCCGGCGTTTCGATCTGCATTTGCGTTTCCTCCCGTACCTTCATAGCCTTAACAATACTAAAGACCGAAGTGAATTTATCTATCTGGTCCGTTGCCGCCCTTGCGCGCGAAACTTGGGCACAACTTCGAACGGGCACAGAACGACCATGGCAGCGCGCAAAATCAAGTTCGACTGGGTGGCGGCAACCGCCAACGACCTCAAAGGCGGCGAGGCGGTGTTCCGCCGTGCCGACGGCAGCTGGACTCGCACGGTCGCCGAGGCCGAACTCGTGCCCGGCGGCGAGGCAGGGGCGGCCCTGCTGGCGCGTGCGCAGGCCGACCATGCCGCCAACCGCGTGGTCGAACCCGTGCTGATTGCGGTCGATCCGGCCACGCGCCGGCCGCTGTCTTTGCGCGAACGCATCCGCGCCGACGGCCCGACGGTCTGATCCCAGGATAGATTCCATGTATCGCTACGACCAGTTCGACCGCTCTTTCGTGGCGGCCCGCGTGGCCGAGTTCCGCGACCAGGTCGCGCGTCGGCTTTCGGGCGAACTCACCGAAGACCAGTTCAAGCCGCTGCGGCTCATGAACGGCGTCTATCTTCAGCTCCACGCCTACATGCTGCGCATCGCGATCCCGTACGGCGTGCTGTCGAGCCGCCAGCTGCGCAAGCTTGCGCATATCGGCCGCGTCTACGACCGCAGCAGCGGCCATTTCACCACGCGCCAGAATCTGCAGTTCAATTGGGTGCGGCTCGCCGACATTCCGGACATTCTGGCCGAACTCGCCGAAGTCGAGATGCACGCGATCCAGACCTCGGGCAACTGCATCCGCAACGTCACGGCCGACCATTTTGCGGGGGCGGCCGCCGACGAAACGGTCGATCCGCGCCCCTATGCGGAATTGCTGCGCCAATGGTCGAGCCTGCATCCCGAGTTCACCTTCCTGCCGCGCAAATTCAAGCTCGCAGTTACAGGCGCTGCCGTCGATCGCGCTGCGATCCAGGTCCACGATATCGGGCTCGAGGTGAAGCGCAACGAACGCGGCGAGATCGGTTTTGCCGTCTATGTCGGCGGCGGCCAAGGCCGCACGCCGATGATCGCCAAGAAGCTGCGCGATTTCCTGCCCGAGCGCGATCTGCTCGCCTATTGCGAGGCGATCTTGCGCGTCTACAATCTCGAGGGCCGCCGCGACAACAAATACAAAGCGCGCATCAAAATCCTCGTGCACGAAAAAGGCCTCGAGGAAATCGCCGCATCCGTCGAAGCCGAATTCGCCGCACAGCCCGTCGCAACGGCCGCTCTGGGCGAGGCCGAAATCGCGCGCATCGCCGCCTATTTCGCACCCCCCAGATTCGCGGCTCTGCCGGCTCGCTCGGCCGTGCTCGAAGACGCCCAAACGGAAGATGCGGCATTGTGCCGCTTCGTTTCGCGCAACGTGTCGGCCCACAAAGCGCCCGGCTATGGGGTCGTCACGGTATCGCTCAAACCCATCGGCGGCATTCCGGGCGATGCGACGTCCGACCAGATGGATGCGCTTGCCGACATCGCCGAACGCTGGAGCTTCGACGAGCTGCGCGTGAGCCATGCGCAGAACATCGTGCTGCCGCATGTGCGGCTCGACGATCTGCCGCAGGTGCACGCGGCTCTCGCCGCCGCCGGGCTTGCCACACCCAATGACGGACTTGTGACCGACATCATCGCGTGCCCCGGCCTCGATTACTGCGCGCTCGCCAATGCGCGCTCGATCCCGGTGGCGCAGGAAATCTCGCAGCGCTTCGCCGATCTCGACCGTCAGAACGCGATCGGCGAACTCAAGCTCAAGATTTCGGGCTGCATCAATGCCTGCGGCCATCATCATGTGGGCCATATCGGCATTCTGGGCGTCGACCGGCAGGGCGAAGAATTCTACCAGATCACGCTCGGCGGGGCCGAAGGGGCGGATTGCGCCATCGGCGAACTCGTCGGCCCAGGCTTTGCCGCCGACAAAATCACCGATGCGGTCGAAACGCTGGTCGAAACCTATCTCAAACTGCGGCGCGATCCCGGCGAGCGCTTTCTCGACGCCTATCGCCGCGTGGGGCTCGGCCCCTTCCAGGAGGCGCTTTATGCCGACGCTTGAAACCGAACTCTATCGCGGCGGCCGTTTTGTCGCCGACGATGCCGTGTACGTCGCCGACGGCGATGCCCTGCCCGCCAACGCGCTCGCGATCGTCTCGAAGAAGCGTTATCTCGCGGAGCGCATCGCCCTCGATGCGCGGGCGGGTCGCTTGGGCCTCGTGCTCGAAACCGCCGACACGCTGGACGGTTTGGAAGGCGCGCTCGACCGTTTCGCGACGGTGGTGCTGCGTTTTGCGCGCTATGCCGACGGCAGGCCCTATTCGCTTGCGCACCGCTTGCGCCACCGCCTGGGCTATCGCGGCGAATTGCGCGCGGCGGGCGACGTGCTGCAGGACCAGATCGTGTTCATGCTGCGCGGCGGATTCGACGCGCTCGAGATAGCGCACGCGGGCACACGCGCCGCCTTGCGCGCCAATCGCATCGTGGTTGTGCCGACGCGCGGGAGCGCGCCCGCAGCGCAGATCCTCGACGCCGCCGAATAAAGCTCAGCCGGCCGCACTCCAGGCTTGCGGCCACAGCGCATCGTCGGCCACGTCGGCAAGGGCCGTACCGCCTTGAGCATAGGAAAGCACAAGCACGGCAGAAGGTGCCGCACCCGCCGATCGGGCTGCGGCAAGCGTCGGCGCTTCGGCCGTCAGCACCAAACCCGGCTCGCTTGCGATCGCGTCGGCGCGCCCGATGCCGAGGCCGCCGCGCCAACCCAGAAACACCACGAAATTCTGCGCATCGGCTCGGATCGGCAAAGCGGCCGAATCGTCCCACCGCGCGAGGTAGGTGGCGCCCACGAGGCCGCTGGCAGCATCGGCCAGACGCGCGCGCAGACGCGGATGCGCGGCAAGCAGCCCCAGCGCCGGAATCGCACGATGCGCATCGGCCAGAACCGCCTTGCCGTTGCGCGCCGCGACGACGGCCGCTTCGGCCGCGATCCAGCCGATCTCGTCGGCATCGAAGAGCTTGGCGATTTCGGGTGTCCGGACGGCGCTGTCAAACGGCATAGCGGCGGTTCCTCTGCCTCAAGTGTCCGCTTAAAATAGATGCCGCCCCGCCGCTTTGCGACGCAAAGGAATTTGGCCGCCGCTTCAATTTTCCTCAATTCCGCCCCCTGCACCCGACTGCGACAGTGCCCTCGAAGCGTCGATAAGGAACCCTCGCCATGCTGCCGATCGTGCTGGATGCCGCCAAACTGCGTATCGCCCTGGTCGGCGCGGGTCCGCGTGCCGAGCGGCGCTTGGGCCTGCTGCGCGAAGGCGGGGCGGCGGACGTCGTCCTATTCACGAAGCCGCCCGCAAGCTATGCGGGCTTCGATCTCGTCTATTTCGTCGAAGCCGACCGCGCGGCGGCCGCACAGGCCCGCGCGCAAGGCGCCCTCGTCAATGTCGAGGACGTGCTCGACCTGTGCGATTTCCACACGCCGGCGATCGTGCGGCGCGGCGATCTCACCCTGACGGTTTCGACCGCCGGACGCGCCGCCGGCCTGTCGGCCGTGTTGGTCGAATATCTCGCGCGCATCTTCGAGCCCGTGTGGGCCTTGCGGCTGGCCATTCTCGAAGCCAAACGCCGCACTTGGCGCGCCGAAGGCCTCACCCATCCGCAGATCCGCGCAAAACTCGCGGGCACCGTCGATCAGGCGGGCTGGCTGCCGGCTTTGGAAACGTCGGCCGACGCTTCGGCGCGCAGCCAGTCGCAGAACGACGAAACCTTGCGCAAGACGAGCTTTGCCGTCGGGCAGACGATGTAATAGGCGAAATCGACCGTCACGCCGTCGCCGAACGGTTTGACCAACGTGCCTGCCGCTAGGTCTTCGGCGGCAAGGCGCGCTTTGCCGAGTGCGATGCCGCGGCCGCGCACTGCGGCTTCCACGACCAAGCTCGATTGGTTGAAACGCGGCCCCCTCGTGCCGTCGATGTCGGCAAGGCCGGCCGCCTTGAGCCACATCGGCCAAGTCGGGCAGGACGGATCTTCGTCGGGGCTGTCGTCGTGCAGC
Source organism: Rhodospirillaceae bacterium (assembly GCA_027490975.1). Taxonomy (GTDB): domain Bacteria; phylum Pseudomonadota; class Alphaproteobacteria; order CACIAM-22H2; family CACIAM-22H2; genus Tagaea. The sequence continues at coordinate 17,430 of JAIXXA010000129.1, forward strand.
AAGGTCGCGGTCTTGAGCAGCGCTTCGATGTCGCTTGCCGCCACACCCTCTACCAGCTTGGGACTGCAGACCGGCGAAACCGCTTCGGCGAGCAGGCGTTCGACGTGCAGATTGCCGTAGCGCCCGCCGCCATAGCGGATGGCAACGTCCACGCCGTCGCGCTGGAAATCGGTCAGAGTCATCGAGGCGGCGACGCGCACATCGATGTCCGGGAACGCGGTCTGGAAACGGTCGAGGCGCGGCAGCAGCCATTTGGCGGCAAAAGACGGCGCCACGCTGACCGTGAGCACGCCGGCATCGCCGAGATTGTCGACCGCTTCGAGGGCGGAATCGAAATTGTCGAAGCCGTCGCGAATGCCGGGCAGGATCGCCTGGCCTGCGTCGCTCAGCAGCAACGTGCCCTTGGTGCGCTCGAAGAGACTGAGGCCCAGATGGTCTTCGAGCGCTTTGATCTGGTGGCTCACGGCCGCCGGGGTCACGGCAAGCTCGTCGGCGGCTTTGGTCACGCTCATATGGCGCGCCGTCACTTCGAAGGCACGCAAAGCGTTCAGGGGGGGCAAGCGGCGTCTCATGCATGGAACCTTAGCGGGTCGATGCCGCAAACGCATGTCTAGTTTTTCGAAAGCCGACCGGCAATTTTCCTCAATTGCCGACCCAGGGCAGGCGCCGCCATCCTCGCCGCCATGTCCGACACCGCGTTGATCGCTCTCAAGAGTTCCGCTCTGATTGGGGCCACGATCGTGCTGCTGCGCTGGCTCGGCTTTGCTGGCTGAAAACCCGCAGCGCCATTACCGCCCGTAACGGCTTGCCCAAAAGCAGCCTTGTTCCCGCCATCTTCTGCGCGCGTTCTGGAACCATGTTGGTCCCCAGCCACCAGCCTGGAGAACGCCCCATGATGCAGCCCAAATCTCGTGCCGTTCGCGCCGCGATCCTTGCCAGCGTGTCGCTCGCGGCTTTGCTGGCGCTGTCGCCGATGCTGGCGCGCGCGCAAACGCCGAACGCGCCGGCGGCCGCTGCCGCGGCTCTGCAGTCGCTGCCCGATTTCACCGAGCTTGCCGCCGCCGTTTCGCCCGCCGTCGTGCAGGTCGCCGTAACCGCGACCGAGATCGACGAAGAGGCAGGCGTGCCGCCGCAATTCCGCGGCACGCCGCTCGCGCCGTTTTTCGGCCAGGGCTCGCGCCAAGCCCATCGCGTGCGCGGGCTCGGCTCCGGCTTCGTGATCGATCCGAGCGGCTATATCGTCACGAACTACCATGTCGCGGGTCGCGCCGACGACATCCAGATCGTGTTCGCCGACGGCACGCGCCTGCCCGCCAAACGCATCGGGGCGGACGCGCGCACCGACATCGCACTTCTGAAGGTCGAATCGTCCAAGCCGCTTGTTGCGGTGGCACTCGGCGATTCGGATGCCGTGCGCATCGGCCAATGGGTGCTGGCGGTCGGCAATCCGTTCGGCCTCGGCGGCACGGTTACGGCCGGCATCGTGTCGGCGCGCGCGCGCGACATCGGGGCCGGCCCCTACGACGATTTCCTGCAGATCGACGCGGCGATCAACCAGGGCAATTCCGGCGGCCCCAGCTTCGGGCGCGACGGCAAGGTGATCGGCATGAACACGGCGATCTTCTCGCCCAACGGCGGCTCGGTCGGACTCGGCTTTGCGATCCCGTCGAACCTCGTACGCAAGGTCGTCGATCAGTTGCGGGTGCACGGCAGCGTCGACCGCGCTTGGCTCGGCGTACAGACCCAAAGCATCGACGAAACGCTGGCCGTAGCCCTCAAGCTGCCGAACGCGCAAGGCGCCTTGATCGGCTCGCTGCAGAAAAACAGCCCGGCCGACCAGGCGGGCTTGCGGCGCGGCGACGTGATCCTCGCGCTCAACAGTTCGGCGATCGCGGATCCGCGCGACCTGTCGCGGCGCGTGGGCGATCTGCCCTCGGGCACCAGAGCCACGTTCGACGTCTGGCGCGACGGGCGGCGCATCGCAACGACTGTTGCGCTTGGAGCCGCACCTGCGGACGCAGCTCCCGTTGCGGCCGCAACGCCCGAACCGCAAACGCCGGTCGCAGGCTTGGGCTTGCGCCTGGCGCGCGGCGCGCAAGGCGAAACGGTCGTCGCCGAACTGACCCAGGACGGCCTTGCCGAACAGGCGGGCTTGCGCCCCGGCGACGTGCTCATCGAGGCCGACCGTCAGAAGATCCGCGGTCCCAACGACCTTAGCGCTGCCCTGCGCAATGCGCGCCAAACCCAGCGGCCGGGCATTGCCCTGTTCTTGAGCCGCGACGGCCAGCCGCTCTATCTGGCCTTGCCCGTGCCCACCGTGCGCGGCTAGCGGTCGAGAACGTAGCTTGGATCGCAGCGGCGGGCTAGATTCGGCCCGCCATGCGATTCCTGTTCGTCCACCAGAATTTCCCGGGCCAGTTCCGCCATCTCGCCCCCGCCCTCAAACGGCGAGGCCACGATGTCGAAGCCACGGCCATGCGGCCCGAGCCGATGACCGAATTCGACGGCTTGCGCGTGAACTCCTACCGGCCCGCGCGCGGCTCGACGCACGGCGTGCATCCGTGGGTCGCCGATCTCGAAACCAAGGCGATCCGCGCCGAGGCCGCCTTCCACAATGCGCGTGCGCTCAAAGCGCGCGGCTTCGAGCCCGACGCGATCGTGGCGCATCCGGGCTGGGGCGAAAGCCTGTTCCTCAAAGAGGTGTGGCCCAAGGCCAAACTCGGCATCTATTGCGAATTCTACTACCGCGTGCACGGCATCGACACCGATTTCGATCCCGAGTTTTCGACCCACGATCCGAGCGTGTCGTGCCGCCTGCGCATGAAGAATCTCAACAACGACATGCATTTTTCCATCGCCGATTCCGGCCTCTCGCCGACGCAATGGCAGGCCTCGACGTTTCCGCCGGCCTTCGCCGACCGCATCACCGTGGCGCACGACGGCATCGACACCGACAAGCTCGTGCCGAACCCCGACGTGCGGCTCGACCTTTCGACCAGGAACGGCCCGCTCGTGCTCACGCGGGGCGACGAGATCGCGACGTTCGTGGTGCGCGATCTCGAGCCCTATCGCGGCGCGCACATCTTCTTGCGGTCGCTGCCCGCCCTGCTCGCCTTGCGCCCCAACGCGCGCGTGCTGATCGTGGGCGGCGACGGGGTCAGCTACGGGGCGCCGCGCGCCGACGGGCGCAGCTGGAAGGATGCGCTCGTCGAAGAGGTGCGCCCGCGCATTTCCGACGCCGACTGGGCGCGCGTTCATTTCCTGGGACGCGTGCCGTACGGCGATTTCGTGCGCGTGCTGGCCCTGTCGCGCACGCACGTGTATTTGACGTATCCGTTCGTGCTGAGCTGGAGCCTGCTCGAAGCCATGAGCATGGGCTGCGCCATCGTGGCGAGCGACACGGCTCCCTTGCGCGAGGCGATCGCGCACGGCGAGACCGGCCTGCTCGTCGATTTCTTCGATGTGGAAAAACTGGCGGCAACCGTCGCCGGCCTGCTGGCGCAGCCCGATCTGCAGCGCAAACTCGGCGCCGCCGCGCGCGCGCATGCCTGCCGCACCTACGACCTTGCGCGCGTGTGCCTGCCGCAGCAGATCGCGTGGGCGGAATCGCTGCGCTGAACGCCTATTCGTCGCCCACTGCGCGCCAGGCGGCAGCATCGGTCGGCAGATCGCCCGACACGTCCACGTGCGCGACGCGCGCCGTCGGCCCCAGTTTCTTGGCCGACAGGCGCAGTTCGAGCGTGAGGCCCGATTTGGTCACGAGACGCACATTGCGCTGGCCAATCAAACCCTGCAGCACGGAAGTCGGCGCTTCGATCTCGCCCGCACACGCAACCCCGCCGGCGGGCTTGAAGAAGCCCTCGAGATCGTAGCTTGCCGGGCCCATCGGCGTTGCGTCGAGCTGCAGATGGCCCGTGCCGGCGATGCGGCCAAGATACTGCATCGCCTTGCGGCGGCCCGATCGGACGTTCTGGTGCATGGGACGTGTCAGCCCTTTTTCTTGTCGGCGATCGCGGCCCCGGCGGGGCTGCGATTGCGGAATGCCTGCGCGTCGCGCGACGGTGCGGCGGTTGCGGTCGCCGCTTTGGCGGCCTTGGGTTTGCGCAGCTCGCGCGAACTGCGTTTCTGGCCTTTAGCCATGGAACTTCTCCGATTGGCGGAAGAGCGCGCGCATTCAGACAGGCGCGCGCAGGGCCGCATAGACGAGCACCAGCAGCACCAGCAGGGCCGGAACAACGACAGGCGGAATAAACCAGCTTTTCATGGGACGCGTCTCCTCGCGACGACGACAAGGGCGGGAGTACACGTCTCTCTCAGCCGACGGTGCGGCGATCATGCCGCACACCGTCAGTAATCGAACCTTACGCCCTATTGCAGGGCAGGTCCATCTATTCGCGGGCGTAGGTCGGATTGAGCCGCCACATGGCGCGATTGAGCGCCCCGGCAAACGTGACCCAAGCGAGATAGGGCACCATCATCCAGGCGGCCGTCGCATCGTAGGGCGCGTAGGCCGCGATCATCGCCACGATCGACAGCCACAAGGCCGCCAGATTGTAGAACGCCCAATCCATGCGTCGTGCCCCGAAAAACAGCGCCGACCACGCCGCATTGAACACGAGCTGCACGCCGAAGGCGGCCATCGCCAGCCCGCCATCCTCGAAGCCGGCCACGCGCCACACGCGCCACGCGGCCGTCGCAATCAGGCAGAAAAGAACAAGCCACGCCGGCCCGAACAGCCAATTGGGCGGGCGCCAGCTGGGCTTCTTGAGCGTCTCGTACCACGGGCCGGGGCGAAAGAACGCGCCCGACAACGCTGCGGCAAAGCACAAGGCGGCGAAAACCGCCAAGGCCAAATAGTCCGATGCTTCCGCAGGCTCCACCCTTGCCGCTCCTTGTCGGGCGGCAGGCGTGCGGCCGCGAGAGCCGTCCGTTCCGCCGCCTATGCCCGATGCAGCAACCCGCGCGCATCGCGGTCCAACGCCGCCAGGATCGTCGCGACGATCTGGGACGCGTTGAGACCGGCCGCATCATACATCTTCTGCGGCGAGTCATGGTCGATGAATCGGTCGGGCAAAGCGAGACTGCGGACCTTGAGACCGCGATCGAGCAGCCCGTCTTCGGCCATCGCATGCAGCACCTGGCTGCCGAAGCCGCCGACCGCCCCTTCCTCGACCGTCACCAGCATCTCGTGCCCGCGTGCCAAGCGCCCCAGAAGATCGCGATCGAGCGGTTTGGCAAAGCGCGCATCGGCGACCGTCGCAGACAGGCCGCGCGCGGCCAATTCGTCGGCGGCTTTGAGGCATTCGGCAAGGCGCGTGCCGAAGGAAAGAATGGCGATGGTGCTGCCTTCGCGCAGCACGCGGCCGCGCCCGATTTCGAGCGGCACGCCGCGCTCGGGCATGTCCACGCCCACGCCCTCGCCGCGCGGATAGCGCACGGCCGACGGCCGGTCGTCGATGGCTGCGGCCGTTGCGACCATATGCACGAGCTCGGCTTCGTCCGCCGCCGCCATCACGACGAAGTCGGGCAGCGAGGCGAGATAGCCGATGTCGAACGAGCCCGCATGCGTGGGCCCGTCGGCGCCGACGAGACCGGCCCGGTCGATCGCAAAGCGCACGGGCAGGCGTTGCAGCGCAACGTCGTGCACGATCTGGTCGTAGGCGCGCTGCAGGAAGGTCGAATAGATCGCAACGACCGGCTTGTAGCCTTCGCAGGCAAGCCCGGCCGCAAAGGTGACCGCATGCTGCTCGGCGATGCCGACGTCGAAGCAGCGCGAGGGGAAGCGGCGCTGGAACGCGTCGAGCCCCGTGCCCGTGGGCATCGCCGCCGTGACCGCGACGATCTTTTCGTCGCGCTCGGCCTCGGCGACCAGCGCATCGCCGAACACTTTGGTGTAGCTCGGCGCGTTGGTTTTGACGGGGGCGAGCGCGCCGGTCAAGACGTCGAACTTGCCGACACCGTGATATTTGTCGGCCGCCGCTTCGGCCGGCGCATAGCCCTTGCCCTTCTGCGTGACGACATGGATCAGCACCGGCCCATTGCGCTCGGAATCGCGCGCATTGCGCAGCACCGGCAGCAGGTGCTCGAGATTGTGGCCGTCGATGGGACCCAGATAGTAGAAACCCATCTCCTCGAACAACGTGCCGCCTGTCGCCATGCCGCGCGCATAGGTGTCCACGCGGCGGGCGGCCACATGCATCGAGCGCGGCAATTGGGCGGCGAATTGTTTGCCGAGTTCGCGCAGATGCACGAAGCCGGGCGACGACATGAGGCGCGAGAGATAAGCGCTCATGGCGCCCACGGGCGGGGCGATCGACATGTCGTTGTCGTTGAGGATCACGATCAGGCGCGATTTCATCGCCCCGGCATTGTTCATGGCTTCGTAGGCCATGCCTGCGGACATCGCCCCGTCGCCGATCACGCACACCACGTTGTTGTCGCGGCCTTCGAGGTCGCGCGCCACGGCCATGCCGAGGCCCGCCGAGATCGAGGTCGACGAATGCGCCGCACCGAACGGGTCGTATTCGCTCTCGCTGCGCTTGGTGAAGCCGGAAAGCCCGCCGGCCTGGCGCAGCGTGCGAATTCGGTCGCGCCGGCCCGTGAGGATCTTGTGCGGATAGGCCTGGTGGCCCACGTCCCAGATCAGCTTGTCTTCGGGCGTTTCGAACACGGCATGCAGCGCCACGGTGAGCTCGACCACGCCAAGACTGGCGCCGAGATGCCCGCCCGTCGTCGAAACGGCCGAAACCGTTTCGGCGCGCAGTTCGGCGGCCAAGTCCCCCAACTCGGCCGTCGACAATGCGCGCAGATCGGCGGGTACTTGGATCTTGTCCAGCAGCGGCGTGGTCGGTTCCGTCTTTCCCATAGCGCCCTCCCCCATGCTTTTTGTTTTTGTTCGGCGTTTTTCGTCAGGCGGCGCGTTTGAGCGCCAGCCTGCCCCAGATCGCCGAGAGCGAGGCGACCAGATGGTCGATGTCGGCGTCGCTGTGCAGCGGCGAAGGCGTAACGCGCAGGCGTTCGGTGCCGCGCGGCACGGTCGGATAGTTGATCGGCTGCACGTAGATGCCGTATTCGGTGAGGAGTTCGTCGCTGATGCGCTTGCACTGCACGGGATCGCCCACCATCACGGGCACGATGTGGCTGTTGTTGGCCAGCACCGGAATGCCCGCGGCCGTCAGGCGCGCACGCACCTTGCGCACGACCGCCTGCTGGCGCTCGCGTTCGGCCGAGCTGGCCTTGAGATGCTTGATGCTGGCAAGGGCGCCCGCCGCCACGGCCGGCGGCAGCGACGTCGTGAAGATGAAGCCCGAGGCGTAGCTGCGGATGAAATCGACGAGATTGGCCGAGGCCGCGATGTAGCCGCCGAGCACGCCGAAAGCCTTGCCGAGCGTGCCTTCGATCACGGTGAGGCGATGGCTGAGGCCCTCGCGGTCGGCGATGCCGCCGCCGCGCGGGCCGTAGAGGCCGACCGCGTGCACCTCGTCGAGATAGGTCATCGCGTTGTGCGCGTCGGCGACGTCGCAGAGTTCCGCGATGGGGGCGATGTCGCCGTCCATCGAATAGACGGATTCGAACGCGACGAGCTTCGGGCGCGCCGGATCGAGGTCGGCGAGCTTGCGCGCGAGATCCTGCGGATCGTTGTGCTTGAAGATGCGCTTCTCCGCACCGCTGTGGCGAATGCCTTCGATCATCGAGGCGTGGTTTTCCGAGTCCGACAGCACGATGCAGTTCGGGATGCCGGCCGCAAGCGTGCTGAGCGAAGCCCAGTTCGAGACGTAGCCCGAGGTGAAGAGCAGCGCTGCTTCCTTGCCGTGCAGGTCGGCCAGTTCGCGCTCGAGCAGCACATGGTAGTGGTTGTTGCCCGAAATGTTGCGCGTGCCGCCCGCACCGGCCCCGCAGCGGTCGAGCGCCTCGTGCATGGCGCCCACCACGAGCGGGTTCTGGCCCATGCCGAGATAGTCGTTCGAGCACCACACGGTGATCGGCGCCTCTTCGCGTTCGCCGAAATGCGTGGCGCGCGGGAAATCGCCGCGATGGCGCTCGAGATCGGTGAAGACGCGGTAGCGGCCCTCCTTGCGAAGACCATCGAGTTTCTGAGCGAAGAATTTTTCGTAGTTCATGACGGCCTCCGTTTTATGGACACATCCACCCCGGGTGCGAGCAATTCTCCGATCGGTCGCACCATGCGTCTTGCCGCCTTGGCCGGAACCAAGTGCGGACGAAGATCGCCCCTGCCCGACGCCAGCCCGAACACCGGGTTTGCGGCGGCTTCTTCGCCGTCGTTCGCAGCGCGCGAACGCAGCCCCCATTTCCAGATCGCGTTGACCGGCAGCGGAACGACCAGAAACCAATGTTCCAGCACGCCCAGCGTCAGGACCGTCGCGATGAGAACGGCACCCGCAAGTTCGGGGGCGTCCCCCGGCAATGCCGTTACCGCCCCCCAGGCGAAACCGGTTGCCGTCGTCGCCAGCGTGACCGAGACCGGGAAAAACAGGTTCATCGGCCGCTTGGCGAAATAGCTGGCGAGATACGCAAGATCGGCGGGCAGAACCTCTTCGCTGAGGTTGGGCACGCCCAAAAACAGATTGAGCTTGGTGCTGAGGCGCATCGCCCAAAGCGCGAGGAACGTCCAGGTCCCGATCTGGTTGTCGCCGCCCCACGTCATGGCCACGACCGCAAGGCCGGAGACGGCCAAGGCAAGCTCGTGGAACAGGATCGTCTGCACCGCAAACGAGAAGCGCTTTACAGTGCCAACGCCCGTCGGGCATCGCACGCGACGCGGGCCGGTGACGAAACCCATGAGGAAACCCATTTCCTGCCAGCCCCACACGGCAAGCGCACACGCAAAGGCAATGTAGGCGCCGCTGCCGGCGGCGTCGCCGGCCGTGGCCGACAGGCCCCACAAGGCCGCGACCAAAACGACGGTCATCCCCGCCATGCTGTAGCGGAAGGTGCGGCGCGGCAGACCGTCGAGATAGAAGATCGCACCCGTGCTGAACCACCAAGCCAGCAACACGAACAACGCGGGTGCGACGTAGTCGAACATGGGCGCGCTTACCACACGGCCTGCATGCGGACCTGCGGCAGCTTCGCATGGTGAACGACCGGCAGCAGATAGAGGCGCGCAAACGTCGCGACCGCACCGATGGCGCAGCCAACGCGCTTGATGGCTCCCATTACGCCGCCCTCGGCTTTCGCGGCGTCAACCGCTGCCTGCAGGCGGCACAGCCGCTCGAGCCCGGCGCGGAAGGCCGGATGGTCGATGTCGAGCGTGAAGGGAAAGATCTGCTTCGTGCATTCCGACGTGATCCGGAAGACCTTGAAATCGTATTCGGTCGGATCGACGCCGAAGGCTTTGTGCAGTTCGGGGCGCATATGGTCGCGCACGAACATCGTTGCGTAGACCGCGAGCAGGAAGAAGCGGATCCACAGCTTGTTGCGGCCCTCGAGCAGTTCGGGCTTCGCACTCATCATCAGCGCGAAGGCCTCGCCGTGGCGGTACTCGTCGTTGCACCACTGCTCGAACCATTTGAAGATCGGATGGAAGCGGCGCTCGGGATGGCGCTCGAGCTCGCGATGGATGGTGATGTAGCGCGCATAGCCGATCTTTTCGGACAGGTACGTCGCGTACATGATGAATTTCGGCGCGAAGTACTTGTATTTCTTCGCCTGCTTCAGGAACCCCAGATCGACGCCGAGGCCGAAATCCTTGAGCGACTGGTTGATGAAATTGGCGTGGCGCGATTCGTCGCGCGCCATGTAGCCGAACAGGTCGGCCATGTCGGGGTTCTTGGCGCGGCGCTTGAGTTCGGCGTAGAGCACGCAGCCCGAGAATTCCGACGTGCAGGAGCTGATCAGGAACTCGATGAATTCCTCTTTAAGGGCCGGCGGCAGTTCGGTCACTTCGCGCCCGAAACCTTCGTCGCGGTCGAAATGGTCGCCGTTTTTGTCGTCGCGGAACTCCTTCATCAGCGCGTCCCACTCGGCGCGGATGGGCTCGACGTCGAACCGATCGATCGCGGCATAGTCGGTGCGGTAGAAATTCGGCGTGAGAACGGTGCTGACCTTGGCGCGTTCGGTCGAATCGTTCGGTGCCATATCGGCGGCGATTGCAGCAGTCATGGGAACCCCCTCCCGTGAATGAAAACTAGCGAAGCGCGGCCACCGCCCGGTCGGGCAACAGGCGCGCGAAGACGTCGAGATTGGTCGGCCCGAACGCACGCAGATCGACCGTGCGGTTCGTGGCGGGATCGGTCAGAAGCAGCCGACCGTCCGTCTCCATCGAGATGCGGAACGGCGTTTCGGGACCCAGTTCGCGGCGTTTGCGCTCGCGCACGAGGCCGCGCACGGTCGAACGCAGGAAACCGTTCGTCGCAGGCTCGAACTGCGCGATCACGGCGCCGCCATTGGCATCCGCGACCGTCACGCCGCCGTCGTCGCGATCGTAGAAAAAGAGATCGCGGCTCGTGGCGTTGGACGAGGCGGCCGACTGCGCTTCGACCCGGCCGATCCCCGTCATCGTCGAGAAGGTCGCAAAGCCGATCGCGATGCCCAGAACCGCCGCCAAGCCCAGCAGCGGTCCGCGCGGGAACGAATGCTGGGTGCCGTTGTCGCGCGCCATCAGGCTGCACTCCCGCTGAAGTTACCGGCACCGAGATTGCCAGCCTCGTAGCTGTCCGTGCCTTGATGTGCGTCAAGCGGCGTGCGGATGGCGGCGCGCGTGCCGGGCAGCGGCTGGGCGACGACCGCGCGCGCCAGGATCTGCGCCACGTTCTCGACGTTGGCGATCGCGCGCAAGGTCGGCTGGACGCGCGAGAAATGCCACGGGCGCGCATGCGGCCACACGACCGCATAGGCCATGCGGTCGCCCGGTGCGAGCGCGATCGAAATGTCGCCGGTCCCGTCGCCGTTCCGTTTGACCGAAGCGCTTTCGACGCGCGTGTAGGGAATGTTGAAGGTGATGGGCAAAGCGATGCCGATGCGCATCACAAGACGGCGCTGGGTGATCGTATAGACGGTCGTGCGCGCAACGCCCCAGGCGAACAGGGCAACGAGGCCGATGGCGGCGGCCGCCAGCAGCGTCAGCACCGCAAGCGAGACCGCAAGTTCGAGCGCCGGCGTGCCGTCGGCGATGCCGGCGGCGACCGACCAGACGAAGATCGCGGCGAAGTAGAGGCCGATCTTGCGCACATGCAGCACGCGCCTGGCGACGGCTGCGGCGTCCGGCCCGCCTTGCCACAGCATCGCCTCGCCTTGCGGCAGCATTTTGGGCAGGCCCCGGACGGGTTCGAAATCGAAATCGTCGTGGCCTTCGGCGTGCCCTTGCCCGCGCATGCGCCCGCTCATATCACCGGCTCCGAACGCGAGGGCAGCGAATAGAGATGGCCGCCGCCGTAGTAGGCGCAGATGCGGTCTTCTTCGCGCGAGGTCACTTGGTCGGGGCGCGCCGTCTTGGGCACGCCCGCGAACTGGTCGCCGCGGATCGAGTCGACCGTCACGCGTTTGCGCGAAGCGCTGACGCGCGCCATCGTCATCGGCAGCAGCACGCGCGCACCCGAGCCCGCGACCGCGACTTCGAGATAGCGGATCATCACTTCGCTGCGGTCGATCCAGATGTCGGCGACCGTGCCGCCGACCGCGTCGTCGATGCCGACCACCGGCATGCCGCGCGGATCGGGATCGCCTTCGGCCACCCAATGGTCCGTCGCGATGCGCATCGGCACGATGGTCGGCAGATTGTCCGACGAGGTTTCGGGATGTTCGGCGCGCAGCGCGTAGCCGGCCGGGCCCACGCCGTCCTGCATCGGATCGCCGGTCGGCTCGAAGGGCGCGCCCGGATAGTTCTGCACCTGAACCAGAGCGAAGCTCCGCGGGGCTTCGGGCTTCGGCGCTTGCACGGTCGTGCCGTCGCGCAGCAGATAGGTCTTCGGTGCGGGGACCGCGGGGAAACCCTGCACCACGCCGGCCTGCGGCCGGTCGGTCTCCAGCGGGTAGCCCTCGCGCTTGTTTTCGCGATGCAAGTAGTAGATGAGCCCCGCGAAGAACGCCCAGAACACGTAGAGCGTGATCTGCGCGATGTCGAAGTTTTGTGCGACGATTCCCATTTCCATGGCTGCTCTCCCGCCTTCTCGTTTTCGCTCAGCCTGGCATCTCGGCCAGGCCGAATTTCGTGTGCCCGGCCGGCCGCACATGCCCGACGCGGACCAACGGTCCGATCGCGACGAGTGTTGCGAACAGCAAGGCGATCTCGATGTGGTAGACGACGCTGTAGCCGACCGCGGGATCGGACAGACCGGCGCCCAAGGCGCCCGCCTTGGCAAGCGCGCCGACGCCGTCGCCGATGAGCCCGCCCAGGGCGACCGCCGTTCCCGACGCGGTGGCCTGCACGGCGCCCCAAGCGCCGAGGGCGAGCCCCGTGCGGCCCTCCGACTTGATCGACATCACAGCCGTGAGCGTGCCGACCGAAAACAGCCCGCCGCCCGCGCCGATCGCGAACACGCCCGCACGGAACATCGCGACGGCGCCGAGCGGGGCCGAAAAGATCACGAGCGCAAATGCCACAATGCCGAGCAAGGCGCCGTAGGCCGCGAGGCGATAGGGGTCGAAGCCGCGCTCGAGCAAGCTTGCCGCCAATGCGAAGGCCAGCAGCGCGCCGAGCGCGAGCGTGGCGGTGAGCTCCGTTGTCGCACCCACGCTCATGTTCAGCACTTGGCCGCCATAGGGCTCGAGCAGAATGTCTTGCATCGCAAAGGCCGCCGTCCCAAGCCCGACCGCGACGAGCAGGCGCAGCGTGCGCCCGGCCTTGGCAAGCGCTTGCCATTCCTGCGCGAAGCTCGGCCGCTGCACGCGCTTTGAAGTGAGGCGCGGATTGCGGACCTCCTGCTTCCAAAGTGCGACCACGTTCAGCACGAGCGTGACCACGGCCGCCCCTTGCACGACCTGCACGAGGCGTTTGGCGCTGAACTCGGCGAGCAGCTCGCCGAAAACGAAGCCGCTTGCGACCGAGCCCACGAGAAGCGTGACGTACATGAGCGCCACGACGCGCGGACGCGAGGATTCGCTCGCCAAGTCCGTCGCAAGGGCGAGGCCGGCAGTCTGGGCGGTGAGCATGCCCGCACCGACGAGAAGGAACGCGAGCGCAGCGCCGAGTTGGCCGACCCAGATCGGCCCCTCGCCGTCGCCCGAAAGCACAAGCAACGCAAAAGGCATAATCGCAAGCCCGCCGAACTGCACGAGCGAGCCCATCCAGATATACGGCACGCGCCGCCAGCCGATGGCCGAGCGATGCGTGTCGGAGCGGAAACCCACAAGGGCGCGCAACGGCGCGAACAGCAGCGGCAACGCGACCATCACGGCCACAAGGCTCGCGGGCACGCTCATCTCGACGATCATCACGCGGTTGAGCGTGCCGTTCAGCAGCACAAACGCCATGCCGCCGGTCAGCTGGAAAAGCGACAGGCGCAAGAGGCGCCCGAGCGGCAGATCGGCCGTCGCCGCATCGGCGAAGGGCAGAAAGCGCACGATGCGCGGCCCCATGCCGACCATGAAATTGCGGGTCCTGGCCGAGAGCCAGCTCATGCGCGGCGCAGCTCCATGGCTTGCGAGGTGTAGAAGCCGCTCGCCACGCGCTCGCTCGACGCTTCGCGCCAAGCCGCGAGGGCTTCGTGGCGCGGCAGCATGCGGCGCAGCGAAGCGACCGCAATCGGCTCGATCGCGGGGGCGCGGTCGCCGCGCGGGAACAGGCGACCGGCGGCCCAGAACGCCATCAAGAGCGGCGTGCGCGGCGCGAAGGTGAATTGGATCGATCTGCGCGTGCGCCCGGCGATGTCGCCGAGCACGCGCGCCACGTCGCGTTCGTGGTAGTGGATCAGCGAGTCCATCGCCACGACATGGTCGAATTCGCCCAAGCCCACATCCGACATGTCGCCCACACGGAACTCGATTTTGCCGTGCGCGAAATCGCGGGGAGCCCGTTCGTCCGCCAGCGCCACCAAGGTCGGCGACAGATCGATCGCAACCACGTGCGCGCCGCGGCGTGCCGCCTCAACGGCAAACGCGCCCGTGCCGCAACCCGCATCGAGCAGGCGCAGGCCGCGCATGTCGGCGGGCAGATTGCCGAGCAGGATGTTGCGCATGCGGTCGCGGCCCGCGCGCACCGTGGCGCGGATGCGCCCGACCGGCGCCGTCGAGGTCAGTTTCGCCCAGGCATCGGCCGCCGTGCGGTCGAAATAGGTTTCGATCTGGCTGCGGCGGTGCGTGTAGGAAGAAGCGTTGGCCATCAATCGTACCCCAGCAGGTCGAAGATTTCGCGGTCCTTGAGCGAGTCGGGCGCGAGTTCGTCGGTCCCCGACCACAGCGTTTCGGCAAGGCGCAGATATTCGGCGCGCACCGCCAGCAGCTCGGGCGAGTCTTCCATCTCGAACAAGGTCGCCTTCTTGAGGCGGCTGCGGCGGATCACGTCGAGATCCGGAAAATGCGCCAGCGTCTTGAGGCCGACCGCCTTGTTGAATTTTTCGATCTGGTCGGTGCCCGCACTGCGGTTGGCGATCACACCGCCCAAGCGCACCGGGTAGTTCTTCGCCTTGGCCGAGATGGCCGCCACGATGCGGTTCATCGCGAAGATCGAGTCGAAATCGTTGGCGGCGACGATGAGGCCGCGATCGGCATGCTGGAGGGGCGAAGCAAAACCGCCGCACACCACGTCGCCGAGCACGTCGAACACGACCACGTCCGTATCGTCGAGCAGATGGTGCTCTTTGAGGAGCTTGACCGTTTGGCCGACCACGTAGCCGCCGCAGCCGGTACCGGCCGGCGGGCCGCCCGCTTCGACGCACATCACGCCGTTGTAGCCTTCGAACACGAAATCGTCGACGCGCAGCTCTTCGGTATGGAAATCGGCCTGTTCGAGCACGTCGATCACGGTCGGGATCAGGCGCTTGGTCAGCGTGAAGGTGGAGTCGTGCTTGGGATCGCAGCCGATCTGCAGCACGCGTTTGCCGAGCTTCGAGAACGCGACCGACAGGTTCGACGAGGTCGTGCTCTTGCCGATCCCGCCTTTGCCGTAGACGGCAAAGACTTTCGCGCCCTCGATTTTCATCTGCGGGTCGAGTTGGACCTGCAGGCTGCCCTCGCCGTCGGCACGGGTCGGACGTTTGGGGGTCGCAATGTTCATGCGGCAACTCCTTCTTTGACGCCCTCGAGCCGGTCTTCGAGCTCGGCACCGGCGCGGCGCAGAGCTTCGAGCGTGGCAGGATCGGGCGTCCAATAGCTGCGTTCGTGGGCTTCGATGAGTCGCGTGGCGACCTTCGCCGACGCGGTGGGATTGAGCTGGGCCAGACGCTCGCGCATCTCGGGATCCAGCACGAAAGTTTCGGTGAGCTGCTTGTAGACCCAAGGCTGGACCTCGCCCGTGGTCGCCGACCAACCCATCGTGTTGGTCACGTGCTCCTCGATCTGGCGCACGCCCTCGTAGCCGTGCTTGAGCATGCCCTCGTACCATTTGGGATTGAGGGTCCGCGTGCGCGTCTCGAGGGCGACCTGTTCGGAGAGGCTGCGCACCGTGCCCTCGCCGCGCGTCTGGTCGCCGATATAGACGGGCGCGGCCGTCCCGCCCTTGGCGCGGCGCACCGCGCGCGAGATGCCGCCCAGCGTGTCGAAATAATGGTCGACCGTGGTGACGCCTAGTTCGACCGAGTCGAGATTCTGGTAGGCGAGATCGACGTCGGCGAGCACGCTCTGCAGCAGCGCCGACTGCGCGGCCGGCTTGCCGCTGCGGCCGTAGGCGAAGCTCTTCCGCTTCGTGTAGGTCTCGGCGAGCTCGTCTTCGTTTTCCCAAGCGCCGTTTTCGATGAGGTGGTTGACGTTCGAGCCGTAAGCGCCGTCGGCATTGCCGAACACGCGCAAGGCCGCGGTTTCGAGATCGCACCCGTGCGCCTGCTGGTAGGCGAGCGCATGCTTGCGCACGAAATTGCTTTCCGCCGGCTCCTCGGCCGACGCCGCCATGAAGCAGGCCTCGGCGAGCAGCTTGATCTGCAGCGGCAGCAGATCGCGGAAGATGCCCGACAGCGTGATGACCACATCGACGCGCGGCCGCCCGAGCTCGGCGAGCGGCACCAGCTCGGCGCCGGCAAGACGGCCGTAGCTGTCGAAGCGCGGGCGGGCACCCAGCAGCGCCAAAGCCTGCGCGATCGGCCCGCCTTCGGATTTGAGATTGTCGGTCCCCCACAGCACGATCGCGACCGTCTCGGGCAGGGCCGAACCGTCGGCCATGTGCCGCTCGAGGAGGCGCGCGGCCTGGCGCGCCCCGTCCTTGACGGCATAGGCACTCGGGATGCGGAACGGATCGAAGCCGTGGATGTTGCGGCCCGTGGGCAGGATCGCGGGCGTGCGCAGGAGATCGCCGCCCGGGGCCGGCCGGATGAAGCGCCCGTCGAGGGCGCGCAGCAGGGCCGGGATCTCGGCGTCTTCGCGCAGCATCTTGTCGGTGCGCGCGAGCGTGCGCATCATCTCGAAGGCTTTTTCGTCCGGCCCGAGGCCCGTGCGCGCCCACGACGCTTCGACCGAGTCGCCGCGCATCAAAGCTTCGACCGCTTCGCGCGCGGGGCGCATTTCGTGGCTGGCGTCGGCGACGGCGAGCAGCGTTTCGAGCCGTTCTTCGTGCGACGGGACGGCGCCGACCACGTGGAGACCGTGCGGGATCAGCGTGTATTCGAGTTCGAGCACCTTGGATCCCAGCGCTTCGATTTCGGCGGCCGCATCGGTCCAGACGGGCTCGGCCGTCGCGAGATCGACGAGGGCGGCCTGCGCCTGGACGAGGGTTGCAAGCTCGCCGCGCTCGAAGGCCGCATCGGGCTCGAGCCCGCGCCAGCGTTCGATCGAGCTCTTGAGTTCGCCCAAGCCCTTGTAGAGGCCGGCATGGGCGACCGGCGGCGTGAGGTAGCTTACGAGCGTGGCGGCTGAGCGGCGCTTGGCGATCGCCCCTTCCGATGGGTTGTTCGCGGCATAGAGATAGACGTTCGGCAAGGCGCCGATCATGCGGTCTGGCCAGCACGCGCCCGACATGCCCGACTGCTTGCCCGGCATGAATTCGAGTGCCCCGTGCGTGCCGAAATGCAGCACGGCATCGGCCGCGAAATCTTCGCGCAGCCAGCGATAGAAGGCCGAAAAGGCGTGCGTGGGCGCAAAGCCCTGCTCGAACAGCAGGCGCATCGGATCGCCCTCGTAGCCGAACGAGGGCTGGATGCCGACGAACACGTTGCCGAACTGCGCACCGAGCACGAAGATCGACGCCCCGTCGCTCTGCTGGCGGCCGGGGGCGGGCCCCCACTGCGCCTCGATCTGGGAAAGCCAGGTTTCGCGGGCCACATGGTCGGAAGCGGACACGCGGCAGTGCACGTTGGCATCGGCGCCGAACTGGGCGGCATTGCCTTCGACGACCGCTTTGCGCAGCGTCTCGCCGTCGGCCGGAACGTCGACCGTGTAGCCTTCCGCCTTCATCGCGGCGAGCGTGCGCTGCAGCGAGTCGAACACCGACAGATAGGCAGCCGTGCCCGCATTGCCGCCGTTGGGCGGGAAGTTGAACAGCACGACCGCGATCTTGCGCGCCGCCCGTTCCGCACGGCGCAGGCGCACGATGCGCGCCACGCGCTCGGCCAGCATGTCCGCACGCTCGGCGCAGACATGCATGTTGCGGCCCTCGGCTTCGTTCTCGAACGTGCAGCGGCGCTCGCAGCCTTCGCACGCCGCACCCGCACCGTCGGAGCGCCCGCCGAACACGATCGGGCCCGAAGCGCCGTCGAGTTCCGGGATCGCGACCATGATCGTGCTTTCGACCGGCATGAGCCCGCGCCGCGACGCACCCCATTGCTCGAGCGTTTGGAACTCGACCGGATGCGCCGCGAGATACGGCACGTCGAGGGTCGCAAGAACTTCTTCGGCCGCCTTGGCGTCGTTGTAGGCAGGCCCGCCGACCAGCGAGAAACCGGTCAGCGAGACGACCGCATCGACCGTCGTGCGGCCGTCCTTGCGGAAGAATCTTTCGATGGCCGGGCGCTGGTCGAGCCCGCTTGCGAAAACCGGCACCACGCGCAAGCCGCGCGCTTCGAGCGCCGCGATCGTGCCGTCGTAGTGGCCGGCATTGTCCGACAGCAGATACGAGCGCAGCACCAGGAGGCCGACCGTGCCGCGAAGCTGGCCTGCAGGTGCGGGCAGCAGATCGGCGCGTTCGCCCAGGCGGCCCTTCATGCGCGGGTGGTAGACGCCGACATCCGGATAGTCGATGGGCGGCTGCGCGGAAACGGCGTTGCGCAGATTGCGGCGCGCGCCGTCGGCGTAGCGCCCGACCAGCAGGCGAATCATGTTCCCGAAATTGGCTTCCGAACCGGCGAGCCAATACTGCAGCGTGAGGAAATAGGCGCGCACGTCTTGCGCCGTGCCGGGCACGAAGCGCAGCAGCTTGGGCAGCTGGCGCAGCATCTTCATCTGGCCTTCGCCCGAAGACTGGCCGGGCTTGGCTTTGCCGCGCAGGCGCTTCAACCACGAGATGGCGCCGAGCGCCTCTTTGCTCATGTTGAATCTGCCGATGCGCGTGAGTTTGACGACCTCGCCCGCAGCCAGGCAGCACACCATCGCGTCGCAGTTTTCGCGGCGCGCCAGCAGATCCGGCAGCACGGCGCGCACATGGTCTTCCAGGAACAGCATGGTCGCAACGACGATGTCGGCGCGCGCGATGTCTGCCTTGCAGCGCTTCAGCGCTTCGTCGTCGGCACCCCACTCGTCGGCCGCGTGGACCGCGAGCGTGAGCCCCGGCAATTCGCGCCGCAGCACCGCCTCGGCGCGCATCGCCGAGCCCGTCAGATGGCTGTCCATCGTGACGATGGCCACGCGAATGGGCGTGGGGTCAGCGGCCGAAATGCGCTTTGGCATCGTACAGCGTCTCCACGGTGATGACGGCGACACCTCGTTCGACCGAAAAGCGCTCGGTGTTGCGGCGGGCCTTGCCGCGCACGAAGAACGGGATCTTCTTGAGTTCCTTCTCCGCGTCGGCCGCCCAAACCGGGACGATGGGCGCGGTTGGCGCGGATGCAGCCGCCGCCGGCGCCGCGACGACGATCGGCGTGTCGTGGGCGGCTGCCGGCTTTTCGGCGCTGACATTGGCGGGGGCATGCGACTTGCCGGCCCCCAGATGCGACGAGCCGGCCCCGTCGTGGAATTCGAAATCGCCGCGGAACATCGTGAGCAGATGCTCCTCGAGGCCCATCATCAGCGGATGGACCCAGGTGTCGAACAGCACGTTCGCACCTTCGAAACCCATCTGCGGCGAATAGCGCGCAGGGAAATCCTGCACATGCACCGGCGCCGAGATGACGGCGCAGGGCACGCCCTGGCGCTTGGCGATGTGGCGCTCCATCTGCGTGCCGAGCACGAGTTCGGGCTGCAGCTCGGCCACTTTGGCTTCGACTTCGAGATAGTCGTCGGTGATCAGAGCTTCGATGCCGTAGAGCTTGGCGGCTTCGCGCACTTCGCGCGCAAACTCGCGGCTGTAGGTGCCGAGCCCGACGACCGTGAAGCCGAGCTCGCGTGCGGCGATGCGCGCGGCCGCGATCGCGTGCGTGGCGTCGCCGAACACGAAGACGCGCTTGCCCGTGAGATAGTTCGAGTCGACCGATTTCGAATACCACGGGGCGCGCGTCGGCATGTCGGCGAGAATGGCGCTGGCATCGAGGCCGGCGGCGGCCGCGATCTCGGCCACGAATTCGCGCGTGGCGCCCACGCCGATCGGAACCGTGCGCACGAGCGTCTGGTCGAAGGTCTTGGCAAGCCACGCAGCTGCCTGGCCCGCAATCTCGGGATAGAGCGGCACGCAGATGTCGGCGTCGCCCAGGCGCGCAATGTCGGCTGCCGTCGCCCCCAACGGGGCGACGATGTCGACGTCGATGCCGATGCTGTCGAGCAGCTTGACGATTTCGGCCACGTCGTCGCGATGGCGGAAGCCGAGAGCGGTCGGGCCCAGAAGATTGCAGCGCGCCCGCACGCCGGGTGCGCGCGCCGCGCGCTTGGTGCCGGGGGCCGGCGCATGGGGGCCGGCAAGGGCGCGCACGAGGCGATAGAAGGTTTCGCTCGCCCCCCAGTTTTCCTTTTTCTGGTAGGACGGCAATTCGAGCGCCACGACCGGGATCGGCAAAGCGAGCGCTTTGGCCAGCCCGCCCGGATCGTCTTGGATGAGTTCGGCCGTGCACGAAGCGCCGACGAGCATCGCCTTGGGCTTGAAGCGCGCGAAGGCCTCGCGCGCGGCCGCCTTGAACAGATCGGCCGTGTCGCCGCCCAGATCGCGCGCCTGGAAGGTCGTGTAGGTCACCGGCGGGCGCTTGGCGCGCCGCTCGATCATCGTGAACAGCAGATCGGCGTAGGTGTCGCCTTGGGGCGCATGCAGCACGTAGTGCACGTCTTCGAGGGCGGTTGCGATGCGCATCGCGCCGACATGCGGCGGGCCTTCGTAGGTCCATACGGTCAGTTGCATGGCGCTAGGCCGCCAGCCGGGCGCGCCGCTCGAGCGGGCGCGCAAAGAGTTCGGCCAGGTCGCCCGCCTGCTCGTAACCTTGGATCGGCGTGAACAGGAGTTCGATCGACCATTTGGTGGTGAGGCCTTCGGCCTCGAGCGGATTGGCGAGGCCGAGGCCGCACACCGTGATGTCGGGCCGGGCCGCACGGCAGCGGTCGAGCTGGTTGTCGACGTGCTGGCCTTCGCTGTAGGCCTGATCGGCCGGCAGCAAAGCGAGATCGGCCGCCAGATGCTGGCGATGCAGATAGGGCGTGCCCACTTCGATCGCGCGCATGCCCATCTCGCGCGCGAGGAAGCGCGCCAACGGCACTTCGAGCTGCGAGTCGGGGAAGAAGAACACGCTCTTGCCTTCGAGCTTGGCGCGGTAGCGCGCAAGAGCGGTCTCGGCGCGCGCACGATGGGCGGCCGTGACGGCGCCGAAATGTTCGGGATCGATGCCCCACGCATCGGCCGCCGCGCGCAGCCACGCCGTGGTGCCCTCGGCACCCAGCGGGAAAGCGGCCGGCAGCCACTTCGCGCCGCGATCGTCGAGGGCGCGCGCGGTATCGCCGAGGAACGGCTGGGCGAGCAGGTAATGCGTGCCGGGGCCGACCTGCGGCAGATCGAGCGCACTGCGCGGCGGCATGAAACGCACGGGGCCGATGCCGAGGCGCTCGAAGATGCGCTTGAACTGGTCTTCGACGACGTCGGCAAGCGCGCCCACAACCAGCAATTCGCGCGGGGCCGCGGCGGGTGCGGCCGGCAGACTGGGCACAAGGGCCGCAAGGCACGCGTCTTCGCCTTGCGTGAAGGTGGTTTCGATGCCGCTGCCCGAGTAGTTCAGCACGCGCACGCGCGGCTCGAAGCTGCGCGACAGGCGCTGGGCTGCGCGCGACAGGTCGAGCTTGATCACTTCCGACGGGCACGAGCCCACGAGGAACAGCAGCTTGATGTCCGGGCGGCGCTCGAGCAGCCGATTGACGACGCGGTCGAGCTCGGCGTTGGCGTCGGCAAGGCCGGCCAGGTCGCGTTCGTCGATGATAGCGGTGGCAAAACGCGGCTCGGCGAAGATCATCACGCCGGCCGCCGACTGGATCAGATGCGCGCAGGTGCGCGAGCCGACGACGAGGAAAAACGCATCCTGGATCTTGCGGTGCAGCCAGATGATGCCGGTGAGGCCGCAGAACACTTCGCGCTGGCCGCGCTCGCGCAGAATCTCGGGCGGGTTCGCGCAGCTGGCGTCGGGCTTCTGGATGTCCAACGTCGCCATCAGAACGACCCGATCGCGCCGCCGACTTGCCCCCGCCCCTTCCAGCGCTGCTCGTCGAGCCGCGCGGCGCGCAGCTTGAGCAGAAACTGCGTGGCGTTCACGACGTAGGTCGCGTAGGCGGCAAGCGCCAGCAGCATCTGGAATTCGGCGTCGCCGTAGCCGCCGATCAGCGCGGTGAGATAGGCCGTGTGCAGCGCCAGCACCAGCATGCTGAACACGTCTTCCCAGTAGAAGGCCGGCGCAAACAGATAGCGGCCGAACACGACCTTTTCCCAGATCGCACCGGTGATCATGATCGTATAGAGCAGGATCGTCTTGACGACGACCGAAGCGGTCGCGATCTCGAAACCTTCGCCGGTCGCAAGGAAACGCACGACGAGCACGACACTCGCGATGAAAACCAGGAACTGGATCGGCGCGAGAATGCCTTGCACCAGAGTCCAGTGCGTATTGTCGCGGCGCACGCGCTGCTCGGGCGTGTAGAGCGGCTGCGAACGATGCGAGTCGCCGCGCGCATGCAGGCAATCGCGCCCCGACGACATGGCCCACGGGCTGCCGTCGAATGCCGCCATCAGGCGATCCAGAACCGAACTGATCATGACGCAATCCTTTCGATGCTGAACGGGCCGAGGCCGATCCGGTCAAACGTCGCCAAATGCGACTGGGGGTTTGAAATTCTGGTCCGGGCGCGATCCAGTCCCATGGCTTTTGCCTCTTTGGTGGGCCGTCGTTCGAGAGAAAGACTAGGACTCGATCTGCTGTCTGTCAATGTAAGTTTACGTCTAAATTGATTGACATCAATCAAAAGGTTTGACACCCTGACAACGGGTTAAGATCGGCGGTCGCCCTATCAAAACCGATTTTAAGTCTTGTTTTTCACTGTTAAAACAGCGACTAAGGGAAATCCAAACAACATCGCGGTGTCCTGTTGCTAGCGTACAGACACAGTGCTGCTGTTCCTCCAGCCAATGCTTACCTTCGATGAATCAGCGCCACGACCATCGGCTGCCAAACGACTCTGCGAGCGGCGAGATCGCGCCGGGCGCCCAAACCGTGCCGCATATCGGACATCTTTGCGCTGTACACGCAGCTAGACGCCGTCGGTCCTTGCGCCGCGCTTTTTGCGAGTCTCCGGCGCCGCATGCCGCCGCCGCCCAAGGATCGATGCTCGCGTGAACGGCTTCCTCAACCCCAAAGACGCTCTCGGCGGCATTTCGGCCGAGCAGGCATCCGCATTGGTCGCGGCTGGGGCAGATATCACGCTTGTGCTCGAAGCCGACGGCACGGTCGGCGACGCGGCCTTTCAGGGAGCGGAACTCGCCGCCGATCTGGGGGCGCGCGAGAAATGGATCGGCAAACGCTGGGCTGATCTCGTGACGGTCGAAAGCCGCCCCAAGATACTGGCTTTGCTGCGCGACGCCGACAACGAGGCGGGTGCGCGCTGGCGGCAGGTCAACCATCCGGCCGTCGGCACCGATCTGCCCGTGCTCTACCGCACGACGCGCATCGGCAAGAGCGGCCGCATCCTTGCGTACGGACGCGATCTGCGCAGCGTCTCGTCGCTGCAGCAGCGCCTGATGGACGCGCAGCAATCGATGGAGCGCGACTATTCGCGCCTGCGCAGCGCCGAAACGCGCTATCGGCTGCTGTTCCAGCAGGCTGCCGACGGGGTGGCGATCGTCGACGGCACGAGCCAGCGCATCGTCGAAGCCAATCCGGCGGCCGAACAGCTTTTTGCGGGCGCCGTGAAGCGCCTCACCGGGCGCAACTTCACCGAGATTTTCGACGCGTCGAACGCGAAGCTGCTGGCCGACACGATCGCGGGCGTGCGCGCCTCGGGCCGCAGCGACGAAATCCAGCTGCATCTCGACCGCAAGCCGCTCAAAGTCGGCATCGCCGTGTTCCGCCAGGAAGGCACCACGCTGCTGCTCGTGCGGATCGCCGCCGTCGCCGCGGCGACCGACGCGCGCGGACGGCCGACGGCGACCGAAGACTCCGCCCTCGCCCGGCTCGTCGAGCAGTCGCCCGACGCGTTCGTGTCGTGCGACGGGGCGGGCCACGTGCTGAGCGCCAATGCGGCCTTTCTCGAACTCGCGCAGCTTTCCTCGCTCGACCAAGCGCTTGCCGGCACGCTCGACTCGTGGGTCGGACGGGACGGCATCGACTTCAACGTGCTGATGGCCAATCTGCGCCAACGCGCGAGCGTGCGGCTGTTCGCCACGACCTTGCGCGGCGAACTTGGCGGGCGCACGGATGTCGAGATTTCGGCCGCCGCCGCCGTCACGAGCGGCAAACCCGTCTACTGCTTTGCGATCCGCAACGTCGCGGGCCGCGTGCGCAGCGAAACAAAGCGCACGCGCGAATTGCCGCATTCGGTCGAGCAGCTGACCGAGCTCGTCGGGCGCGTGTCGCTCAAAGAACTCGTGCGCGAGACGACCGACATGATCGAGCGTCTGTGCATCGAAGCAGCGCTCGAACTCACGCGCGACAACCGCGCCTCGGCCGCCGAGATGCTCGGCCTCAGCCGCCAGAGCCTCTATGTGAAGCTGCGCCGCTATGGCCTCACCGACGCCGCCAGCGAAGACGCCGTCGAAGCCGAACATCCGCAGTAGAAACGGCCGGCGCAAAGGCGGGCGGCGGCGCGGAACTTCCTTAGGGTGTATTTTTCTAAAACAGCGGAGTTCGTCCGGCATGCCGCGCGCGCGAGTCGCCCGCGATCGCATGCCGACAGGGGTGCCGCCGCAAGATATGCACCGTTTTTCGAGGCGCAAAATCGACGTCTTCGCGTTGCAGCACCCTACACGCAAAAGGCGGTATGGGAGGGCGCCGATTTCTGTCAATTTGCCTTGACAGGCAGGTCAATTGTACAGCCGTTTCAACGTTGCGTGCGTGCCGATGGCATCGTTCTTCGTTGCATCCCAAAGGCACCTTGCGCTGCAGCATAACGAGGGTAAGCATCGCAAGATTCGCCGTGTTTTCGGCATGTTTCTGTAAAGCTGCCTTGACAAAGAATATCGCGCGTAAGAGGCTATGACCGTTGCGGCGATACCGTCGGGGGACGAATTCCATCGACCGCAGCGTTACGGGGGAGGGCGCTTTGGGACAGAATTTGTCACGAGCGACGGCCGGACAGCAGGGGCTGGAGAGCTACACTCTCCAGGATGGTCTGGCAGCGGCAAGGTCCGTGCCCACCGCCGCACAGCAGCGCCGCGCGCGCGAACGAAACGGCGAAATCTCGCAAAGCGACAGCAACAGACTTTCGGTTGCAGACACGATCGAATGCGAAATCGTGCCGCGCCTTGTGCTGGCGCAAGGCGGCGGCCGACGCATCGGCGCCAAAGCGCCGGGGCTCGACGCGGCCGCCGTTGCGGCCTTCGCCGAAACGCTGCTGTCGACAGACGCGTCCGAACCGACCGCGCATATCGAACGCCTGCTTGCCGGGCGGGTGACGCTCAGCGACATCTGTCTCGATCTGCTCGCACCGGCCGCGCGCTGCCTGGGCGACATGTGGGACGACGACCGCGCCACCTTCACCGACGTGATGCTGGGCCTGTCGGTGCTGCAGAATCTGCTGCGCCAGTACGGGCCGCGCTATCGGCCGCCTTCGGCACCCGAGGCGCATCACCGCATTCTGCTGGCAGCTGCACCGGGCGAGACGCACCTGTTCGGCATCCTGATGGTCGAAGAATTCTTCCGCCGCGCCGGCTGGGACGTGACCTGCCTCGTCGATACCGAAGCAAATGCGCTCGGCCGCCTCGTACGCCAGGAAAGCTTCTCTGTCGTCGGGCTGTCGGCGAGCTGCGATGCGCTGCTCGAGCCTTTGGCCGGCTGCATCCATCGCATCCGCCGCGAAACGCGCAACCGCTCGGTCGGCATCATGGTCGGCGGTCGCGTGTTTTCCGACCGGCCGGACTGCGTGGCGCTGGTCGGCGCCGACACCGTGGCGTTCGACGGTCTCCAGGCGGTGCGCCAGGCGCGCAACATGCTGACGATGCTGTCGGACCGGACCTTGCGCGTCTAGCCGACGGATTGCTGCTGATGCTGCGCGCGGCCGGATCGCCGAAAGCGGAAGGGATAGGCGGGAGCGCGCTGGGCGGCGGCGCGCTGGGCTGGGGGGCGATCGTGCGCCTGGGCCTCGTGCAGACGGCCCTCGGCGCCGTCGTGGTGCTGACCACCTCCACCTTGAACCGCATCATGGTCGTCGAGTTCGCCCTGCCCGCTTTTCTGCCGGGCTTGCTCGTGGCGCTGCATTACGGCGTGCAGTTCCTGCGCCCGCATCTGGGCCACGGCTCGGACTCGGGCGCGCGGCGCACGCCGTGGATCGTCGGCGGCATGGCGATGCTGGCAAGCGGCGGCGTGCTCGCCGCCGTTTCGACGGTGCTGATGGCCGACGAATTTGCGTGGGGGCTTGCCCTCGGCATGGTTGCCTTCGCGATGATCGGCCTTGGCGTGGGTGCGGCCGGCACTTCGTTGCTTGCGTTGCTTGCCAAGCGCGTCGCGCCCGAACGGCGAGCGGCGGCGGCCACCACCGTGTGGATGATGATGATCGCGGGCTTTGCCTTGACGGCGCTGGGCACCTCGGCCTTCCTCGATCCGTTTTCGCCGGCCCGCCTCGTCGCCGTCTCGAGTGCCGTGTCGCTGCTGGCGTTCGCGCTTGCGACCGTCGCGGTCTGGGGCGTGGAAGGTCCCGCGCGCGCGCCGACAGCGAACGCGCCCGCAGCTGCAGCGACGCAGCGCTTCGCCGAAGCGCTCGGCGAAATCTGGCGCGAGAATGCCGCCCGCCGCTTCACGATCTTCGTCTTCGTCTCGATGCTCGCCTACAGTGCCCAAGATCTGATCCTCGAACCGTTTGCCGGCGTGGTGTTCGGCTTCACGCCGGGCCAATCGACGGGCCTTGCGGGCGTGCAGCATGGCGGCGTGTTCGCAGGCATGCTGCTCGTCGCGGTCCTTGCCAGCGGCAAACGGCGCTTCGGCAGCTTGCGCAGCTGGACCGTCGGCGGCTGCATTGCCTCGGGCCTTGCCCTGATCGCCCTGGCGCTCGGCGGGCTTGCCGGTGCGGCCTTTCCGCTGCGCGCCGTGGTCTTTGCGCTGGGCGTTGCAAACGGCGCATTCGCCGTCGCCGCGATCGCCAGCATGATGGAACTCGCCGGGCGCGGCCAAAGCGGGCGCGAAGGCATTCGCATGGGGCTTTGGGGGGCGGCGCAGGCGATCGCCTTCGGCCTCGGCGGGCTTGCGGGTGCCGGTGCCAGCGACATCGCGCGCGCCGCGTTCGGCGACGATGCCCTCGCCTATGGCAGCGTGTTTGTCGCCGAAGCGCTGCTGTTTCTGCTGGCGGCCGTTCTGGCCGCAACGCTCGACCGCGCGGCCGCCAAACGGCCCGCCGCCCTGCCCCGCTTTGCCCAGGGCATGCAAAAAGCCAGCCTAGAAAGAGGATAACGCGTATGGACACGCTCGAAACCTTCGACGTCGCCGTCGTCGGCGGCGGGCCCGCCGGGGCCACGGCCGCAACCGACCTCGCACGCCGCGGCTTGCATGTATTGCTGCTCGACCGCGCGGGCCGCATCAAACCGTGCGGCGGGGCGATTCCGCCGCGCGCGATCAAGGATTTCGACATCCCAGATTCGATGCTCGTCGCGCGCATCAATTGCGCGCGCATGGTGGCGCCGTCCAACAAACATGTCGACATTCCGATCGAAGGCGGCTTCGTGGGCATGGTCGATCGCGAGCATTTCGACGAATGGCTGCGCATGCGCGCGACGACCGCCGGCGCCAAACGCCGCAACGGCACGTTCGAGACGATCGAGCGCGATGCCGACGGCACGGCCATCGTCGTCTACAGCCCCAAATCGCCCGAGGCGAACGGGGCACCCGTGCGCGTTCGCGCGCGCATGGTGATCGGGGCCGACGGCGCCAATTCCGCCGTCGCGCGCGCGGCCCAAGTGCCGGGGGCCGATCGCATGCGCTACGTGTTCGCCTACCACGAAATCGTGAAGGTGCCGCCCAACGCCGCGATCGACTTCGACGCCAAACGTTGCGACGTCGTCTATCGCGGCGACACCTCGCCCGATTTCTACGCCTGGGTCTTCCCGCACGGCCAGACCGCGAGCATCGGCACCGGCAGCATGCAGAAGGGCTTCTCGCTGCGCGGTGCGGTCGGCCGCTTGCGCGCCGCAACCGGGCTCGACGGGTTCGAAACGCTGCGCCGCGAAGGGGCGCCGATTCCGCTGAAGCCGCTGAAGCGCTGGGACAACGGCCGCGACGTGGTCCTTGCGGGCGATGCGGCCGGCGTGGTCGCACCGGCCTCGGGCGAAGGCATCTACTACGCCATGCTGGGCGGGCGCTTGGCGGCCGAAGCGGTCGAACAGGCGCTTGCGACCGGCGAGGCTGCCGCCCTCAAACACGCGCGCAAGCGCTTCATGAAAGACCACGGCACGGTCTTCTTCATCCTCGGCATCATGCAGCGCTTCTGGTATTCGAGCGAAAAGCGGCGCGAAAGCTTCGTCAGCATCTGCCGCGACAAGGACGTGCAGAAACTCACGTTCGATTCCTACATGAACAAAGAGCTCGTTCGGCGCGATCCGATGGCGCATATCCGCATCTTCTTCAAGGATCTCGCCCACCTGTTCGGCTTCGCGCGTCCGTGACCGAAAACGCGAACGGCCGCTTGCGGCTGCGCTGGAAGCCGTTTGCGGCCGGCGGGGCTTGCGCGCTTGCGATCGCGTCGGTCGGCGGCGCGCTCACCAATCTGTCGGATTGGTATTTCGCGCTGCAGAAGCCCGCCTGGCAGCCGCCCGACTGGCTGTTCGGCCCGGCCTGGACGATCATCTTCGCGCTGTGCGCCTATTCCTTCGGGCTTGCCTGGCAGGCCACGAACCAGACGCGCGTGCGCATCGCGATCGTGTGGTTTTTCCTTTTCAACATGCTGCTGAACATCGCGTGGAGCTGGCTGTTTTTCACGCTGCAGCGGCCCGACTACGCGCTGTTCGAAGTGGCGTGGCTGTGGATCTCGATCCTGGCGCTGATCCACGTGCTGCGCCCGCTGTCGCGCCGCGCGGCCCTCGCGCTTTGGCCGTATCTCGCCTGGGTCACCTTCGCGAGCATCCTCAACATCGAAATCGTCCGCCTCAACGCACCGTTCGGGCCCGCCTAGCATGGCCGAACAGCTGGCCGATCTCGTGCGAAGCGGGCACCTCGTCGAACTTGTGCTGCTGCTCGTGGCCGTCGAGGCGGCCGCGCTTCTCTTCTATCGCTTTCGTACCGGAAAAGGGCCCGAACCGTTGGGGCTCGTCTTCAATCTTGCCGCCGGCTCGGCATTGATGCTGGCCTTGCGGGCCGCCCTCCAAGAAGCGGGCTGGACGCATGTGGCGGCCTTCCTGGTGCTCGCCTTGGCAGCGCACCTTGCCGACCTCGCGCGGCGCTGGAAGCAATAGCGACGGCCCGAAAAAGAAGATGGCCGGTGCAGACTTTTGCAAGCTGCACCGGCCAGTTTCGGGCGACGGACGTCCGGTAGCCGCCGCGCCGTGACGCCAAACTCGGACGGAACGTCGCTGGCGCCGCCTATCTGCCCGACTTCAGGGCAAGATAGTCGGCAACCATGCTGACGCCGTAGAGCGGCTTGTTGACCCCTTGGTGGCAGGTCGCGCAATTGACCTTGGCGACGTCGCCCATCGGCCCTTTGCGATTGGCAGGGAACGCTCCCACCAGCGTGTCGAGATACTCGTTGTTGAGCTCGCGCACCATCCGGATGCCGTGCCAAGCCGTCACGCGCTGCGGCGTGCTGGTCTGCCAGTCGGCGAAGTTCTGCGTGTTGTGGCAGAAGGTGCAGTTGACGCCGAGCCCTTGCGAGAGATGCATCATGAGCCCGTAGGTGCCCTCGGTCGATTGGATCGAAGGGTTCGGTCCCGTGCGCAGCGCCTTGACGCCTCCGATGCGGATGTCCGTCGCCTTGCTGAGATAAGGCTCGAAGATGTCGTGCGGAAGCGAACTGTCGCCGACGACCGGCAAAGGCTGGTTCTGGCGGTTGCGGTTGCCGGCATAGGCCGGCTCCGGCGGCGGCGATTCCTTGTACCAGACTTCGGCAGGTACCGGCTGGCCGCGATGGCAGGTGTAGCAGGTGACGCCGGTTTCAGCGACGTGCGGCTTCCAGGCCGCGTTGATCTTCAGCGTCATCTGCAGCATGCGCCGTGCCACGACCTTGGTGTAGAGCGCGTCGCTGGCCAGGCTTTCGCCTTCGGCATGGCAGTAGGTGCAGCCCTGCTCGGGCGAGACCCACTCGGTGATCGCCGTCATGATGCGCAGGAACTCGGCCGAGTCGACGTCGCCCAGCACCTGAACGTTTTCGTAGACGGCCGACGATTTCTCGTTGGCGAGTTCGGCCGGCGGCTGGGCCTCGGGCACCACGTTGGCGGCCTGCAGCGCCTTGCGGTGCGCGGGCAACTCGATCTGGACCATGGCGGTTCCGCGCCAGCCGTTCTGCGTCGACAGCACGGGCGGCAGGGTGAACGAGGTGTACACGACCGCTGCGGCCGCAACCGCGAACAGGGCGCCCGCAAGCGGGAGTTCGATTTTCATCGCGTTGCTCCTGGGAGAGTAGCGGGATCGACGATCGTGCCGAACACGGCCGGGTAGCCGGGCGCAAAATCGTGCCTGACGGCCCACAGGTACCAATTGTCCACGACCGTGCCGGACAGCAGGATGCCGATTCCGCCGGTGAGCGGGCAGAGAACGGCGAACCACCAGGCCCAGCGATGGATCGATTCCATCGTCGCGTTGAAGCCCATCGTCCAGCGCCAGAACAAGGCCGCGCGCTCCGACGCCGTCCCGCGATCGACGATCTGCTCGATTTCGCGGTCGCCGCCGAAGCGGCTTACGGCCAAGATCGTCGCCCCGTGCATCGCAAACAGCAGGGTCGAGCCGTAGAGGAAGACGATCGAGAGCGCGTGGAAGGGGTTGTAGAACAGGTTGCCGTAGCGCAGCGAGAAAGCGGCCGTCCAGTCGAGATGCGGGAAGATGCCGAAAGGCACGGCCTCGCCCCAATTTCCCATCATCAGCGGCCGGATGAAGCCGAGCACAAGATAGAGCCAGATCGCCGCAGCGAACGCCCAGGCCACATGGGTGCCCATGCCGAGCGCGCGCGCGCGCCGGTACATGCGCCCCCACCAGAGCAGCAGCGAGGCGGTGAGGAAGAAGCCCGCCATCAGCCACCAGCCGCCGTCGTTGAGCGGCGGAATGCCAAGGCCGTATTTGGGATTGGGCGGCTCGAGCGCCAGCCAGAAGAGCTGGCGCACGAACTGCACCGGATCCCAGTTGACCGAGGCCAGCATGTTGAGGCCGATGATCTCGAAAGCGATCAAGCCGCAGATCAGCGACGCCGTGCCCATGAAGCCGAGATAGACCGGGCCGATCTGGGCGTTGCCGATCACGCCGAGCAGATAGACGTAGAACGGTTCGCCGTCGCGCCGCCAATAGTTGCGGTCCTTGATCGGCACGCCGTAATGCGCGGGGCCGCGGATCTGCACGCGCGTGAAGAGGTTCTGATATTCGGGCATGTTCCTGCTCCCCGCCTAGCGCCAAATCGGAAGATTGAGCCACCAGCCCCACCATTCGGGCCAGCCGCGCGTCCAGAACGGACCGCTCAAGATGATGCACACCGCGCTCCAGAACCCGGCACCGAGGGCCAAGAAGAGTCCCACGCGATGGATGCCGAGCGTGCCGACGGAGTAGCCGATCGCGTCGCGGAAGAACGTGTCTTCGTGCTCGGGCGTCTTGACAGCTTCGCCTTTGGGCGGGTTGGTGGCCGACAGCACGAGGGCACCGTGCAGCGACAGGGCCAGCACGGTCGTGAAGAAGAACGACACGGCGATCATGTGCGCCGGGTTGTAGTGGAAATGCAGATACTGGTAGCCGGTGTTCGACACCCAGTCGAGATGGCTGAAGATGCCGTAGGGGAAACCGTGGCCCCAGGCCCCCATCAGCACCGGCCGGATCACGACCAGGCTCACATAGGCGAAGATCGCCACGCTGAAGGCGAAGGGCACGTGGTAGCCCATGCCGAGTTTGCGGCAGATCTCGACCTCGCGCATCGCCCAGCATCCGAACGAGCCGATGGCGCAGATCGTGATGACCTGCCACAACCCGCCCTCCTTGAGGGGCGCAAAGCTCAGCCCGTAGCTGATGTCGGGCGGTTCGATGCTGATGAGCCAGGGATTCCAGGTCGGCCCCATCGAGGCGCCCCAGAAGATCATGGCCGTGCCGAGGATCGTGAAGAAGGCACCCATGACGCCGAAGAACCCGACATAGAACGGCCCGGCCCAGAAATCGAAAAGATCGCCCCCGATCAGGGTGCCCCCGCGGACCCTGTACTTTCTTTCAAAACTGAGCATTGCCATGGTCGAATCCTCCGGTCGTCACGTCTATTCGCGGCCGCGTCGGGCCGCCTGCTTCCGCCACGGACGGAGCGAAGTCCTCGGACTTCGCTCCGTCCGCGTTGCCGAACGTAGCTTGCGCTACGAAACGGTCGGCGGCAGCAGCGAGAGTTCGACTGTCGCGGCGGCCGACTTGCGCGGGCCTTCGATCCAGTTGAACCGGTCGGTGCTGAGGACGATGAAGTGAATCACGATCGCCAGCGTGAAGAGGAAAACCGCCTGGGCCACAAGAGCCCGACGCGGATCGAACAAGCGCCAAATACGCCACATTGCTGCCTCCTCCTATGCCACGAAGGGCATAACGACGTTGGTCACCGTGTCGACGCCGTTCTGCAGCATCGCGTAGCCCTTCGGGCCCGGGAACCAGGGACGCCACGACCACGCGAGCACATGCGCGATGATGGCGATGACCGTGAACACGACGAAGCCCTGGATGAAGTAGTTGTGGAACTCCTGGGCTTCTTCGTCCGACAACCCGGTCAGGTTGCCGCTGTCTTTCTGTCCTGCCATAGAGAGTATCTCCCTGTGGTGGCCTCGCGGCCGTTACCGCGCAAGACCCGCGCGGCTGGGCACGCGTGGCAGAACCGGCCACGACGTGTGGATGCGCCGTCGGCACGGCCCGAAGGCCGAACGGCAGAAGGAAAAGCGAGGGCGAAGGGGGCCTGCGTCATGCCGCACTGCCGGCCGTGGCCGCTCCCATGGCGCTGCGCACGCGCAGCAGCGACACGCGGTCCTCGCCCGCGTAGCGCGCGTCACGCTCGGCGCGGTCGCGCAAGCGCTTGGCGGCAGAGATGCGCACGAGGAACGGTTCGTTCTCGACGTAGCGGTCCATTTCGCGCTGCGCGTCTTCGTCCCACGCCATCATGTCGATCGTGCCCAGCCGCGCAGGCGTGGCCTCGACCTTGTCCATCTCCGTGCCGAGCGGCAGGATGTTGAACAG
>JAIXXA010000210.1 GCA_027490975.1 Rhodospirillaceae bacterium
CGCCGGTTTAGCTCAGCGGTAGAGCAGCGGTTTTGTAAACCGAAGGTCGGGGGTTCAATCCCCTCAACCGGCACCGTTTTTCCGCGTGCGGAGACCCATTGGCGCATGACCGCTCTCACGCTCGCAAAAGCCGAAAGCCTCGCCGTTGCGGCCCTTGCCGAAGGCCGGCGCTTGGGCCTTGCTCCGCTCACGATCGTGGTGCTCGACGCAGGCGGCCATGTCGTGACGGCCAAGCGCGAAGACGGCGCAGGCATCCTGCGCTACGAAATCGCCTACGGCAAAGCCTGGGGCGCACTCGGCATGGGCTTTGGCACGCGCGAACTCGCGCAGCGTGCGGCCACCTCGCCCGCCTTCGTCGCCGCGATCTCGGCCGCCAGCGGCGGGCGCATTGTGCCCTCGCCCGGCGGCGTTCTGGTGCGCGCGAACGGTGCGACGATCGGCGCGGTCGGTATTTCCGGCGACACGGGCCCGCAAGACGAAGCCTGCGCACTTGCAGGCATTGCCGCCGCGGGCTTCGACGCGGCAACCGGCGTGCCGGAAGCGTCCGCCTGAGTTTTTCCGTTTGGCGACCGTGGTCAATCGATGTTAGATTGCATGATGCTTCGCAATCTAGGATCGCCTCATGGATGTCGACGGCATCTACCAGTACACCCTCAGCGACGCCGACAATTCTGCCCTTTCCCTGATTGCCGTTCGGGGCGGGCGCATCCGCTCGGGCAACGACGAGGGCCGGGTCCACGAGGGGACCTATCGCATCGACGCGGCCGGCGTTCTTCAGGCCTCGATCACGACGTCGTTTGCGGCAGGATGCAAACTGCTCGGGCGCAGCCCGGGGCCGGACGCATGGCAGTTCACGCTCGAATTCGCGTTCACACGCGACCGCGCCGTGCAATGTTTTGAGGTCGAAACGCCGGTCGGCCCGCTCGAACTCGCGATCGAAAAGCTTGTCGGCTGGAAAAAAGGAGCCAAGATCACGCTTTAGGCGCCAGACGGGACAGAGCCTCGAGTCATTTGGGCGTGTGGAGGGCGATGCGGTTGCCTTCGCTGTCCTCGAACTCCGCGACCGAGCCGAACGCGCCGACGTCTTTTTTGGGGTAGAGGATCTTGCCGCCGTTCGCCGCAGCGCGCGCCAAAACGGCGTCGATGTCGGCCACGCCGAAATAGAGGATCGGCCCCGTTTTCGCCGGCACATAGACGTCGCCCTTGGCCAATGCGCCGCTCGCCCCTTGTGCGCCCGGTGCGAAGGGAAACAGGGCCATGTCGTAGCCGTCGATCTGCTGGCGCTCGAGATCGATCTCGAAGACCGCTTCGTAGAAGCGCACCGCGCGCGCCATGTCGGCCACGGGGATTTCGAAATAGGAAACCGGATTGGCCATGAGGCGCGGCGCGGTCTCGGCTGCCGCCGACGCAGACGCGAACCACGCCGCACTTGCCGCGAGGCAAGCCGTTATCCGGACAAAGCGCCCTATGGCGCGCAACGACATGCCCCGAACGTCTGCTGACGGTTTAGGCCGCTTCCGAGCCCATGCCGCGCTTGAAGGCGAGCAGGCGGTCGACTTCGAGCACCACGAGAAGCTTGCCCTTGAGCCGATAGATGCCGCCCGAAACTTCGCGCCAGCGCGGGTCGAGCGTGTTGGGGTTGCGCTCGTACGTGTCGGACGACAGCGACAGCACTTCGCCCACGCTGTCGACCATCAGCGCGTAGAGTTCGCCCTTGTGGTCGACGACCACGTTCATGCCCTGCCCGTCGCCCTCGCGCTTGGGCAGGCCAAGCCGGCGGCGCACGTCGCACGCCGTCACGATGCGCCCGCGCAGATTGAGGGCCCCCGCAACTTCGGGCGGGGCCAGCGGCACGCGCGTAATGCGCTGCGGCCCGAGCACGTCCTGCACGGTCAGCACCGGGATGCCGAAAAGTTGGTCCGCCACCGTCATCGTGACGAAATCGTTGGCGACGTTCGAACCCGCCGCTTTGACGGCAGTGCCCTTGTCGGCCGGAACCAGCGCATTGCTCATGTCGGTCTCTCCTTTTGGCCGCCGCTTACTGCGCCGCGACGCGGGCAGCGGCACCCAGCTCGTTCAGCGACGCCAGCAGGCCTTCGCGGTCGAGCTTGGGGATGAAGTCGGTGAAGCCCACGTCGCGCGCGCGCTCGATGTCGCGCGGATGCGTGTGCGAAGACAGCGCCAGGATCGGCGTCTCGCGGAAGCGCTCGGTGCGGCGCAGCGCCTCGGCGAATTCGAAGCCGCTCATGCCCGGCATTTCGATGTCCGACACGATCACGTCGAACTCGCGGCCCGCTTCGCACATGGCCAATGCGCCCGTCGCGGTTTCGGCGGTCGTGACCTCGAAGCCCGCCACCGACAGGATCGGCTGCAGCAGGTTGCGGAAGAACGGACTGTCGTCCACGAGCAGCAGGCGGCGCAGCTGCGTCTGGCCGAACGGCGTTTCGGCCTTGCCGAACCAGTCGCCGAACGCGAGCGACAGATAGTGCGCGGTGTCGATGACGTCGGTCGCCTTGCCCGAGATGATCGCCGAGCCCACCATGCCGGGGCGCACGTTGTTCATCTCGACCTGCAGACGCTCTTCGACGATGTCGACGATTTCGTCCACGAGCAGACCCATGTTGCGGTTGCGGTCGGCGAACACCAGGATCGGCTGGCGGCCTTCGGTGCGCACCGGATAGGACGGATCGATCGTGACCAGCGGCATGAGCTTGCCGCGATACTGCAGCACCGGCTTGCCGTCGGAGAATTCGATCGTCGCGGCGTCGGCCTCTTCGAGGCGCGCGATGAGCGACAGCGGTACGGCCTTGGGCGCCTGGCCGCCGGCGCGGAACACCAGCAGCGCGATGCGCTCGGCTTCGCGCGCCGACTTGTCGTCGTCGCCGGCCGCCGCAGCGCCGTGCTCGCCCATCGACGCCGCTTCGCCGGAGGCCGCGGCAATGCCGTTGGGATCGAGGATCATGATGACCGAACCGTCGCCCAGGATCGTATTGCCGGAGAACATCGAGATGTCGCGCAGGATGGGGGCGACCGGCTTGACGACGATTTCTTCGGTGTCGAACACGCGGTCGACCATGATGCCGAAC
>JAIXXA010000201.1 GCA_027490975.1 Rhodospirillaceae bacterium
ACGCTCGGCACGGTCGTTACGACTGGCAACATCGATCTTTTGGGCGGCACGGACCGGCTGGTTCTCGCCAACGGCGGCAATACCATCACGGTTGCCAACATCGAAACGGTGATCGGCGGCACGGGCGTCGACAACGTGACGCTCACCGCAGCTCAGTCGGTGGGGCTCGTCGATCTCGGTGGCGGCGCCGACACGCTGACGCTGTCCGCACTGGGCACGAGCATCACGATCCTCAATGTCGAAACGCTGGTCGCCAGTTCGGGTGCGGACACGATCACGCTGGCTCAGTCGATCACGAACGCCGAAATGGATCTGTCGGGCGGAAACGACCGACTGATCCTTGGCAACTTCACCAATACCGCGACCCTCTACAATATCGAGACGATCACCGGCGGCACGGGCAACGACAGCATCACGCTGGGTTCGGCTGCGGCGTCGGGCGGCGTGCTGATCGATCTTGGTGCCGGCAACGACCGTCTGCGCTTGGCCGACGGCGTCAATATCGTCTCGGTCGTGAATGTCGAGACGATCACTGGCGGCCTGCTTTCGGACACGGTCACCCTGGGTTCCGTCTTCACGACCGGCACCATCGATCTGGGCGGCGACAACGACCGGCTGGTGCTCGGCAATTTCACCAACAGCTTTGTGGCCGTCAATATCGAGACGGTGATCGGCGGCACAGGCTCCGACATCGTGACTCTCAACGGCGCCCAGACTCTGAACGAGGTCTACGATCTCGGCGGCGGCAACGACAGGGTCACCTTCGCTGCCACCGGCAACAACACGCTCAGCATCGTCAACGTCGAAACAATCACCGGCAGGGCCGGCGACGACACGGTCACGCTCGGCAACGGCCAGACCAGGGGCATCATCGATCTCGGTTCGGGCAGCGACCAGCTGATCCTCGGGTCGGGCTTCAATACGTTGACGCTGCTCAATGTCGAGACGCTGGTGGCGACGTCCGGCACGGACACGATCACCTACGGCGCAGCCCTCAACGGTTCGACGGTCGATCTGTCGGACGGCAACGACCGCCTGATCCTCGGCAATTTCGCCAACACGGTTACGGTTCTCAACATCGAGACGGTCGTTGGCGGTACCGCCAACGACACGGTCGCACTTGGCGCCGCCTTCACCAACGGCGAAAACTTCACGCTTGGCCTCGGCAACGACCGTCTCGTGCTGGGCAATCTCGGCAACACGATTTCGCTCTCGGGCGTCGAAACGGTCGTCGGCGGCACCGGCGACGACACGGTCACGCTCGGCACAGCCATCACGGCGGGATCGATCGATCTCGGCGTTGGCAACGACAATCTCATCCTTGGCGATTCCGCCAACACCGTGACGGTGTTCAACATCGAGACCATCACGGGCGGCACGGCCAACGACAACGTGACGCTGGGCCAAGCCTATATCGGCGGCGAATCGTTCGATCTCGCGGGCGGCAACGACAAGCTCACGCTCGCCAACACGAACAACTCGATAACCGTCACCAGCATCGAATCGGTTACGGGCCAGGCCGGCAACGATACCGTCACGCTCGGCGGCTCGCAGACCGGCGGTGTGGTCGATCTGGGTTCGGGTACCGACACGCTCAATCTCGCGATCGGCGACAACACGCTCACCGTCATCGGCGTCGAATCGCTAGTTGCCTCTGAAGGTGCCGATACGATCACGCTCGGCGATGCGATCGCTTCGGGCACGGTCGATCTGCTGGCCGGCTTTGATCGTTTGATCCTCGGCAATTTCTCGAACACGGCGACCGTCTACAATATCGAGACGGTCATCGGCGGCACCGGTGCGGACACGGTCACGCTCGGCCAGGCCTATACGGGCGGCGAGCTTTTCAATCTCGGAGCCGGCAACGACCGCCTGCTGCTCGGCGACAGCGGCAACACGATCACGGTCGGCAACGTCGAAACGCTGGTCGGCGGCATTGGCGACGATACCGTATCGCTCGCCTCGGTCGTCACGTCGGGTTCGATAGATCTCGGCGACGGCAACGACCAGCTCATTCTCGGCGATTCCGCGAATACGGTGACGATCGTCAATGTCGAAACGATCACAGGCGGCATCGGCAACGACAACGTCACGCTCGGTACCGCGTTTGCGAATGGCGAGTTGTTCGATCTCGGCGACGGCAACGACCGCCTCACGCTGGCAAACGGCGGCAATACGGTTTCGGTGCTGAACATCGAGACCGTCATCGGCGGCAGCGGCGACGATACCGTCACGCTGGGTTCTGTCGTGACGACAGGGTCGATTGATCTGGGGGCGGGCAACGACCAACTGATCCTGTCCGAGGGCAACAACTCGATCGCCATCAGCAACGTCGAAACGCTGATCGCGTCTGCGAGCAACGACACGATTACGTTCTCCTCCGCCGTCGTCAACGGCGTGGTCGATCTGCTCGACGGCAACGACAAGCTCATTCTCGGCAATTTCACGAACACCCTGACGATCTACAATATCGAGACGCTGGTCGGCGGCACCGGTCGGGACGACGTGACTCTCGGTGCTGCATACAGCGGCGGCGAGACGTTCAATCTCGGTCTCGGCAACGACCGCATCGTGCTCGACAATGCCGGCAATCGCGTGACGCTGATCAACATCGAAACCGTCGTTGGCGGATCCGGCGACGATACGGTGACGCTTGGAAGCGCGGTCGTCTCCGGCACCTACCATCTCGGAGTCGGCAACGACCAGCTCATTCTCGGCAACTTCGCCAACACGTTCACGGCCACGAACATCGAAGGCATCGTCGGCGGCACGGCTGCCGACAACATCACGCTCGGCAGCAGCTACAGCAGCGGCGAAACCTTCGATCTCGGCGCGGGCAACGACCGTTTGACCCTGGCGGCCGGCGGCAATTCGATCACGGCCACGAACATCGAAACCGTCGTCGGCGGTACGGGCGACGACAGCGTCACGCTCGCGGTGGCGCGCACGTCGGGCCTCGTCGATCTGGCCGGGGGGAACGATCAGGTCACGCTCGGTTCGGGCAACAATACGCTGACCATCGCCAACGCCGAAACGGTCATCGGCAACAGCGGCAACGACACGGTCACGCTGTCGAGCGGGGTGACGGCCGGTTCCTACGATCTCGGCGACGGCGCCGACCGGCTTGTGCTCGGCAATTTCGCCAACACGCTGACGATCGTCAATATCGAGACCCTCGTCGGCGGTGCCGGCAACGACACGGTCACGCTGGGCGCTGCCTACACGGGCGGGGAAACCTTCAATCTGGGCGGCGGAACCGACCGCTTGGTGCTGTCCGATCTCGGAAACAACATCACGATCGTGAACATCGAAGCGATCGTCGGCGGCAACGGCAACGACACGATCACGCTCGGCACGACGATCACGTCGGGCACCATCGATCTTGGCAACGGCAACGACCAGCTGATCCTCGGCGCCTTCTCGAACGGCCTCACGATCCTCAACGTCGAGACGCTGACCGGCGGTGCAGGCGCCGACACGGTGACGCTCGGCTCGTCCTATTTTTCGGGCGAGGTCGTCGACCTTGCCGGCGGGACCGACCGTTTGGTGCTGGCCACTGGCGGCAATTCGATCACGGCTACGAACATCGAGACCGTCGTCGGCGGTTCGGGCGACGACACGGTGACGCTCGGCAGCGCGCGCACGAGCGGCTTCGTCGATCTGGTCGGGGGCAATGACACGCTGATCCTCGCCAACGCCAACAACACGCTCACGATCGCGAATGTCGAGACGATCACCGCCAATGCCGGCAACGACACGATCACGCTGTCGAGCGGCATCACCAACGGCACGATCGATCTTGCGGGCGGCAACGATCGCCTGACGCTGGGCAACTTCACGAACACGCTGACCGTCATCAACATCGAAACACTGGTCGGCGGCACGGGTACCGACGACGTTACGCTGGGCGCTTCCTACACGGCGGGCGAGACTTTCAATCTCGGCGCAGGCAACGACCGTCTGGCGTTGGCCGACACCGGCAACAGCGTAACGCTCGTGAACATCGAAACGATCGTCGGCGGGCTTGCCGCCGATACGGTCGCGCTGGGCAATGCGATCACGAGCGGCACCATCGACCTCGGCGGCGGCACCGACACGCTGGTGCTCGGCAACTTCGCCAACACGCTGACGATCATTAACGTCGAAGTGCTGACGGGCGGCGCGAGCGGCGACAACGTGACCCTGGGCACGGCCTATACGGCGGGCGAGACGATCGATCTTGGCAACGGTGCCGACCGCCTCACGCTTGCGGCCGGCGGCAACACCGTGACGATCATCAATGTCGAAACCATCATCGGCGGCTCGGGCGACGATACGGTCACGCTCGGCACTGTGCGCACGACCGGCACGGTCGATCTCGGGGCCGGCAGCGACAATCTCGTCCTGTTCAACGGCAACAACACGATCACGCTTGCCAACATCGAAACCGTGACGGCGAATGCCGGCAACGACACGATCGCGTTTGCCACGCAGCTGACCGACGGCACGATCGATCTTGCGGCGGGCACCGACCGTCTTGCGCTCGCGAATTTCGCCAATACCGTCACGGTCCTCAACATCGAAACCGTCGTCGGCGGAACCGCCGCCGATACTGTCACCCTGGGTGCGGCTTTTGCGGCCGGCGAGACTTTCAACCTCGGAACCGGGAACGACCGCCTGATACTCGGCGATTTCGCAAACACGATTACGATCGCCAACATCGAAACCGTGATTGGCGGTATCGGGGACGACACGGTTACGCTGGGCGCGGGCGTGTCGAGCGGCACCATCGACCTGGGCGACGGTGCAGACCGTCTTATTCTCGGCAGCTTCGTCAATCGACTCACGATCGTGAATGTTGAAGCGATCGTCGGCGGTGCGAATTCCGACACGATCTCGCTCGGCGCTTCGCTCATTGCAGGCGAAACGATCGATCTCGGCGCTGGCTCGGATCGCCTGGCGCTTGCCGACGGCGGCAACACGATCACCGTCACGAACGTCGAAACGATCGTCGGCGGATCGGGCGACGATACTGTAACGATGGGAACGGTGCGCAGCAGCGGCACCATTGATCTGGGCGCGGGCTCCGACAATCTCGTGCTGTTCAACGGCAACAACACGCTGACGATCGTCAATGTCGAAACGATCACGGCTGCCGCGGGCAACGACACGATCGCGCTGGGAGCGGGGATTACCAACGGCACTATCGACCTTGCCGGCGGTAGCGACCGCCTGGTTCTCGGCAACTTCACGAACACCGTCACGGTCATCAACGTCGAAACCGTGATCGGCGGCACGGGTACCGACGACGTGACGTTTGGCGCTTCGTTCGTCGGCGGCGAGACCTTCAATCTCGGCACGGGCAGCGACCGTCTGACGCTCGCCGACACCGGCAACACGGTGACGCTCACCAACATCGAAACGATCATCGGCGGTCTCGGCGCCGATACGGTTACGCTCGGCTCGACGATCACGTCGGGTACCATCGATCTAGGCGGCGGCACCGACCGTCTGGTTCTGGGCAATTTCACGAACACGCTGACCCTGATCAATGTCGAAGTGCTGATCGGCGGCACCAATGCCGACAACATCACGCTCGGCACCGTCTATACGCTCGGCGAAACGATCGACCTTGCCAACGGCAGCGACCGTCTGACGCTGGCCGACGGCGGAAATTCGATCACCGTGATCAACATCGAAACCATCATCGGCGGCACGGGCGACGACACAGTCTCGCTCGGGAGTGCGCGCACGAGCGGGCTCGTCAATCTCGGGGCCGGCAACGACCAGCTGATCCTGTTCAACGGCGCCAACACGATTTCGATATCGAACGTGGAGACGCTGACCGGCCTCGCCGGCGACGATTCGATCGTGCTGTCGACGGCGATCACCGCGGGGCTCGTCGATCTGGGGGCCGGCAGCGACCGCCTGGCGCTCGGCAACTTCACCAACACGCTGACGGTGACGAACGTCGAAACGCTGATCGGCGGTACGAGCAGCGACAACGTGACGCTGGGAGCTGCCTTTACCGGCGGCCAGACCTTCAATCTGGGCACGGGCAACGACAGCCTGACGCTCTTCAACGGCGCCAATACCGTCACGCTCACCAACATCGAAACGATCGTCGGCGATTCCGGCAACGATACCGTCACGCTGGGTTCTTCGCTTAGCACCGGCACGGTCGATCTTGGCGACGGCAACGACCGCCTCACGCTCGCAAGCTCGGCCAACACCGTCACCGTTTCGAACGTCGAAACGATCATCTCGGGTGCGGGCAACGACACGATCGTCGTGACCGGCAGCATCGGCGTCCGCATCAGCAGCGACGGCGGCAACGACACGATCACCGGCGGTTCCGGAAACGACGTGCTGAACGGCGAAGGCGGCAGCGACCGCATGACCGGGGGCGGGGGCAACGATACGTTCCTGCTTTCCGCGGGCGCCGACACGATCGTCGATTACACCTCCGGCGACAGGATCAATTTGCTCATCTATCCGAGTTTCGCGACGATCGGCGACGTGACGAGTGCCGCGAGCGACGTTGCCGGAAATCTTGTGATCAATCTGGGCAGCGGCAATACGGTTACGATTTTGGGACAGTCGGTCGCCGGCCTTGCGACCATGGATTCGGACGGCGCCTTTATCTACTTCTGAGGCGCCGTCTGAGGTCCCCCGGGGGCTCGGTCTTGACTTGGCGGCTTTCTGGTATAGAAGGGCTTGGACGGTTTGCTGCGCCGTCGCTTCGAGGCTGCGCCGAGGATCCGAGATGGACAAGCCTGCACGCGTTTACAAGCCTGCCAAAACCGCCATGCAATCCGGCCGTGCCAAGACCCATGCCTGGGTGCTCGAATTCGAGCCGGGTGCGGCCAAGCGCCCGGACGCGCTGATGGGCTGGGCGGGTTCCTCCGACACGTCGGGCCAAGTCCAGCTGCGCTTCGCGACCCAGGAAGAAGCACTCGCCTATGCCCAACACCATGGGATTGCGGTCGAGCTCGGCGTGCCGCAAGCGTCGCGCATCCGCCCCAAAGCCTATGCCGACAATTTCAAATACGATCGCGTTCG
Organism: Rhodospirillaceae bacterium; assembly: GCA_027490975.1. Classification (GTDB taxonomy): domain Bacteria; phylum Pseudomonadota; class Alphaproteobacteria; order CACIAM-22H2; family CACIAM-22H2; genus Tagaea. The sequence goes on from JAIXXA010000201.1 coordinate 7,042, forward strand.
CTGACCCTCGAGTTGCGGGCCCATAGCTCAGCTGGATAGAGCAACAGCCTTCTAAGCTGTAGGTCGCTGGTTCGAATCCAGCTGGGCTCGCCAACCGCGCCGCCGGCCGGTTGTCTTGGGCCGGTCACTTCGGAAAAAGATCGTCGAGGCTGGTCTGCTCGAGAGAAGCGGTCATCGAGGCTGCAAGGCGCTCGAACGGGCTTTGCACGATTTCTTGCGCTCTGGCGATCGCGTTGCCGCGAATCGTCTTGCGAAGTTCGATCGACAGCGTGTTGAAATGTACCTCGCATTGGCGCTGCAGTTTGCGCCGTTCGGCACCGTCGGCCGCCATCAGATCGAAATAGCAGGCCGGCGCGTCGGGGACCGCGTTGCGTACGGCTGCCACGAATACGCCGAGCGCCTTTTCGGGCCCGACAGCGTCCAAGCTATTGAGGGTTTCGCCAAACTCGGTCATCGCGGATTCGATCTAACGTCTCAAAACGTCGTACGTTAATCGAAAAGTGTCGCGGATGTCTTGCGAACAAATCGCAAAACAGACCGTCACGCCACGATATCGACGGGCTCTTCTTTCGGCGGTGGCGGCGGCGGCGTTCCGAACACGCGCGCAACGCGTTTGCCGGAGTCGCCCGACAGAACGATATCGACGAACACACGCGTCGAATTGTCGTAAAGCCCGACATTCTGCGAATAGGGCGGCGTGGGGACGGCGGCCGCCGGGCGCCCGGATGCTGCCGATGGATCGCCGCCAGCGGCGAGTGCGCGGCTGCTGTTGATGAGTTCGGACCGGACCTGGTTGGCAATCGCAGAGGACGCCGCGCCGCCGCCGATCGAAATCGAAACGGCCGGTTGTGTTGCAGGCGCACCTTGGGCGTTCCCCGTCGCGTTATTCGACGGAGCCTGAGCTGCAGGCGCTTGCACGGCCACCGTCGGCCGGACAAAACCCGGCGCAGGCGACCCAGCGGTGAGTGGCGAGAATGCCACCATGGAGGACGGTCCTTCTGACTGCCAAATTCGGACGGTCTTCGACCGATCCGTAGTTACATCAGAATATATCGGTCGAATTCAAACGACGCAAGCATTTTGTGAGCTTTACCGCAGATGTACGCGGAAGATGCGCAAGTATCTGTCAAAATTGAGTTTTTCCATGAAGAAGGGCGCGGAATGCGCAAACGTCGTCGGCAACGCTTGCGGCGGCACGCTGCTCCATCGCGCGATAGCGCTTCAAGATCTCCTGGCCGAGGGATGTCAGGACCGCCCCGCCACCGCGGCGTCCACCGGTTTCGCTTACCACAACAGGGCCGACAAAGACGCGATTGAGTTCGTCCACCAGCAGCCAGGCGCGGCGGTAGCTCATGCCCATCGTGCGTGCGGCCGCCGAGATCGACCCTTCAGCCGCGATCGCGGCGAGCAGATCGGCTTTGCCGGGGCCCACCGCGATCGCTTCGCCCAGGAGGATGCGCAAGCGCGGGGCGCCGTCGATCGGCTTGCGGGCGACGGCGCGGGGCCTAGACGCCATAGAGTTTGTCCGGATCGACCAGAACCGGCTTGTCGACGACCCATTCGCCGTCACGCACGACCCGGAAGAAACAATCGCGCCGGCCGGTGTGGCATGCAACGCCTGTCTGGTCGACGCGCACGAGCAACGCGTCGCCGTCGCAGTCGACGCGAAACTCGACCAAGCGCTGGCTTTGGCCCGAGCTTTCGCCCTTGCGCCAAAGCCGCATGCGGCTGCGCGACCAATAGCACACGGTGCCGGTCGCAAGCGTCTCGCGCACGGCATCGCGGTTCATGTAGGCGACCATCAGGATCTCGCCCGTGTCGTGCTGCTGGGCGATCGCAACCACGAGGCCTTGTCCGTCGAAGGCGATCTCGGCCAGCAGGGAGTCGATGGCGTCGCCCATGGCCGACCGCTAGCCTGCAGCCACGGCCTTGCGCATGCGCGCAAAGCCGCGCTCGAGATCGGCGATCAGATCTTCGGGCGCCTCGAGGCCGGCATGGATACGCACGATCTGCCCCGGGTCCGACCACGGCGTTGCCGTGCGGCTGGCGCGGATATCCTGCGGCAGGATAAGGCTTTCGAAGCCGCCCCACGAAGCGCCGAGGCCGAACAACTCGAGGTCGTCGATGAGGGCCGCAAGCGCTCTGCGCGCAACGGGTTTCATGACGAAGCCGAACAGGCCGCTCGCGCCCGAAAAGTCGCGCTGCCAAAGCGCATGCGAGGGATCTTCGGGCAGGGCCGGATGCATCACGCGCGTGACTTCCGGTTGCGCCTGGAACCAGCGCGCGAGCACAAGGCCGGTCTGGTGATGCTGCTTCAGGCGCAGCGCCATGGTGCGCAAGCCGC
>JAIXXA010000067.1 GCA_027490975.1 Rhodospirillaceae bacterium
ATGCCTTGATCCCCTCGTTTTCGTCTGCCGTGCGCCCCCATGGCCCCCGCGCGCGGCCCGAAGGCGCAGCGCGGGGGCCGGTTCCATCGCCGCGCCAAGGGGGGCAAAACGCGGCGATGAAAGACGTTCTCAGCTTCTCCAGCCCTTCGGGCTGGTCGCTTTTTGGGCTACCGCGCTTCGCGCTGCTTGAGCCCGGCTTTGTCCGGCTACCGCGCTTCGCGCTGCTTGAGCCCCGTCCCCTGCGGTCGCCCGCTCGATGTCGGAAAGCTGGTCCTTGAGGTCGGCCACGCCGCGCCGGATCTGCCCGCGCTCGGTCGGGGAGATCACCCCATCCGCCAGCGCTGCGCCGATCAGGTGGATGACCTCAGCCGCCTCGGAGAGCCCGCCCATCAGGGCCGGCATCTCGGCGGGTGCCGGTTCGTCGGCCTCGCGCTGCGCCACCAGCCGGCACCCGGCGAGGTCGGCGAACAGGTCGCCGAAGCTCTCGCCGCCCGTCGCGGCCGTCAGCACGAGTGCCACGTCGAGCGGCATCAGGTCCGGCTCGGAGCCGGCCTGATAGCGGCCCATCTGCGCCGGACTGATGCCGGCGAGCTTCGCCGCCTCGTGAATGCCGCCAGCCTCGGCGATCAGCCGCAGGGCCGCGTGCTTCAGGGCCGCGCGCAGGCCCGGCGGCAGGCTGCGCAGGCTGGATTTTGTCGCGGCGGTCATGGCTGGGCACCGCTACGCGGGCACGCGCCACCGGGCGCGGCGGCCGTTCGGCCTTGCGGCCCTGTCGGGCCGGGTGCGCGACCTCCCTCCCCCTCACATGAAGGCAGGGGGGCGTAGACATGCGGAACGCGAACGCTCGTCAACGGGAAACGCAGAACCTGATTCCCGCTGACGATCGCGCCGCCACCCGGCAGAAGGAAGTCGCCGCAATCGAAACCGAGCTTCCTCAGATGATGCAGACAGAACCGCACCCACGCCCGCGCGATCCGCTGCGGATCGTCGCCCGCCCCGCAGGTCCAGCAGATGCAGTCCTCCTCGCCATGCGGGCCGATGAACCGGAACAGCGGTCCCCGCCCGTCCCGGTCCGGCCGGCCGACGGGCAGCATCACGCGCCGCAGCGCGCCATCGGCCGAGACGGTCGAGGCGATCCGCAGCCTGACGCGCGGCTTGCCCAGCCTTGCGCCGAGCCATGCCGCCTGCCGGGCCATGCGCTCGGCCTCCGCTTTCAGATCGGTGATCATCGTGCCCCCTCCCCCTCTGCCTGTGATGGCCCGCTTGCAGGAAGGGCGCGGCTCATGCCGACGACATACCCATCAGCAAGTACGTTCAGCCCTGCTGCGATGTCCGCTTCGATCAGATCGAAGATCAGGGAGATCGGGCCGTATTCGTCCTGCCCCTTCTCCATGCGCGACACCGTCTGCTGCGAGACGCGCAGCCGATGAGCAAATTGCGGCTGGGTCTCACCAAAAATGGCGCGGAGCCGGGCGCAGCGTGTGGAGGGCGATGACATGACACAGGCAATACCCGTTACGGGTAATTCATGTCAACCCGTATCGGGTAACGGGTTGTGGCAAACCCGAAGTATGGCAATGTCGGAGCAGCAGGATCGACTGAAGGCCGCTCGCGAGGCGCGAGGCTACCGCACGGCCCGCGCTGCCGCCGAAGCTATGGGTATTGCCTATTCGACGTATTCCGCTCACGAGAACGGCGAAAAAGGGCTGTCGCGCTCAGGGCAACGCTATGCGCGGTTCTTCGGTGTGTCTCTCGATTGGCTGCTGACCGGTCGCGGTCAGATGCGCCCGACGCATGAAGCAAACGAGGTGCCGATCTGCGGCATCGTCACCGCCGGCCTGTCATCGATCCCGGCCGATCAGGACGAGTCGGTCGCGGCCCTCGGCTTTCTCACCTTGCCAGGTCCCGATGAGGTCGATGCGCACCGCGTTGAGGGCGATTCGCAATGGCCGCGCTTCCAGCATGGGGAGTATGTGCTGATCGCCCGCCGCTCCATGGGCGCGGAGAAGCTGATCGGCGAGCTGGCCATGGTCCAGCTGGAGGATGGCCGCCGCATGCTCAAGACGATCCAGCGCGGCCGCATCCCCGGCCTCTACACGCTGGAAAGCCACAATGCCCCGCCCGAGCACGATGTCCGCATTCTCGCGGCCTGGCCGTTCCGGGGTCTTTTGAGAGGCTGAACATGAAGTCGATTGCAAGCATCTCGTTTGACCCGTCGACCTTGATTGCCCGCTTGTCAGTCGGCTTTGTCCAGACCGGCCCTGAGCATGACGCCCTCGAACCTGCCCCCGCCGATGCGGAGGCCCCTGATCTGGATGGCGATCTGCTGCTTCACCTGACCTACGCCGATGCCAAAGGCGCGCCGAGCCAGCGTGTCATCACTGCACAACGCGCCGCGATGCGGCAGGGTGAACTGTATCTCGGCGGCTTCTGTCATTTGCGCGGCGCTGATCGCATGTTCCGTGCCGATCGTATTCTGACCTTGGCCAATGGCCGCACTGGCGAGATCATTGCCGATCCGCTGGCATTCATCGCTCATCTGGCGCAAGTTGCCTATCCGCTGACCGGCGATGCACCGATAATGCCTGCGGCGCGCCCGCTGCCCATCTATGCCAAGCGTGACAAGCTGCGAAAGGCTACCCGCCCGTTGGCCGTGCTGATGATGGCGCTGGCTCAATCCGACAGGGCTTTTGTCGAGGCAGAACGGGCCGTTTTGCGCGCCATGATCGAGCAGATAGCGTCGACCATTCCACGCACGAATGCCGCCGATAAAGCCTCTCTGGAAGAGGAGTATTTTGCCCTAGTTCCGAACGGGAACCATGTGGCTCGCGCAGCACGCGCCATCCTTCAGGGCAAGGCCGACCCGGCAGCAATCCCGCGTTGGTGCAGGCTGATGATCGAGGCCGACGGCATCACGCAGCCGGAGGAGGTCACCATGTTCCGTCAGATCGTTGACACCGTCGCCCGCCGCAAGGTCGAGGGGTGGGGCCGGCAAAGCGACGACCCGGACCCCGGTCGCCATCTCCGCAATTGGCGCGAGCGTACGGCTATAGGACTGGCAGAGACTCAGCCGGACGCGACACTGCCCCACTATCCCGTCAGCGAGTGATCGGCACGCCGCGACCTTCCGCCTGCATGACAGGAAGCAATAAATTGTCGCAAGACTGATTTACCCGTTTCGGGTTGACATACCCGAAACGGGTAATTTATAAGCGCTCCCCACAGACACCCTGTGAGGACGCGATGACCGCCAAGAAGCAGCACCACTGGACACAGCGCCCCGGCTTTCACCGGCGCGATTTTCACCTGCTCAACCCCACGACCGACGAGGTGCTCTGGTGCGTCTGGCGCGTCGGCGCCCGCCTGCCCCGCGGCTGGTTCTCCACCAAGGCCGATGCGCTGCGCCAGCTGCATCAGGGCCTCAACCACGGCGAGGATGTGTGCCTGCTCGAATGCAGGATCGCCGGCACCTACCGCATCACCGTTCAGGCGCAGGCCGCCCCACTCTTCGCGGGCACCTGAGCGATGTCCCGCATCACCAGCCACCCCGCACCGCTGCCGCCGGCGCCCGCGCCGCGTTTCACCTTCGCCGAGATGCAGGCGCGCAGCCTCTCCCTCTGGCAGGTCTCGGCGCTGGATGAGTTGCGCGAGGGCCCGCTGCACTATGTCCGCACGCTGCGCGGATATGGCATCGGCTGGGGCCGGCCCGGCGGCATCAACCTGCACAACGATGGCACCATCGGCTCGCTGCTGCTGCGCGGGCTGGCCGTGCTGGGCGAGGATGCCGAGGGCCGGCCGATCATCCGCATCACCCCCAGGGGCCGGGCGGTCCTGCTGCGCGGGGATGTGCTGACCGGCGCGCCAGCGCCGCAAGGCCGAATGGCCGCCGCGCCTTATGGCGCGAGCCCGCGCAGCGAGATGAACCAATGACAGGCGCATCCACCCGCACCATCCAGCACACGCTGACGACAGCCGCGCATGCGCTCGTCGAGCCGCTGCCCTCGCCCGAGGCCCGCATGAAGCTGGCGCAGGGCCTGCTGACGCTGGCCGCCATGCTGGAGGATGTGGCCGCCGGCAGGATCAGTGCCGTGCAGCTGCTGGAGGCCGAGGGCATCCTGCCCGGCACCGAGATCCATGGCCGCTTCCGCCGGCAGCTGACCCGCCACGCGGGCCTCAACGCCACCTACGCCACCCTCGTCGAGTTCGACATGCTGGGCTCAAGCAGCGCGAAGCGCGGTAGCCCGACAGAAGACGGCCACACGGGGACAGGCGAAGCCGCTTCATCACCCCCTTCCCCCACCCACGACAGCGACCCGGGAGACTGCGCATGAGCACGTCCGAAAAGCCGTTCACCTGCCATGACGGCGCGAAATTCTGGAGCATCGAGCGCTGCGCGATGCAGCAGCAGCCGCACATCGTCGACCGGATGGCGGGCGATATCGTCACGCTGGCCGGCGAGGCCGGCGAGTGGGGCGAGGTGACCGACCGCGAGATGGTCTCGCTCGGCTGGTCGCAGTTCCATGTCCGCGCCTATGGCGGGCTGGCCCGCACCGAGGCCGCGCGCCGGCTCCGCGCCGGCACTGTCCCGCTGCGCGAGATGGCGCTGGCCTGCGGCCTGTTCGCGGTGCTGACCGGCGGAATATGGCTCACGGGCCTCGCCTCCTTCCTGACCGGAGGTGCGGCATGAGCGCGAACCCTGACGATCTCGCCGCCCTCGATGCCGAGATCGCGGCCGAGGCCGAGCGAATCCGGCTCAATGCCGGCCCCGCCGATGTGGTGGCCGCCGCCCGCCGCGTCGATGCCGACGAGCGGCCTGCCGCTGCGGCGATCCCGGAGAGCGAGGCCCGCCGCAAGGCGGTCGTCGCCAGCCTCATGAACGGGCTCTGGCAGGCGAAGCGCGCCGCCGGCGACGCCGAGTTCTATCAGGCCGATGTCGCGATCCTCGATGTGCTGCTGCACAGCGCCGGCCACATCCAGGACCGCGCCGCCGCCAAGGCGAGGGTTGCATGATCCGCGCCGCTGCCATCTCCGCCGTCGTGCTGCTCGCCGGCACGGTGTCCACCACGGCGACGCTCGATCCGGATGGCCCGCTGGCATTCCGTATCGCCGAGGCCAACCGCACGGCGTTCAACGCCGCGCCCGTCGCC
>JAIXXA010000030.1 GCA_027490975.1 Rhodospirillaceae bacterium
CCGCGCATCGCGGCGAAGCTCGACGTGATGCAGGTCTCGGGCGTGATCGATGTGCTGGGCCCGAAAACGTTCGTGCGCCCGATCTATGCCGGCAACGCGCTTGCGACCGTGCAGTCGAAAGACGCGATCAAGATCGTGACCGTGCGCGCAACGGCGTTTGCCGCGGCCGGCGCCGGCGGATCGGCGCCGATCGAAACGGTTGCGGGTGCCGCCGACAGCGGCCTTGCGCGCTTCGTCAAACAGGAATTGTCGAAATCCGAACGGCCGGAACTGACGGCCGCCAAGATCGTCGTCTCGGGCGGGCGCGGCATGGCGTCGGGCGAGAATTTCAAGACGCTGATCGAGCCCTTGGCCGACAAGCTGGGGGCGGCCGTGGGCGCAAGCCGGGCTGCCGTCGATGCGGGCTTTGCCCCCAACGACTACCAGGTCGGCCAGACCGGCAAGGTCGTGGCCCCCGATCTTTACGTCGCGGTCGGCATCTCGGGGGCGATCCAGCATCTCGCCGGCATGTCGGCGTCCAAAACCATCGTTGCGATCAACAAAGACGAAGAGGCGCCGATCTTCCAGATCGCCGATTACGGCGTGGTGGGCGATCTGTTCAAGCTGGTGCCCGAACTCACCGCCGCTTTGCCGCCGCGCAAATAGCTCCAGAAACCGGGGACAGAAAGACCATGATCCAGAAAATCGGCGTCGTCGGCGCAGGCCAGATGGGCAACGGCATCGCGCATGTGTGCGCGATGAACGGGTTCGAAGTGCGCCTGCTCGACGCCAATCCCGACTCGCTCGCCAAGGCGCTTGCGACCATCGCGGGCAACATGGACCGTCAGATCAAGAAGGGTGCCATGACGCAGGAGGCGAAGGATGCCGCCCTCGCGCGCATCTCGACCGGCACGGACTTCGCGATTTTCTCGGACAGCGATCTCGTGATCGAAGCGGCGACGGAAAACGAAGCGGTCAAGCGCGAGATCTTCAAGAAGCTGTGCCCGCATCTGAAGAAGGCAGCACTCATCGCGTCCAACACCTCGTCGATTTCGATCACGCGCCTGGGTGCCTCGACCGACCGCGCGGCGCAGTTCATGGGCATGCATTTCATGAACCCCGTGCCCGTGATGCAGCTCGTCGAGCTCATCCGCGGCATCGCGACGTCGAACGAAACCTACGAGGCGGTCAAGGAACTCACCGCCAAGCTCGGCAAGATTTCGGCGACGGCCGAGGATTTCCCGGCCTTCATCGTCAACCGCATCCTGCTGCCGATGATCAACGAAGCCGTCTACACGCTCTACGAAGGCGTGGGTTCCGTCGAATCGATCGACACGGCCATGAAACTCGGCACCAACCATCCGATGGGCCCGCTCGAGCTCGCCGATTTCATCGGGCTCGATACGTGCCTTGCGGTCATGCACGTGCTCTATGACGGGCTGTCGGATTCGAAATACCGCCCGTGCCCGCTCTTGGTCAAATACGTCGAAGCAGGCTGGCTCGGCCGCAAGACCAAGCGCGGTTTCTACGACTATTCGGGGCCGAAGCCCGTGCCGACGCGCTGAGGCGCTTATGGCCGTCGATGCCGACGACATTGCGTTTGCGGGAAAGCTCGCCGATGCGGCGGCCGAGATCGTGCTGCGCTATTTCCGCACGGGCGTTGCTGTCGACGACAAGGACGACGCGTCGCCCGTGACGGTCGCCGACCGTGCGGCTGAAGAAGCGATGCGCAGCCTCATCGCCAAGGAACGCCCGCACGACGGCATCATCGGCGAAGAATACGGGCGCGAACGCACAGACGCGGCACGCGTGTGGGTGCTCGATCCGATCGACGGCACCAAATCGTTCATCAGCGGGCGGCCGATGTTCGGCACCCTCGTGGGCTTGGCCGTGGACGGCGTGCCGCAACTGGGCGTGATCGACTGCGCGGCCGTGGGCGAGCGCTGGACGGGCACGGTCGGCGGCCAGACCCTGCATCGTTTGCGCGACGGCACGCAAAGGCCAGTGCGCACGCGCGACTGCGCGAGCCTCGACAAGGCCACGCTCTATTGTTCGTCGCCGCTGATGTTCAAAGAGAACTTCCCGGCCTTCGAGCGCGTGCGCACGCAGGTGAAGCTGCCGATGTACGGGGGCGACTGCTACGCCTACGGCCTCGTGGCCTCAGGCTACGCCGATCTCGACATCGAAGCAGGGCTCGGCATCTACGACTACGTGGCCGTGGTTCCCGTGCTGGCGGGCGCCGGCGGCTTGATGACCGACTGGCAGGGCAAGCAGCTTACGCTTGCCAGCGACGGGCGCGTGGTGGCCGCAGGCGATTCGCGCGTGCATGCGCAGGCGATTGCGGCACTCGCGGGCTAGACCCAGCCGCCATCCACGATCAGCTGCTGGTTCGTGATCGCCGATGCGGCATCGGACGCAAGAAACAGAACCGTCTTGGCGATCTCGACCGGCTGAAGCTTTCGCTTCAGGCATTGGCGCTCCATGATTTCGCGCTCGCCTGCGGGGGTGAGCCATTTTTCGATCTGGCGCTGCGTCATGATCCAGCCCGGAATCACGCAATTGACGCGGATATTGTCGGGGCCGAATTCGCGCGCGAGCACCCGCGTGAGGCCGTAGGCGGCGGATTTGAGCGTGGCGTAGGCGCTCAAATCCGCCGAGCCCGACATCCACGACACCGAGCCCAGATTTACGATGGCCCCGCCGCCGGCCGCCCGCATGTCCGGGATCGCATCTTGCGCGGCGAAATAGGCGGGCTTGAGATTGACGGCAACGCGGTCGTCGAAATAGTCGGGTGTGACGTCGAGAAATCTGTGGCGCTCGTCGTTGGCGGCGTTGTTCACCAGCACGGCAATCGGGCCGAACTTCGCGCGCAGATCCTTCATCGCCGCTTTGAGTGCCGCAATGTCGCGCAGATCGCATTTCGCGTAGGCGACGTGCCGGCCCAGTTCGGCCACGAGCGCTTGCGAGGGCGCATCCGCAACATCGACGAAACTCACCTTGGCGTTTTGGGCAGCGAAAGCGCGCACCGTGTCGGCTCCGATGCCCGAGCCGCCGCCGGTGACAAACACGTGCTTGCCGGCAAGATCGGCATAGACCGCACTCATGCGTCCGCACTCGCACCCGGGCCGGGCACAGCGCCCGGCGGGCATTTGCCCAGAATGATCATGCCCAGAACCTCGTCCTTCGTGACGTCTTCGACGCGCGCCGTCCCGACCAAGCGGCCGTTTTTCATGACGCTGACCCGGTCGGCAAGGTCGAACACGTCGTGGATGTCGTGGCTGATCAGGAAAATGCCGATCCCCTGGCGCTTCAACTCGAGCACAAGCTCGCCGACCTGTTTGGTTTCGGCCGGGCCCAACGCCGCCGTCGGCTCGTCCATGATCAGGATCTTGGCGTCGAAATAGATCGCGCGCGCGATCGCGACCGACTGGCGCTGGCCGCCCGACAAAGCGCGCACGGGCTCCTTGAAGCGGCGGAAATGGGGGTTGAGGCGCGCCATCACTTGGCGCGTCTGCGATTCCATCGCCGCATCGTCGAGGGTGCCCCAGCGCGTGACGATCTCGCGGCCCAGGAACACGTTGGCCGCGGCATCGACATTGTCGGCCAGTGCGAGCGTCTGGTAGATCGTTTCGATGCCGTAGGTCTTGGCGTCGCGCGGACTGGCGATGCGCGCCGCCGCGCCGCGCACGCGGATTTCGCCCGCGTCCGCCGGATAGGCCCCCGACAGAATCTTGATCAGCGTCGATTTGCCGGCGCCGTTGTGGCCGAGCAAGGCCACGACCTCGCCCGCATGCAGATCGACCGATACGCCGTCGACGGCCTTGATGCCGCCGAACGCGATCGAGATGTCGCGCATCTCCACAAGCGGCACGCTCATCTGATCCCCCGGCGATAGACCGTATCGACCCACACGGCAAAGACGAGCACCAAGCCCACGACGATGTTCTGCATCGGCGCATCGACGCCGAGCAGCACCATGCCGGACTGCAGCGACTGCATCACAAGCGCGCCCAGCATCGCCCCCGCGATCGTGCCGAGCCCGCCTGCGAGAGACGTGCCGCCGATCACGGCGGCTGCGATCACGTAAAGCTCGTCGAGCGTGCCGGCGGCATTGGTCGCGGCGTTGAGGCGCGCGGTCGAAATGCACGCGGCAATGCCGCACAGCACGCCCATGAGGCCGAACACTTTCATCAGCGTGCGGCGCGTATTGACGCCGGACAGTTCGGCCGCTTCCGGATTGCCGCCGATCGCGAACACGTAGCGCCCGAAGCGCGTACGCATCGCAAGCACGGTCATCGCAAGGCCGACGCCTATCGCGACGAGCACGGGCACGGCAAGCCCGTGGCCGATGAAGAGCCCGCCTTCGGGAATTGCGAGCCCTTGCGCCTGCGCCAGGCGCTCGGCCACGCGCGGCGGCAGATAATAGGCGTTTGCGACGGCAACGGCGCCGACGACGGCACCGCACGAAAGCAACGCGACCGTCGCCTCGGCCCAGGCGGGGCGCACGGCGAAGCCAAAGCGCAGCTTGCGTTGGCGCGCAAACCACAAAGCCGCGAGGATCGCGGCACAGCCCACGGCCGCGATCGCCCACGAGAGCGGTGCGCCGATCGCCCCCTCGATGCCGCCGCCGAGCTTGCGGAAGGCGCCGTCCATGGGGGCGACCGTCTGGCCTTGCGTGACCCACCAGGCGGCCCCGCGCCACACGAGCAGGCCGCCCAGCGTGACGATGAAAGACGGAATGCCGAGATAGGCGATGAGCGCACCCTGGAACAATCCGATGGCACCGCCCGCGACGATGGCCGCCGCAACAGCGATGAGCCACGTGGCCGGATGCTCGAGCCCGAGGAGCTCGGGCAGCAGGCGCGCCTGCAGCACGCCCACGAGCATGCCGACGAATCCGAGAACGGCGCCGACCGACAGATCGATATTGCGCGTGACGATGATCAGAACCATGCCGCACGCCATGACGGCGATGGAGGCGGTCTGCACCGACAGGTTCCACAGATTGCGCGGCGTGAGGAACGCCCCGCCCGACAGAAGATCGAAACCGATCCAGATTGCCGCGAGTGCGCCCAACATGCCCACCAGCCGCGGATCGATTTCGAGCGCGCGCAGCTGGCGGGTCATGGGGAGCGGTCGGACTTAGAGGCTCAGTTGCAGGCGGCGACGCGGCCGGCCGGCACGCCTTGGCAAACGGCCGCCTTGGTGGCCCAGCCCGCATCGATCACGACGCCGAGATTGGCGGCCGTGACCGGCACGGGACGCAGGAAGATCGAGTGCATGTTGGCCTTGTTGGGGCCCTGGTTCCAGACCGTCGAACTCGGGATCTCGGCGAGCTTCTTGCCGCTGGCCAGCTGCACCGCGATTTCGGCCGCCGTGCGGCCAAGCTCGCGCGCATCCTTCCAGATCGTCACGGTCTGCGTGCCGAGCGCCACGCGATTGAGCGCGGCGCGGTCCGCATCCTGGCCCGAGACGGGCACGGAGCCTGCGAGCCCTTGGGCGGCCAAAGCCGCGATCGCACCGCCGCCCGTGCCGTCGTTGGCGGCCACGACCGCATCGACCTTGTTCTGGTTGCGCGTAAGGAACTGTTCCATGTTGCGCTGCGCGTTGGCGGGCAGCCAACCGTCGGTGAAGGCTTCGCCGACATTCTTGATCTTGCCCGAGTCGATATGCGGCTTCAGGATCTCCATCGAACCCTGGAACAGGAAATTGGCGTTGGGGTCCGCACCCGAGCCCTTGATGAACACGTAGTTGCCCTCGGGCTTCGCCTTCAGCACTTCGCGCGCCATCATGCGGCCGACTTCGACATTGTCGAAGGTGAGGTAGAACACGTTCGGATTTTCGATGAGGCGGTCGTAGCCAACGACGGCAATGCCCTCGTTGACGGCCTTCTCGACCGCCGGGCGCACGGCTTGCGCGTCTTGCGCCAGCACGATGAGGGCTTTGGCGCCGCGCGCGATCAGGCTTTCGATGTCGGTGAGCTGCTTGGCGGGCGAGGATTGCGCATCGGCGGAAAGATAGGTGCCGCCCGCACGCTCGATCGCGGTCTTCATGGCCGCTTCGTCGGTCTTCCAGCGTTCTTCCTGGAAGTTCGACCAGCTCACGCCGATCACCGGCCCGCGCGCTTGCGCGAACACCGAGCCCGAAGCGGTCAGCGAAGCCGCAATCATGCCAGCGGCAAGCAAATGACGACGGTTCATTGTGAAGCGTTGCATTGCGCATTCCTCCCGTTGTGATTGTTCTGCAAGCTTGGCGCTTGCGTTGGTCCTATTCAGCGACAGCGCAAGCGCCTTGTCAATTTTTATTTTTTGCATAGAATAAAAGATCGGATGTTCTGGGTAGATTGCGTAAGAAAATTACAAAAACTGCGCGTGAATGGGAGAAAATGGTCGATTTTAGTTCGACTTACGAAGAAAATTCGGCGCGATTGCGGCCCGAACGCTTGGTGTTGGGCCATTTGCGCCAATTCGGGGCGACCGCACGCGCCGATTTGGCGCGCCAATTGGGGTTGAGCCCGGCCACGGTTTCGGCCGCAACGGCCGCCCTTGCCGCACGCGGCGTGCTGCGCGAAGTCGCGGACGATCCGCTTTCGCCCCAAACCCTGACCGTGCGCAATATCCGCGGCCGACCGTCGGTGCGCCTCGACTTCGCGGCCGATGCCGGCACGGTTGCAAGCCTGCGCGTAGGCTATGCGCGGGTGGAGCTTGCGCTTGCCGATGCGCAAGGCAGCTTGCGCGCACCCGTGGTCGAGGATCTTGTTCTGCGCGGGCGCAGCGCGGACGACGTGTGTGCCGCCCTTGCCGCCTTCGTCGACCGCGCGTTGGCCGCAACGAACGCGCCGCGCATCGACGCGCTCGCCGTCGCGTTCCAGGGTTTTGTCGATGCCGAACGCGGCGTGGTGGTGTGGAGCCCCGTGCTCGATTGCCGCGACGTGGGACTAGCGGCGGCATTGCGCGCGCATCTGGATTGTCCGGTTGCGGTCGAAAACGACGCAGGCGCTTTGGCGCTGGGCCTGGCCCAGCGCGACAAGCACTATGCCCGCGGGCGCACGGCGGCGATACTTCTGGGCGAAGGCGTGGGCCTCGGCCTGCTGTTCGACGGCAAGCTCTATCGCGGCGTGCGCGCGGGCGGCAGCGAATACGGCCATATCCGTATCGGCGCGCACGGGCCGCAATGCCGCTGCGGGGCGCGCGGCTGCATCGAGGCTTCGATCGCCGACTATGCGCTCTATCGCGACGTGCGCCTGGCCTTGGGCACGCCTGCCGCCGCACCGGCGGACGAAAGCGAGATGGCGGCACTCGTTGGCCTTGCGGCGGCCGGCAATGCGCGCGCAGCCGCCGTGTTCGACGCGGCGGCGCAAGTGCTGGCCGAGGGCGTCTCGATCCTGCTGCAGTTGCTGCAGCCCGAGAACGTCGTCGTGGCCGGTCCCGGCGTGCGCGCGCGCGCGCTGCTCGAGCCCGCCTTGCGCCGGCATCTCGCCCAGCTCGCCACGCCGGGAATACTCGAGCATACGACTGTGGAATTCGCCGATTTCGAGCCCGTGCAATTCCTTGCGGGCGCTTTGCGCCGCGGCCTTGAAATGCTCGACGATTCGCTGGCTACCCGCGACCCCTAAGGCCCCTTGTTTCTTAGCGTTGGTTGAAGCCAAAATCGGGCTAGTGTCTGTTTCGCCCCGTGGCCCTACCCCCTGGCTTTGGACAAAACTCATGCGCGCCGTTGCCCCCGCTGCTTTTGCGCTTTCCGCTTTTGCCCTGCTGCTTGGCCTGCCCGCCACTGCCCAGACGCTGGCACCGGGAACCGGGCCCAAACACGCGATCGCCATGCACGGCGACATCAAATATCCGCCCGGTTTCGCAGCTTTCCAGCATGTGAACCCGAACGCGCCCAAAGGCGGCGAGGCGCGCCTGCACGCGATCGGCAGCTTCGACAATTTCAATCCCTGGATCATCCGCGGCCTGGCTGCAGGCTCGGTCGGGCTCACGGTCGAATCGATGATGGCAAGCTCGGACGACGAGCCCTTCACGATGTACTGCCTCGTCTGCACGACGGTCGAAACGCCCGCCGACCGTTCGTGGGTCGAGTTCGAATTGAACCCCCAAGCCCGCTTCCACGACGGCTCGCCGATCGAGCCCGAGGACGCGATCTGGACCTTCGAAACGCTCAAAGCCAAGGGCCGGCCCTTCTACCGCGCCTATTATGCCGACGTGGTGCGCGCCGAAAAAACGGGGCCGCGCAAAGTGCGCTTCGTTTTCCGCAACGGCGAAAACCGCGAACTGGCGCTGATCGTGGGACAGATCCCGATCCTGTCGCGCAAATGGTGGGAGGGCAAAGAGTTCGACCGGCCGCTCGGCGAGCCGCCGCTGGGGTCGGGCCCCTACCGCATCGAAAGCTTCGAGATGGGCCGCACCGTGACCTTGCGGCGCGTCGCCGACTATTGGGGCCGCGATCTGGGCCTCAATCGCGGCCGGCACAATTTCGACACGCTGCGCACCGAATGGTTCCGCGACCCGACCGTGGCGCACGAAGCGTTCCTCGCGGGCGCTTTCGACCTCAAGCTCGAGAACATCGCGCGCCAATGGGCGCAAGGCTACGACACGCCCGCCTTGCGCGACGGGCTGATTCGCAAGCTCGAAATTCCCGAATCGCGCGTGGCGGGCATGCAGGCCCTTGCGATGAACGCAAGACGCAAACCGTTCGACGACCGGCGCGTGCGCCAAGCGCTCGCCCACGCGTTCGATTTCGAATGGTCGAACAGGAACCTGTTTTTCGACGCCTATGTGCGCACGCGCAGCTATTTCGACAATTCCG
Organism: Rhodospirillaceae bacterium; assembly: GCA_027490975.1. Taxonomy (GTDB): domain Bacteria; phylum Pseudomonadota; class Alphaproteobacteria; order CACIAM-22H2; family CACIAM-22H2; genus Tagaea. The sequence goes on from JAIXXA010000030.1 coordinate 8,788, forward strand.
AACTTGCCGCGCGCGGCCTGCCGCAGGGCGAAGAGCTGGCGATTCTCGAGCGCCTGCGCAGCCAGTTGCCGCCCGAGATCTTCACGGCCGAATACAATCCGCCCAAGACCGACGGCAGCGGCAATATCCGCGACGGCTTGCGCGAAGCCACGCGCCTGCTGCGCGAGGCGGGCTGGCGCATCGACAACCAGCGCCTCGTTGACGCAAGCGGCAAGCAGATGGAGTTCGAAATCCTGATCCACCAGGGCCAGGGCGGATTCGAACGCGTGATCGGCCCGTTCATCGCCAATCTGAAGCGCCTCGGCATCGAGGCGCGCCTGCGCAACATCGACGTGGCGCAGTACCAGAACCGCACCGACGATTTCGATTTCGACATGGTCGTGTCGGGCTGGGGCCAGGCGGAATCGCCCGGCAACGAGCAGCGCGACTATTGGACCTCGGCCAAGGCCGACCAGAAGGGCTCGCGCAATCTTGTGGGCATCAAGGACAAGGCGATCGACGAACTCGTCGAATTGCTGATCGCCGCCCCCGACCGCGAAAGCCTGATCCAGCGCACGCGCGCCCTCGACCGCACGCTGCAATGGGGCCATTGGGTGATCCCCAACTGGTACACCGACAAGGACCGCGTGGCGTCGTGGGACAAGTTCGGCATGCCCGCAACCACCCCCAAGAGCGGCTTCGATCTCAGCGTCTGGTGGTTCGACGCGGCCAAGGACGCAAATCTGCGCGCGCGTCGCGGCCGCTGATGCTCGGCTACCTGTTCCGCCGCCTGCTGCTGATCGTGCCGACGCTGCTCGGCATCATGGTCGTGAATTTCGCGATCATCCAGGCCGCCCCCGGCGGCCCGATCGACGTGGTGCTGGCCGAACTGCGCGGCGTTTCGACCGACCCCACGCAGCGAATTACGGGCGGGGCGGGCGGGGAAGTGCAGGCGCGCGAACAAAGCTCGGGCGAAGGGCGCTATCGCGGGGCGCAGGGCATCGATCCCGCTTTCCTCAAAGAGCTCGAACGCGAATTCGGCTTCGACAAGCCGCCGGTCGAACGCTTCCTCGACATGCTCGTCAAGTACGCGACGTTCGATTTCGGGCGTTCGTTCTTCAAGGACCGGCCGGTCGTCGATCTCGTGCTCGAGAAAATGCCGGTCTCGATTTCGCTGGGGCTGTGGACCACGCTCATCGTCTATTTCGTGTCGATCCCGTTGGGCATTCGCAAGGCGGTCAGAGACGGGTCGCGCTTCGACGTGTGGACGTCGGGCGTGATCATCGTCGGCTACGCGATCCCGAGCTTTCTGTTCGCCGTGCTCCTGATCGTGCTGTTCGCGGGCGGGCGCTTCTTCGACATCTTCCCGCTGCGCGGGCTCGTGTCCGACGGGTTCGCCGACTTCCCCTGGTGGCGCCAGGTGCTCGACTATCTTTGGCACATGGCGCTGCCGGTCTTCGCGATGACGATCGGCGGCTTTGCAAGCCTCACCATGCTCACCAAAAACTCGTTCCTCGACGAGATCGGCAAACAGTACGTCGTCACGGCGCGCGCCAAAGGCCTGAGCGAACGCCGCGTGCTCTACGGCCACGTGTTCCGCAACGCGATGCTGATCGTGATCGCGGGCTTTCCGGCGGCGTTCGTGTCGATCTTCTTCACGGGCTCGCTGCTGATCGAGATCATCTTCTCGCTCGACGGGCTCGGCCTGCTCGGCTTCGAGGCCGCGATCAACCGCGACTATCCGCTGATGTTCGCGACCCTCTATTTTTTCACGCTGCTGGGCCTCGTGATGAAGATCGTGTCGGACGTGGCCTACACGGCCGTCGATCCGCGCATCGATTTCGAGCGCCGGGCATGAGTCTGCCGGCATGAAATTGAGCGAACTCAACCGGCGGCGGCTCGCCAATTTCCGCGCCAACCGGCGCGGCTTCTGGTCGCTGTGGATTTTCCTGGCGCTGTTCGGCCTGTCGCTGGCAAGCGAGCTTGTCGCCAACGACAATCCGATCCTCGTGCGCTACGACGGCGCGTTGTTCGTGCCGTTCGCCAAAAACTATCCCGAAACGGCGTTCGGCGGCGAGTTCGAGACCGAGGCCGACTATCGCGATCCAGCCGTGGTGGCGCTCATCGAGGCCAAAGGCTGGATCCTGTGGCCGCCGATCCGTTTTTCCTACCGCACGGTCAATCTCAATCTGCCCGTGCCAGCACCCGCCCCGCCTTCGGCCGAAAACTGGCTCGGTACCGACGACCAGGGCCGCGACGTGGTGGCGCGCCTGCTCTACGGCTTTCGCATCTCGGTGCTGTTCGGCCTCACGCTCACGGTGCTCTCGTCGGTCGTGGGCGTCGTTGCAGGCGCGGTGCAGGGCTATTACGGCGGCTGGGTCGATCTTGCGTTCCAGCGTTTCATCGAGATCTGGGACGGCTTGCCGCAGCTCTACATGCTGATCATCTTGGCCGCCTTCGTGGAGCCGAATTTCTGGTGGCTCCTCGGGCTGCTGTTGCTGTTCCAGTGGATGGGGCTGGTGGGCGTGGTGCGCGCCGAGTTCCTGCGCGCGCGCAATTTCGACTATGTGCGCGCCGCGCGCGCTTTGGGCGCGGGCGATGCCGCGATCATGTATCGCCACGTGCTGCCCAATGCGATGGTGGCGACCCTCACCTTCATGCCGTTCATCCTGTCGGGCTCGGTCGTGGCCCTCACCTCGCTCGATTTCCTCGGCTTCGGCCTGCCGCCGGGTTCCGCGTCGCTGGGCGAGCTGCTGGCGCAGGGCAAATCCAACGTCAACGCGCCGTGGCTGGGGCTGACGGCGTTTTTGACGCTGGCTGTCCTGCTGTCGCTGCTCGTGTTCATCGGCGAGGCGGTGCGCGACGCCTTCGATCCGCGCAAAACCTTCCGCGTCGAGCTCGACACATGACCGAACAAGCTTTGCTGTCCGTAAGCGATTTGAGCGTTGTGTTTGGGGCCGGCAAGCGCGCACCCGTCGTGGCGGTCGACCGCGTGTCGTTCGAGATCGCGCGCGGGGAAACGCTCGCGCTCGTCGGCGAATCCGGCTCGGGCAAATCGGTCACCGCCCTTTCGATCCTGCAATTGCTGCCCTATCCGGCGGCAAGCCACCCGCCGCCCTCGTCGGTGCGCTTTGCCGGCACCGAGCTTGTAGGGGCGAGCGAGCACGATTTGCGCGCCGTGCGCGGCAACCGCATTTCGATGATCTTCCAAGAGCCGATGACGAGCCTCAATCCGCTCCACACGATCGAAAAGCAGATCGGCGAAGCGCTGCTGCTGCACAAGGGTCTCACCGGAGCGCCGGCGCGCGCGCGCATCGTCGAACTGCTCAAGCTCGTGGGTTTGGGGGCGCAGGCCGAAAAGCGGCTCGACGCCTATCCGCACCAATTGTCGGGCGGCCAGCGCCAGCGCGTGATGATCGCGATGGCGCTTGCCAACGAGCCCGACCTCTTGATCGCCGACGAGCCGACCACGGCCGTCGACGTGACGATCCAGGCCCAGCTGCTGGTTCTGCTCAAAGAGCTGCAGGCCAAGCTCGGCATGGCGATGCTGTTCATCACGCACGATCTCGGCATCGTGCGCAAACTCGCCCATCGCGTCTGCGTGATGCAGAAGGGCCGCGTCGTCGAAACGGGCCCGACCGTTTCGGTGTTCGGCAATCCGCAGCACGACTATACGCGCCATCTGCTGGCGGCCGAGCCCAAGGGCAAAGCGGGTGCGCGCGATCCCAACGCGTCCGAAATCCTGCGCGCCGACGGCCTCAAAGTCTGGTTCCCGATAAAATCGGGCTTCCTGCGGCGCGTCACGGGCCATGTGAAAGCCGTGGACGGGGTGAGCTTCGCGCTCAAAACGGGGCACACGCTCGGCGTGGTCGGCGAATCGGGTTCCGGCAAGACCACGCTGGGCTTGGCCTTGCTGCGCTTGACGCGCGCGGACGGCCGCATCGTTTTCGACGGCCGGGATCTGGCGGGCCTGTCGGCGCAACAATTGCGCCCGCTGCGCCGCGAAATGCAGATCGTGTTCCAGGATCCGTACGGCTCGCTGAGCCCGCGCATGTCGGTCGCCGAAATCGTCGCCGAGGGGCTCCGAATCCACGGCATCGGCGACGCGGCCGCGCGCGATGCCGCGGTCGTGGCGGCCCTCGAAGAAGTGCGTCTCGATCCGGCCACGCGCGACCGCTATCCGCACGAGTTTTCGGGCGGCCAGCGCCAGCGCATCGCGATCGCGCGCGCGCTCGTGCTGAAGCCCAAATTCCTGGTGCTCGACGAGCCGACCTCGGCCCTCGACATGTCGGTGCAGGCGCAGATCGTCGATCTGCTGCGCGAATTGCAGGACCGCCACAAACTCGCCTATCTGTTCATCAGCCACGACCTCAAAGTCGTGCGTGCGCTGGCCGACGAGGTCATGGTGATGAAAGACGGGGCCATCGTCGAACACGGACCAGCCGCGCGGATCTTCGAGGCCCCGCAAATGCCCTACACGCGCGCGCTCATCGCCGCCGCCTTCGCCCACGACGTGGTCGCGCACGAAGGGGCGCGCATATGAAACTCCTGTTCCTGTCCGCCAGCGACCGGTTTGAGGCGTGGGCCTCCGTGCTTGCCGATCTTGCGCCTGAGATCGCGCTTGTCGATGCGAATGCTCCGCACGATCCCGACGAGATCGAATTCGCGCTCGTCTGGCAGTATCCGCCGGGGGCGCTCAAGCGCTATCGCAATCTACGCCTCGTCTCGTCGCTCGGGGCCGGCATCGACCATCTGCTGCGCGACCCCGAATTTCCGGCGGGCGTGCCGTTTGTGCGGCTCGTCGATCCCACCTTGACGAGCGGCATGGTCGAATACGCGCTGTGGGCCACCTTGCGCTACCACCGCCAAATGGTCGAATACGCGGATTTCCAGGCCCAAGCGCAATGGCGCCCGCTGCCCGCACCGACCACGGCCCAGCGGCGCGTGGGCGTGGCAGGGGTCGGCGAAATCGGCGGGGCGGTCGCGCGCGCCGTATCCGGCCTCGGCTTCGACGTGGCGGGTTGGTCCCGGCGCGCCAGAACCGAGCTTCCATTTCCGGTTTTCGCCGGTGCCGAGGGCTGGAAGCCTTTTCTGGCGCGCACCGACATTCTGATCTGCGTGCTGCCGCTGACCGAGGCCACGCGCGGCCTGCTCGATGCCGCCTGTTTTGCATCCTTGCCGCCGGGCGCCTTCGTCGTGAATATCGCGCGCGGCAAGCATGTGGTGGCGGGCGATTTGCTGGCGGCCCTCGACAGCGGCCATCTGGCCCACGCCACACTCGACGTGACGGACCCCGAACCGCTGCCGGGCGACCACCCGTTCTGGCGCCATCCGCGCGTGACGCTGACCCCCCATATCGCCAGCCTCACAGACCCGCGCACGGCAGCCCCCCAGGTCGTGGCGAATATCCGCAATTGTCTGGCCGGAAAGCCATTGTCCAACCTTGTGGATCGCGCGAACGGGTACTGAACTCCCGCCAATCGACACCATTGTAGTATCGGCGTTTCGAGGCTATATGCAGGGGTCGCATCGTCCCCGTCCCCAGGCGCCATGACCGAACCAGCCGTCAAAGCCGAAGTTCCCGCCGAACTTCCCCCGCCCAAAAAGGCCGACAAGTCGAAGACCTTCAGCTTCGACCACGCGGTCTTTCAGGTGAAGGGTGCCTATTTCGGCTTCGGCAAGGACGGCGATTCGGTCTGCCTGCATGTGCCGCTCGGCGACATCATGGCCGCCCTGCCGATGGACGCGGTCAAGATCCAGTTCCAGATCCCCAAGGACAGCGAAGACGCCGCCCTTCTCGAAGTCGTCGAGAAATCGATGAAGTTCGTGAAGCGCATCGTGCCCGGCGATTCGATCCCGGCCGAAATCCTCGACGGCACGGCCTCGTGGCGCGTCGAACCGCACCATATCGCGCGCGCCAATGCGCGCATCTCGCTGCAGATCATCAGCTGGATGTCGGGCAAACCCATCGAAGTGGGCGATTCGCACGAACTCGAAGGTTTGGCCAACAATCCCGAGACCAAGAAGAAGGTCCAGGAAGCGTTCGAGCTTTTGGCCGAGCGTCTGGGCTTGGGGCGCGCCAACAAGAACCAGATCGTCGAAATGATCGAGCAGCTCGCGCGCGAAACGTCCTACATCGAAGCGCTGCGCGAGCGGTTCGGCAAGATCCAGAAGATCGCCAACGGCTTCAACGTGCTGTTCGGCGCCTACAAGCGCGAACGCGGCGTGCAGGACGAAGTCGCCCGCTGCCGCATCCTGATGAAAAAGCCGGTCGAAGACATTTCCGGCATTTTCCTGCAGGTCGACGCCAACACGGGCGAAGTGTTCAACGCTTTGAAGCGCCTGCGCGAGACGATCAGCTACATCCGCAACAAGCGCGACGAGCTGCATCTGCGCTTCATGCTGTGGGACGACATCATCGTGGCCTGGGAAGGCGTCCCGCTCGAGCGCGACGGCCGCGTCGACAAGCTCGTGCGCATCACCTACCGCTTCGTCGCCCGCCACTTCCCGCAAGACTCCGAATGGAGCCTCACGCGCTGACGCGCGCCCGCGCGCCCTAGGGCGCGTAGCGGTCTTTGAGAACGGCGAAGGCGGCGCGCAGGCCCTGCATCATGGCACCCTCGGGCCTTCCGGCGCGCGGCCACGGGCTCCAGGCCACGACGTCGAAATGCGCCCAGGCCGCGTCGCGCGGCACGAAATCCTGCAGGAACAAGGCCGCGATGATCGCCCCGCCGAACGGGCCGTCCGAGACGTTGTTCAGCTCGGCGGTTTTGCTGTCGATTCGGCTGCGATAGGGCTTCCACAGCGGCATGCGCCACGCCGGATCGTCGTGCACGAGGCCGGCCGCGAGCAGCGCGTTCGACAGCGCATCGTCGTTGGCGAACAAGGCGGGCAGATCGGGGCCAAGCGCCACGCGTGCGGCCCCCGTGAGGGTGGCAAAATCGAGCATCAGCTCGGGTTTTTCCTCGGCCGCACGCGCAAACGCATCGGCGAGGATCAGGCGGCCCTCGGCGTCCGTATGGCCGATTTCGACCGTCTTGCCGGCCTTCGAGCGGATGATGTCGAGCGGGCGCACGGCATTGCCCGAAATGCTGTTCTCGACCGCCGGTACGAGCACCTGCAGCCGCAGCTTGAGCTTCGCTTCGACGACGAGGCGGGCAAGGGCCAGCACGTGTGCGGCCCCGCCCATGTCTTTTTTCATGAGCTTCATGCCGGTATCGGGCTTGATGCCGAGGCCGCCGGTGTCGAAGCACACGCCCTTGCCGACCAACGCCACGCGCGGATGCGACGGATCGCCCCAGCCGAGTTCGATCAACCTCGGCGCGCGCGCTGCCGCACGCCCAACCGCATGGATCAGATTGTAGCCTTGCGCCCGCAAGGCTTCGCCCTCGACCACGCTTGCGGTCATGTCGAGCTCTTCGGCCATCGCAAGGGCCGCTTGCGCCAGATCGTCCGGCCCCATCTCTTCGGCCGGCGTGTTGATGAGGTCGCGCGCAAACCCGTCGGCGCGCACGAAGCTTTGCACCGCCCTGCGGTCGGCAAGCGCAGGCCACACCAAGCTGGCGGGGCTGCGCGGCGCTTTTTTGTAGCGGTCGAACGCGTAGCTGCCGATCCCCCAGGCCATCGCAATGCGCGTGGCCGCCGCTTGCGTCGCAGGTTCGGGATCGAGCCGGTAGCTGCCGGCCGGTAGCGTCAGCGGCAAGCCCGCATAGCCCCACATCCAGCCGCCCGAGCCGTCGCCGGCATCGTCGGCGACGATGCCGACCAGCATGCGCTCGACGCGCCCGTCGCGGCCCGGCAACGCGAGATGCGTGCCGCCGGCGGCAACAAAGCCGTTCTGCTCGGCAAAGCGGCGATGGGCCGCCGACAGCGACTTGGCGTATTTGGGCCATTCGGCCTTGGCGAGAACGGTGAGGCGGATCGTGTCGGCAAGGGCTTTGGGGCGAAACGACAGGCGCGCAGGCATTGCGGCTCCTTCGGTTTGCAGCAGACGGCGGGCAACGCGATTTTTCGAGCTTGCCCCAAAGCGGCACTCCTGGAAAGCTCGGGCTTCGCGAAAGGATATCGACGATGACCGACGCTACGCTGATCCTCGGCAACAAGGCCTATTCCTCGTGGTCGCTGCGCGGCTGGCTCATGTGCAAAATCGCCGGCCTCGATTTTGCCGAAGAGATCCACGACATGGGGGCCGACGATTGGAAGGTGCGCGTTGCCCTGCGCAGCCCGTCGGGCAAAGTGCCGTGCCTGCACATCGACGGCGCGACGGTTTGGGAATCGCTTGCGATCGGCGAGCATCTGGCCGAGCGCAACCCGGCTGCTTTCTATCCCGCCGATCCGATCGCGCGGGCGCATGCGCGCGCGATCGCGAGCGAGATGCACGCGGGCTTCGGCGAACTGCGCAAAGCCATGTGGATGAATGTGCGCCGCCGCTTTCCGGGCAAGCGCCGCAACCCTGCCGCCCTTGCCGACATTGCGCGCATCGAAAATATCTGGGGCGAAACGCGCCAACGCTTCGGTGCGGGCGGCCCGTATTTGTTCGGCGCGCAATTCGGCCTTGCGGATGCGATGTATGCGCCCGTCGTGGCGCGCTTTTATACGTGGGCGCCCGATCTATCGGCGGCCTCGAAGAGCTATGCCGACGCGGTGTGGCAGCATCGCTTTATGCGCGAATGGGTCGCAAGCGCAGAGGCCGAGCCGTGGGTGGTGGCGCGCTACGAAGATCCGGACATCTAGCGCGCGTGCGTCTACACGCGCGCGCGGGTTGGGTATAGGATCTCGACTGAGAGGGACCAAGGACGGCCATGACGCTCGAAACCGCATCGCGCCCCGAGACCGGCACGCCGCCGCCGCTGCAATTCGGCCTGCCGCATGACGGGCTCATTCTGCGTGTCCCGAGCAGCGGCCAAGGCCTCAGCGATCTCGTGTGGCTCGCGATCGTGGTTGCCACCTTGATCGCCACGACCGGTTCGGCAATCGCGGCCGCAGGCGCTTTGGGCGCTGTGGCAAGCCTCGTGTTCGGCGCGATTGTTGCCGGTTTTGTCGCGCGCTATTGGCGCCGTCATTACGGCACCCGCGCGCAGGTGACGATCGACCGGGCTGGCATCCACGATGCCGCCGCTGGTTTGCCGCCGCTCGAATGGACCGACATCGAATCGCTGGAGGCAGTGCCCAATGCCGCGGGCGTGCTGGGGCTCTATGCGCGGTTGACGCCGGAGGCCAATCACCGCCGTTTCGCGGGCCTCGCGGGCCTGCTGCGCGTGGGGCTTTCGGCGCAAGCACAAGCGGGCGTGGTGCTCGAAGGCACGAGTGCCGACCGCCTGCCCATCCCGCTTGAGTATCTGATCCTGCAGCTGCGCGCGCGGGGCGCCCCCGTGCGGGCACCCGCTGCCGATTTCGACCCGTTTGCGTGGGATGCGCGCTGGCTCCCGGCACCGACAGCGGCGGGCCTGATCGCCGAGCGCTTGGGCAAACGCGCGCGGCCCTTTGCCGCCCACAATCTCGATCTGGCGCGCACGCGCGGCCAGGCGGCCGGGGTGCGCCATTGGCAAGGCGTTTTGGCCGAACTGCGCAAGGCCGAAGGCCTGCCGGCCGACGCGACCGCCGAAGACGGCGACGAAATCTAGCGCAGCACGCCGTTCTCCGAATAGGCGAGGGCGGCCCCCGCATGGAGCGGGAAGCCGAGCCCCTCGACGGCGGTTTCGATCTTCAAAAACCGCCCGACGGCAGCATTGGCATCCAGGATGCGGCGGTTGTTGGCGTGCCACAGAGCGCGCGTGAGCCCGTGCACGGTGCCGTCGTCGGCCGCTTCGGACGTGATCCACAATATGCCGACCGACAGCGAGGCGATTTCGCCGACGCCGCGATAGCTGCCGGCCGGGATGGTCGACTCGGTCAGAAAAGGCTGCGTGGCGCGCAACCGCGCCACAAGGCTCTGCAGCGGCAGGATCGCGATTTCCTGGGCTGCGGCAAGTTCGGCGATGAACGGGGACGGCACGCCGGCTGTGGCAAAAAACGCGTCGATCTTGGCTTCGCTGAGCGCCTCGACCGCCTCGGCCGGCGTGAGGAACTGGGCGCGCACGTCGCGCTCGCCCAAACCTGCGGCCTGCAGCACCGCACGGGCGGCGACGGCCGTGCCCGATTCGCGCTCGCCCAGCGAAACCGCCTTGCCGCGCAGATTGCGCAGCTCCGCCACGCCGGCGGCCCGACGCACGATCAAATGCAGCGTTTCGGGGTAGAGATTGGCGATCGCGCGCAGGTTTTTGACGGCGCCGCGGCGCGCAAACGGCCCCGTGCCGTGATAGGCCCAGTAAGCGAGATCGGCCTGGCACAGGGCCGAATCGATGCGGCCCGCCGCCACGAGATCGATATTGGCAAGCGAGCCTGCCGTGGTCTGGTTGACGACGATCATGCCCGGCACGCCGCAGGTACCGCCGCGCGCGCAGTCGCGCGCACCGGGCGGCGAGCTTACGGTCTGGCCGATCAAGCTCGCGACCTGGAACATCGTCGATTCGCTGGGGCCCGACGCGATGCGGAAAAACCGCGTTTCCTGGGCAAAGGCGCGCAAAGGGGCGCTTGCAGCCGCGGCCGCCACCCCTGCCAAAAACATGCGCCGACCGGCAATGCGCATAACCCGTTCGCCCCGTGCGGGCGCTTGTCCGACAAACGCCCGCCCCTTTCTAGCGCCGAAGGGGCAGCGGAGTCACGCGGCTACATCATGTTGCGCGGCAGCCAGAGTGCGATGTCCGGCACAAAGAACAACAGCGCTACCATCACGCACATCAGCAGGAAAAACGGGAATGCGACCCAGCCGATATAGGTGATCTGGTGCCCGGTCATGCCTTGCAGCACGAACAGGTTGAAGCCGACAGGCGGGGTGATCTGCGCCATTTCGACCACGATCACGATGAAAATGCCGAACCACACGAGATCGAACCCGGCGCGCTCGATCGTGGGCATGACGACGGCCATCGTGAGGACCACCATCGAAATGCCGTCGAGGAAGCAGCCGAGGATCGCGTAGAAAATCGTCAGCATCAAAATCAGCATGCCGGGGCCGAGATCGAGCGCATCGATCCATTCGGCGAGCGCGCGCGGCAGGCCTGTGAAACCCATCGCGAGCGTGAGGAACGACGCCCCCGCAAGGATGAACGCGATCATGCAGGAAAGCCGTGTTGCCCCCATCAGGCTTTCCTTGAACACTTTGAGGTTCATGTCGCCCTGCAGGGTGGCCACGAGCAAAGCGCCCGCCACGCCGACGGCAGCGGCCTCGGTCGCGGTCGCAAATCCCGCATAGATCGAGCCCAGCACGATCACGATGAGGCCCACGGACGGCAGCAGGAAGCGCGCGGCATAGACCTTCTCGAAGAAGGTCATCTTCATGTCGGCGGGCGGGATCTTGTCGGCGTTGAACAGCGACCAGCCGATGACCCAGGCCATGAACATGCCGGCAAGGGCAAGGCCGGGGATCACGCCGGCGATGAAAAGCTGGGCGATCGAGGTATTGGTCTGAACGCCGTAGACGATCATGATCAAAGACGGCGGAATGAGCAGCCCCAACGTGCCAGAGCCTGCAAGCGAGCCCACGATCATGCTTTCGGGATAGCCGCGCTTGCGCAGTTCCGGGATCGACATCTTGCCGATCGTGGCGCAGGTCGCTGCCGACGAGCCCGAAATCGCCGCGAAGATCGTGCAGCCGATCACGTTGGTGTGCAAAAGCCGGCCGGGCAGCGACTGCATCCACGGGGCGAGGCCGCGGAACAGATCCTGCGAGAGCCGCGTGCGGAACAGGATTTCGCCCATCCAGATGAACATCGGGAGTGCAGTGAGCGTCCAGGACGACGATGCGCCCCAAATGGTCGTGACCATCGCCGGGCCTACCGGGCGGCTCGTGAACAGCTCCATCGCCATCCAGCCCGTGCCGAGCAGGGCAAGGCCGATCCACACGCCCGAGCCCAGAATCACGAACATGAAAATGATCAAAAGACCGGCAATTTCCAAACTAAGCATCGTGTCGTTCCCCCGCCTCGAATGGGCGTCTATTCGGTGTGCTGCATTTCGGCCGAAAGATCGCTTTCGGACGGGTCGCGGCCCTGCAGCACCTGCACGAGCTCGTCGACGAAGGCGATCACCAGGATCGTGACCCCGAGCGCCATCATCGATTGCGGGATCCACAAAGGCGAGGCGTCCATCGCGTCCGAGCGCGAATCGAACTCGTACGACCAGTAGACCATGTCCCACGCATACCAAGCGAAGAAGCCGGTCAGGAAGATCGCGGCGCCCAGGCACCAGATTTCGATCCAGCGCCGCGCCTGACCCTTGAAGCGCTGGATGATCAGCGTCACGCGGATATGCTCGCCGCGCTTGAGCGTGCTTGCGAGCGCAAAAAACGAAGCGCCCGCCATCGCGAAACCCGCGTAGGCGTCGGTGCCGCGCACATAGAGGTCGGTGAAGCCGCCCAGCACCTGCAGCATCGTGACGACGAGGATCATCACCATCGACAAGCCGGCCGCCCAGCCGCTGGCCTCGTAGAGAAGATCGAGAAAACGCCGCATGTTGCCCCCGCTCGAATACCCGCTGGCGCGCCGCCGAATCTCAGGCCGCACCCAAAAAGAAGAGGTCGGCACAGCCCGCCTGCGCGGCCAATGCCGACCTCGTTACGCGTCGTCCGGATTTTGCAATATCCGGGCCTAGTCCTTAGGCGCTGGCCTTGAAGGCGGCCACGAGGGCCGCACCGTCTGCACCGGCACGCGTCAGCCAGTCCTTGGTCAGTTCCTCGCCCCAGCGCTGGAAACCTGCCTTGAGCGCCGGCGACGGCGCTTCGACCGTCATGCCGTTCTTCTTGAACTCTTCGAGGAAGAAGTTGGCCAGGCGCTCGGACTCGGCCCAACCGCGCGCTTCGGCGACTTCGGCGGCCTTGGTCACGGCCGTGCGCGTCGCGTCGTCGAGCGAGGCCCAGGCGCGCTGGTTGACCATCGTCATGTTCTTCGGCAGCCAGGCTTGGACGTCGTAGAAGAACTTGATGTGTTCCCAGATCTTCGAATCGAAGCCCGTGGCACCCGACGAGATCATCGAGTTGACGCGGCCGGAGGCCAGCGCCTGCACGAGTTCGGCTGCCTGCACGGTCGTGACGCGCATGCCTGCAAGTTCGGCAAAGCGCCCGGCCGATGCGCCGTAGGAGCGGAACGACAGGCCGCGCAGATCTTCGGGCGTGGCCAACGCCTTGGGGCTGTAGAAGCCCTGCGGCGGCCAGGGTACTGCGAACAGCATGCGCACGCCGCGCGTCTGCAGGCGGCGCTCGACGAACGGCTTCTGGGCGGCGGCCAGGCGGCGCGCTTCGGGGAACGAAGTCGCGAGGAACGGGATGTTGTCGGCCCCGAACATCGGATCGTCGTTTTCGAGCACGACCTGCAGCAATTCGCCCATCTGGGCTTGCTGCGTCTGCACGGCGCGCAGGATTTCCGGCACGCGGAACAGCGAGGCGCCCGCATGCACGGTGATTTCGAGTTTGCCGCCCGAAGCGTCCTTCACGTCTTTGGCGAACTGGATCAGATTGACCGAGTGGAAATTGGTGGCCGGATACCCTGCCGGCAGATCCCATTTCCACTTGGCCTGGGCGGCCGCGGGGCGAACGATCGCGGCGGCGGCAAGCGCGCCTGCGGCGGTCCCGGCAAATTGACGGCGGGTCAGTTTGGTCATCGACGACTCCCTGTTTTGTGCGATTTGTCGCTTTAAGGCGCCAAGTTAGGCGCATCAAGCGCCAAGCGTCAAGAAACCGACGGCGTCCCGCCTGCTTTGCCTTCCGCCGAGGCACGGCTTTCTGAAAGAAATTGCAATCGTCGCGGCGTTTCAAAGATACTCCGGCAAATGGCTGCCCAGCTCTCAATTTTTTCGATCTTCCAGAGCAATAACGCGCGATTTCGCAGATTGGCCATCGCGCAGCCGATGCTGGTACTTGTGCGCGACGGCCAAAAACGCGTGAAGGTTGGCGGGCATACGATTGTCGCCAAGCGTGGCGAGGCGATCGCGTTGAGCGGCGGTGCGCTGGCCGACATACGCAACGAGCCGCCGGCGGGCGCAGCCTACTGCGCGGATGTCTTCTCGGTGGCCAATTCGATCCTCTTGGTGCCGCCGCAAGCGGCCCTTCCGCAGACCGCGCACGGTGCATTCTCGCCACCGGCGGCCCTGATTGCGCATCTTGATCGGCTTCGCGACGAAGCGCAGGGACTTCCCGACCCCGTTCTTAAACATCGCATTCACGAGATCGCGATCTGGCTCTCGGCGCTCGGTATAGGTTGGCGATCGCTCGACCGCCCAAACCTGTCCTTTCTTGTGCGCGATCTCGTGGCGCAGGAACCGGCCCGCAGATGGTCCGTCTCGGACATGCGCAAGCTCCTTGCGGGACGTGGGCACGCGCTGAGCGAGGCAAGCTTGCGGCGACGCCTCGCAGACGAGGGCGCAACCTTCACAAGCCTCGTGATCGACGCTCGAATGACGATAGCATTGGAGCGTCTGCAGAGTTCACGCCAGTCGATCACGCGGATTGCACTCGATGTCGGCTACGAATCGGCGTCGCGTTTCGCCGTCCGGTTTCGGGCACGCTTCGGAACAGCACCCTCCGAGATTCGCGGCGACATCCGTTAGTCTGAGCGTTGCGGCACTCAAATCGAGCGTTCCGGCGCTGCAATGTCTGCTGCTTTGTGGGACCTTCCGGCTCCGTTTTCGATGCCTCGGAGGTAAACCATGAAGAACAGATTTTTTGCGCTCGTCTTCCTGTTGTGGACGTCGCCAACCCTTGCCGCCGACTTCACTTTGACCAGCACCGACATCGCCGCCGGCGGGCGATTGGCTTCCGCGCAGGTCTTCAACGGCTTCGGCTGCACGGGCGAAAATCTGTCGCCGCATCTCGCATGGGCGAATCCGCCCGCCGAAACGAAGAGCTTCGTGATAACGGCCTACGACCCGGATGCGCCGACAGGATCGGGTTGGTGGCATTGGGTCGCATTCAACATTCCCGCCGATGCGCGTTCTCTTGGCTCGGGCGCAAGCCGCAACGCCGGCAAACTTCCGGCTGGAACCGTCGAAGGTCGCTCTGATTACGGCACCGTTGGGTTTGGCGGCGCCTGCCCCCCGCCGGGTGCGCCGGCGCATCGGTACATATTCAAGATCACGGCGCTGAAGGTCGAGAAGCTCGATCTGCCGTCAGACGCAAGTGCGGCACTTGTCGGATACATGACGACCATGAACGCGCTCGGCAGCGCACAAATGGTGGCTTTTTACGGTCGATAAAGCCCACGGCGTGCGAAGCTTGGACAGCACCGTGCTGTCGGCAGTTACGGCCTTGAAGGCGGCACGCCCAAAATGCCCGCCGCAATCAAGCGTTCGATGTCGGCGGCTGCGTAGCCGAGATCGGCCAGGATCTCGCGGCCATCGGCACCGATCGCGGGCACGTCGCGGCGCACGCCCAAGCGTTCGCCGTCGAAGCTGATCGGCAGGCCGGGTACGCGGATCTTGCGGCCGTTGGCGGCCGTCACTTCGACGAAGCCGCCGCTTTCGTTCAAATGCGCGTCGTCGAGCAGATCGACCGGCGTTTGGATCGGCGCGTACGGAATTCCCAGTTTTTCCGCGCGCGCCACAAGATCGGCTTTGGTGATGCCGGCAAACGCCTTCTGCACGGCCGGGATGAGCCAGGGACGGGCCGCACAGCGCAGCGGGTTGGTGGCAAGCTCGGGATTGGCTTTGAGTTCGGCCAAGCCGAACTCGTCGCAGAACGGACCCCATTGCGTGTCGGATACGACGGCGACGAACAGCTGGCCGCCGTCGGCTGTGTCGAACACGTCGTAGATGCCCCACGCGGCGCGACGCACGGTCATCGGCGGCGGCGCTTCGCCCGTGACGCCGAACTGCGCGATATGCTGGGCCACCAGAAACGCGCAGTTTTCGTAGAGCGCCGATTTGACGTAGCGCCCCTTGCCGGTGCGGTGGCGCTCTTCGACGGCGGCAAGAATGCCGATCGCCGCGAACATGCCGCCCATGATGTCGTTGACGGACGTGCCCGCACGCAACGGCCGCCCGGCGGGGCCGGTCATGTAGGCAAGCCCCGCCATCATCTGCACGACCTCGTCCAGCGCCGTGCGATGCTCGTAGGGGCCGTCGAGAAAGCCTTTGAGCGAGCAATAGACCGCGCGCGGATTGAAAGCCGAGACGTCCGCGTAGCCGAGGCCCAACTTGTCCATCGCCCCGGGGCGGAAATTCTCGGTGACGACGTCGGCTTGCGCCACGAGCTTGCGCGCGATCGCCGCCCCTTCGGGCGATTTCATGTCCAGCGCGATCGCGCGCTTGTTGCGGTTGAAGGCCGGAAAGAAGCCGGCCCCCGAGGCAGTGAGGCGCCGCGTATTGTCGCCGCCCGGCACGGGCTCGATCTTGATCACGTCGGCCCCGAGATCGGCGAGGATCAAACCGCAGCTCGGCCCCATCACCATGTGCACGAATTCGACGACGCGCAATCCGGCGAGCGGCAGGTTTTCCATCACGCCGCGACCGCGCCGGCAAAGCCCTTCGGCAGGCCCGATTTGGCGAGATGGCCGTAGAATTCGGCCCCCGGCAGCGACGCCACCAGGATTTCGCGCGCCTGCATGAGCTTGTCGAAATCGATCCCGGTGCGCAGACCCATCGATTCGAGCATGAAAACGAGATCTTCGGTGATCACGTTGCCCGATGCGCCCGGCGCATAGGGGCAGCCGCCGAGGCCGGCGAGCGAAGAATCGAGGGCGGAAACGCCCGCTTCGATCGCGGCCACGCAATTGGCAAGGCCGAGCCCGCGCGTATTGTGGAAATGGGCGGCATCGAGGCGCGGCCCGATCTCGCACTTGACGGCCGACAGCAGGCGGCGCACCTGGCCCGGATTGGCGTAGCCGACCGTATCGGCGATCGACACCGAATCCGCATCGAGCGCGACGGCGGCAGCGGCAATGCGCAGCACGTCGGCCTCGGGCACGTCGCCCTGCAGCGTGCAGCCGAACGCGGTCGAAACGCCCGCATTGATCTTGAAGCGCCGGTCGGCGGGCAAAGAATTTCGCAAAGCAACGATGGCGCCCAGTTCGGCCAATTGTTCGTCCACGGTTTTGCGCACGTTGGCGCGCGAATGCGCCTCGCTCGCCGAAATCGGCAATGACAAACGCGGCACGCCGATCTCGGCCGCGCGCTGCGCACCTTTGAGATTGGGCACCAGCGCCACGACCGACAGATCGCGGATTTTCAAAGCGTCGGCGGCGACTTCGGCAGCGTCGGAGAACTGCGCGATCATCTTCGGGTTGACGAAGGAGCAGACCTCGATTTCCGGCAGGCCTGAAGCGGCAAGCGCTCGGATCCAGGCTTTTTTGGCGTCGGTCGCCATGAAGATTTTGGTGTTCTGCAGCCCGTCGCGCGGGCCCACTTCGGAAATCGAAATGTCGATGCGTGCCATGGCCCCCGCCTTTCCCGTCATTCCCAGACTTTCCACGGCGCTTTGCCCGCCGCCCACATCTCGTTCAGCATCGTCATGTCGCGGAACGTGTCCATGCACTGCCAGAATCCGTCGTGGCGATAGACCGACAAAGCCGCGCGCTCGGCCAAAACCGGCATCAGATCGATCTCGAGGCTCATCTTGCCGTCGTCGGGCGGCAGCCCGTCGAAAGCGCGCTTGTCGAGCACCATGAAGCCGCCGTTGATCCAGCCGTCGGCGGTTTGCGGCTTTTCGCGGAAACTGCGCACGTCGCTGCCCGCAATGTCGATCTCGCCGTAGCGCGAGGGCGGGTGCACGGCCGTGATCGTGCCGAGCCGGCCGCCGTTGCGGTGGGTTTCGAGCAGCGCTTCGATGTCGATATTCGCGACTCCGTCGCCGTAGGTGGCGAAAAACTGGGACCCGCGCACATGTTTGAGCGCGCGCCGGATACGGCTGCCGGTATTGGCCTCGGCCCCGGTTTCGACGAGGGTGACCGTGAAATCGAGCGGGGCGGTGTCGCCCAGCACGCGCACGGCACTGGTCGAAAGATCGACCTCGATATCGGCTTTGTGCAGGCGGTAGTTCACGAAAAAGTCGCGCACGACCTCGCCCTTGTAGCCGAGGCACACGATGAAGCGCTTCACGCCGTAGCGGCGATAGATGCGCATGATGTGCAGAAGGATCGGCGTGCCGCCGACCATGACCATGGGCTTGGGCCGAACTTCGGTCTCCTCGCGCAGACGCGTCCCGAGGCCGCCGGCCAAAATCACCGCTTCCATCTCTTGCGCACGCATATCGAAACCTGCCTCTTTTGCGATTCGGAGAGCCCGAGTCTAGCGCGTGTCCGTGCTTCTCGCATCTGTGCGCTTGCCGGCCTAGACTGGCGACCGATGCGACTCGCCACTCTGCTCCCGATCCTGGCAATCCTGCTGCTCGCTTCCGTGTGGGCGGCCTTGTTCGTGGCCCCGAGCGTGCCGGCCCTCCAGGCCCAGCGCTGGAGCGTGGTGGTGCTCGTCGACGATCGCGACCATCCGCCCGCGGCTGCCTTCGAGGAATGGGCGCAGGGCGTGCGGCGCTTTGCCCGTACCGCGCCCGGGGCCACTGCGGTCTTGCACGAGCCTGCGATCGCCGAGGATCTGCGGCGGGCCGGCTATCTTGTCGCCGACGACGTCGCCGACCCGATCGGCTGGCTCGATGCGCGCATGCGCGACGCGCAGCCGTTTTTCCTGGCGCTGCATGCAGGGCGAGGCTCGGACATCGCTTTCGAGCACATCCGCGCCCATCTCGAGCGCACCGGGCTTGCAAGGCGCACGATTCTGGCGGCCTGGACCGCCACGTTCTTTGCGTTCGACATGCCCGGTGCGCGGGCCGTACCCACGCGCACCCGGCCGAGCGATGCGGCCGACATTCTGCCGACCTTGCTGCGACTGATCGGCCTCACGCCGAGCCAACCTTTGCCCGGCTACGCGCTGGCGGGTTGACAGGCAAGGCGGCATCGGCCGACAAGACGGTCGGCCATCTTTTCAGCCCTTCTTTGCCCCGCGAGACCGAGCATGCAGTTCTACCGCCACGGACTTTCCAGCGCCGACGCCAAGGCCGTTGCCGAAGTTCTCGACACGCCTTTCCTGACGTCGGGTGCCGTCGGCAAAAAGGTCGAAGCGCAGATCGCCGAGTTTTTCGGCCAGCCCTATGCGCTGCTGGTCAATAGCTGGACCAACGGCGCGCTTGCCGTATTGCTGGCCCTCGACCTCAAGCCCGGCGACGAGGTCATCATCCCGGCCCAAACCTTCATCGCCACGGCGAACATGGTCGAACTCATCGGCGCCAAGCCCGTGTTCGCCGACGTCGATCCGCACACGCTGCTGCTCACGCCGGCGGGGGCCGCACGCGCGGTCACGCCGCGCACGCGCGCCTGCATCCCGGTGCACATGTACGGGCTCATGTGCGACATGGCGGGCCTGCGTGCGGCCTTGCCGGCCCACGTGACGCTGATCGAGGATTGCGCGCATTGCTTCGAGGGAACCCGCGACGGGGCGCCGCCGGGCAAACATGCCGAGATCGCGATCTTCTCGTTCTACGCCACCAAAAACGTCACCTGCGGCGAAGGCGGGGCGATCATCCTCAAGGACGAAAAACTCTTTGCCGCCCTGCAGCAGACGCGCCTGCACGGCATGAGTGCCATCGCGGCCGACCGCTTCAAAGCGGGCCAATATCGGCATTGGGACATGGCGCGCCTGGGCGTGAAAGCCAATCTGCCCGATCTGCTGGCGGCCCTGCTGCCCAATCAGATCGCGACGATCCGCGAACGCCTGCCCGCGCGCGCGGCCCTGGTCGAGCGCTATCGCCGCGAGTTCGCCAATCTGCCGATCCGCCTGCAGACGCTGCCCGACAATTGCGTGTCGGCGCACCATCTGTTCCCGATTCACGTGAAGCCGGCCGCACGCGACGCGGCGATCGCCGCGCTCAATGCGGCGGGCATTCCGGTCACGGTCAATTACCGGTCGGTGCCGACCCTCACCTACTATCGCGAGAAATACGGCTATACGCCCGCTTCGTTCCCGGTCTCGTACGAATGGGGCGAGGGCGAAATCACGCTGCCGCTGTGGCCCGGCATGCCCGAAGAAGACCAGACCAAAATCATCGAGACGCTGAAGGCGACGGTGGTGCCGCTCTGCGGCTAATTGCGCGGCGGCGTTTTAGGCGTGGGCGCTGCGGGGCCGGCAAAAGCGCTGCCGGCGTAAGCCGCCCGGATGCGCGCGACGTCAGCCGGATCGAGCGGGCCGAAATCGGATGCGGCCGCGTTTTCGCGCACTTCGGCGGGGGCAAGCATGCCCGGAATGGCGACGCTGATTGCCGGGTGCGACAGGCAGAAACGCAAGGCGATCTGCGCCAGCGTGTGGCCCGCGTTGGCCGCAATGTCGCCGGCAAGATTGCGGCCCGCGTCGGCCCATTGGCGGATGCGCTCAGGCGGCCAGTTGCGGCGATGGTCGCCCTCCGGGAACACCGCATCGGCGCCAAGCTTGCCCGACAAAAATCCGAAGGCGAGCGGCGTGCGCGCGATCACGCCGACATCGGCGGCCAAAGCGCGGTCGAGCAGGCCGGTTTCGAGGGCGCGCTGGTCGGCTAGGTTGAAATTGGCCTGCACGCAAACGGGCGCAAACGCCGCAATCGCCGCCAGCGCTTCGGCCGGCGTTTTCAACGACAGGCCCCATGCCGCGATCTTGCCCTCGCACTTGAGCGCTTCGAGCGTGGCGAGGATCTCAGGCTCGGCGTGCAGCAATTCGAGCGGCGGATTGTGCAGCTGCAAAAGATCGATCGTTGTGCGCTGCAGCCGGCGAAGAGAACCTTCGACCGAGCGGCGCAGGTGCGAAGGCGAAAAATCCTGCGGTCCGCCGAAACGCGGATGGCCGGCCTTGGTTGCAATGCGCACGCTATCGGACGCGCCGAAAACTTCGCCCAGCAGCGTCTCGGCGTGGCCGTCGCCATAGGCGTCGGCCGTGTCGAAAAAATCGATGCCGCAATCGCGCGCTTGGACAAGTGCCGCGCGCGACTGGCGGTCGTCGGTTGCACCGTAGGATGCACCCGCGACGAACCCGCCGATACCCCAGGTGCCGAAGCCGATCTCCGACACGAAAAACCCGCTTTTGCCGAGCTTGCGCTTGCGCATGGTGCCCCTCGTACCGCTCGATTCGACGCTTCTCCAGCCTAGGCGTCCGACAGCCCCAGAACCAAGATTTTCGATGCTTGCGCAAGAGAGGCAGGGCCGCTACGAAAGACCCTAGATTTGGAGAAACCTATGGAATCGCGCACGCATATTGCCGTCGTCGGGCTCGGCTATGTCGGTTTGCCGCTCGCGGTCGGGCTTGCGGGCCATTTCCGCGTAACGGGTTTCGACCTCAATGCGACGCGCGTGGCCGAGTTGAAGGCGGGCAACGACCGTACCGGCGAGATCGACGGCGCGCGCCTCAAAGCAAGCAAGCTTGCGCTGTCGACCGACGCCGCCGCGATGGCGGGCGCCGACGTTTTCGTCGTGACCGTGCCGACGCCCATCGACGACGCCAACCGGCCCGATTTGCGTGCGGTCGTCGCCGCCAGTCGCACGATCGGCGGTGCGATCAAGAAAGGCGCCATCGTCGTACTCGAAAGTACGGTCTATCCGGGTGTGACCGAAGACATCATGGGGCCTGAGATCGCCAAGGCATCGGGCCTCGTGTGCGGTGTGGATTTCTTTTTGGGCTACAGCCCCGAGCGCATCAATCCCGGCGACCGCGAGCACACAGTCGACCGCATCTCGAAAGTGGTCGCAGGCCAAACGCCGGAAGTGGGCGCAAAACTCGGCGCCATGTACGGAGCTGTCAATGGCGGCAACGTATTCCTGGCGCGCGACATCCGCACAGCCGAGGCCGCCAAAGTGATCGAGAACGCGCAGCGCGACATCAACATCGCGTTCATCAACGAGATCACGATGATCTTCAACAAGATGGGGCTGTCGACCTACGATGTGCTCGCGGCCGCGCGCACCAAGTGGAACTTTTTGCCTTTCACGCCGGGGCTCGTCGGCGGCCACTGCATCAGCGTCGATCCCTATTATCTCGCCGAAGTGGCGATGCGCCTCAAGCACCATCCCGACATCATTCTCGCCGGCCGACGCACGAACGACAGCATGGCGGCCTATTGCGCCTCGGAAGTCGCGCGCATGCTGGTGGGCAAGCGCGGCTTTGCCGCGCGCATTCTGGTGCTGGGCATTGCGTTCAAAGAAAACGTGCCCTATCTGCGCAACACCAAGGTCGTCGATCTC
>JAIXXA010000175.1 GCA_027490975.1 Rhodospirillaceae bacterium
AATTCGGCCGTCACGTCGATGGGTTCGGGATAGCCCAGCAGACGCAGCGGGCGCGGCTGGGACGGGGCTTGGGCGGCGACGAGATGGCGTGGCACAGCGCCAAGGGCTGCCACAAAAACCTGGGCGCGTTCGGGCACATGGCTTTCTGCATGCGCAAGGCGGCCGATATTGGCGGGCCCCAAGCGGTTGGCCAATCGATCGACAAGCGGGGCGAGATCGACGGCTGCCGCAAAGCCCGGATCGCCGTCGGGCAGCATGTCGCGTTGGCTCGGCGTCTGGCTTTGCGCAAGTTCGGCGTCGAGTGTCGCAAGCTCGATGCCGAAACCGGGATCGAGCGCGCCGAGCTTTTCGGCGAACAGTCGCGCGATATCGCCGGGCATGCGCGTGGGCCTGCTGGTGCCGAGTGCGAGGCGCAGCGGCAAACCATCGACGCGATGGAAAACGAGTGCGAGCCGTCGCGCACCCAACTGGGCGGCGGCCAATTGCGCGCACAGATCTTCGGCCAGTTTGGCGACGATGCGCGCCAAGGCTTCTTGCGCCGTTACGGGCTCAGCAAAGGCGAGGCGTGCGCGCAAGGCCGGGGCTGCGGCATCGGGGACAAGCGGCTCTGCCTCCGCACCCAGCGCTTGGAACAGGCGTTGTGCCACGGCAGGGCCGAAGCGGCGTGCAAGCCCTGCGCGCCCGCTTGCCGCATCCGCGATCGGATAGAGATCGCCGATGCGGCGCAAACCCAGGCGCTGCAACTGTGCAAGATCCTCAGGTGCGAGGCGCAAGGCTGCGACCGGCAAAGGGGTAAGCTCGGCGCGCGTCTGGCCGGGCGCAAACACCGTGCAGGCGGTCGACGCAAATTGCGCACCGGCCCAAGCTGCCCCCAGCGTGTCGGCGACGCAGGCGCGCGCGGTCAGCCCTTGGCGGGCGAAATGCTGCACAATGTCGGCCAGCAACGCCGCTTCGCCGCCGAACAGATGCGCAATGCCGCTGGCATCCAGGCGCAGCCCGTCTTCGTCGCAGCCAACCGACGGCGACCAGCGCAGCGCTTGCTCGGCCAAGCGGCGGCGCAAGGCGGCGTCGGCCTCGACGCGCTGCGGCCACACGGCGAGGTCGGGCAGGCGCGCGCGCGCCTCGGCCAAAGGCAGGTCGATGCGCAGGCCCGCTTGGGCCGCCCGCGCGCAGACCGACGTGAGGCGCAGGGCACCCTGCCGATTGGCAAAGACCGCGCAAGGGCCGTTGCCCCTATCTGTCTCGGCGCCAGATCCGGTTCTAACTTTAGACGACGCTGCGCAGCGCTCGACCGGCAGATAGGGCAGGGCGATCGCCAGCAGCCGACGGTGCGGCATCTTCATCGGCAAGCTTCCAGATATGACGCTGACAGGCGAGCGACCAGGCGGCCGGCTTGCCGCCTTGCGCACGCGCCAAGGCCACGCGCCAGCGCAGTTCGTTGCTGCCTTTGGCGGGCTCGGCGGCGATCTGCCAGCGCGTACGGGCGGCACTTGCCGTCGCGATCTCGTCGGCCGGGCGCAGCAGCAGGGCGGTGGTGCTGCCCGTTTCGGCTGCCAATTGCAGGCGGCGCGACTGGGTGAGATCGACCGCGTCGATCTCGCCCGCCACGGCCGCCAAGGCGGGGTTGCGCAGCGCTTCTTCGAAGGCCCACAGCGCATCGTTGCGCCGGGCGGCGTGCACGAGCAGCAGGCGCGCCGGTTCGAGCCCCAGGGCGGCCAAGCCGGCCGCACTCAAATCCGGACGGCGGGCAATCCACAAGACCGGGCCGTCGGCCGCCAGTCGCGCCAGCAAAGCGGCCGTAAAACCGGCTGCGGCACCGTCGTTGGCCGCCCCGACGATTTCGTGCAGGGCCGCCCGCGCCAAGCCGCCGCCGGGCAGGGCGCTGTCGATGGCGTCGATGTCGAACGGTAGCGCCGCTTTGGCTTTACTCCCAGGGCGGGTCTCGAAGGCGGCGAGGCGGGCCTTGAGTTCTTGCACGCTCGTCGAGGCCGGGCGGCGCAAACGCGGTTCATGCGGCATGGCGGGAACAATCACAGCGGGGGCAATCAGGGGGTTGCGCAGCATTCCGAAGGTCGTCTGGTGGCGACTTGGGAAACGGTCGCGATTTTCGTGCATGAAATGTTCTTGGCTGCAATCGCGCATACCGAAAGAAAGGGCGGCTTTCTCCGGTCGAGACGAAGGGGGATAAGGGCTGGCAAACATCGCAACATCTCCGTTCGTGGTTTGTCTAATTCTTTGTTTGTTCTATCCTGCGCTTTAGGATCTGTCAACCGCTTCTGGGGCTCGCACGCGTCGCGCAGAAATCACAGATACCGCAAATTTTGCGGAAAATTCCGTTTGCATTTTGCGAATAAGCGCGCGAGATTGGCAGTAGAGAATGGCAATCCAGCCAACTCCCAACCGCGAGACGACCGCAATGACCCGCGTGTCCCCCAAGATCGCGCATTTGAAGCCGAAGGCGCACAAAGTGGACGTGCAGGAAGACCTGCCGGAACTCTCGGTGATTCTGGCCGATCTCAAAAAGATCCTGCGCGAAGACGGGCTGCTGCCCAAATACAAGCACTGACGCCGACGGCGGCGGGATTCGCTGCTCAGCTGGCGATTCTGCCGAGCCCGTGGCGGCTGGTGAGATAGCCGCCCAGCGCCGCTTGGTCTGCGAGACCAATATGCAGCCCCAATTTTGAGCGCCGATAGAGAATGTCGCCCGATGTGCGCGCCCACTCTTCGGCGACCATCAGATCGACCTCAGCCGCGTAGAGCCCCGCACCGAAATGCGGCCCAAGATCGTCGAGCGATTTTGCTGTCGCTAGAAACTTGAGGGCCCGCCCGCCCTGGCGGCGGGCCATGCCGTGAAGATGCGCGGACGGCACAAAAGCAAAGCGCTGCTGCAGCCGCAGCGCAAAGGCTTCGAAATCGCCGTCCGCGCCGTCGAGCTCGCCGCCCGGCAGAGTGGTCTGGGCGGTCCATGCCGGCTTGAGCGCGGGAAAAAAGGGAGACAGCTTCTCGAGAGCGTGTTCGGCCAAGCGCCGAAACGTCGTGATCTTGCCGCCGAAAATCGACAGCACGGGCGCACCGTCTGCAGGGGCGTCGATCTCGAGCACGTAGTCGCGCGTCGTCTCGCTCGCATTCTCGGCACCGTCGTCGTAAAGCGGGCGCACGCCCGCATAGCTCCACACGACGTCGGAAGGTGCGACCGGCGTTTCGAGATAGCGATTGACCGCGCGGCACAGATATTCGATTTCGTCCTGGGTGATCGAGACCCGGCCCGGATCGCCGTCATAGACGACGTCGGTCGTGCCGATCAGCGTGAAGCGCTGCTCGTAGGGGATCGCAAACACGATGCGGCGATCGTCGTTCTGGAAAATATAGGCGTGCTCGCCCACGTAATGGCGCGGCACGACAATATGGCTGCCTTTGACCAGCTTCAGCGTCGCCGGCGCGTTCGAACCCAGCACGCCCGACAGAGTCTGCATAACCCACGGGCCCGCCGCATTGACGATGGCGCGCGCCGAAATTTCGCTTTGCTGGCCGCCGATGCGGTCGGACAAAGTGGCGCGCCAGCGCTCGCCGTCGCGTCTTGCCGCACTCACTTGCGTGCGCACGCGGACATCAGCCCCCAGATCGGCTGCTTGGCGCGCGCACAACGTGACGAGCCGCGCATCGTCAACCCAGCCATCGGAATAGACGAAGCCCGCAAACAGCCCTTTGCGCAACCCCGCCCCGAAGGGGCTTGCCGCAAGATCGACCTTGCGCGAGCCGGGCAGGCGCGATTTGCGCCCCGGCACGTAGCCGAGCCAATCGTAGAGAAACAGGCCTGCCCGAATCATCCAAGCCGGGCGCAAGCCCGCATCGTGCGGCAGCACGAAACGCAGCGGCCACATGATGTGCGGTGCTCCCTGAAGCAGCACGTCGCGTTCGGCCAACGCCTCGCGCACGAGACGGAACTCGTAATGCTCGAGATAGCGCAAGCCCCCATGGATGAGCTTGGTCGAGGCCGACGAGGTGCCCGAGGCAAGATCGTTCTGTTCGGCCAGCACCACTTTGAGGCCGCGCCCCGCCGCATCGCGCGCAATGCCGCACCCGTTGACCCCGCCGCCGATAACCAGCAGATCGCAATTCGTCGTCGATTCCATGCGGCTCACAATACAGGTCCTGGCGTTCAGCGAAAACCTTGCGCGCGCAAGCAAGCAGCGACAGCTTGATCGCGCCGCACGGCCGCCAGCAACGCCGCATCGCCATCCATACGGCAACGTTCGAGCGCCTGTTGGTCGCCGCCGATATCCGGGCAGCGCGGCAGCGTCGCGTTTGCCGCCGGGAGCGACGCTTCGCATTCCCCGCGGATCGCGGCCTGACGCTCGATCGACAGCGTCGGATGCACGAGCGCCGGCTCGGCGCTGCATGCGGCAACGACAAGCGGCAGCAAAACGAGAAAAGCGAGGCGCTTCATTTCTCGAGCTCGGCCGGGACGAGATAGGCGTTGAGCGTGGCGCAGCGCGCGTCGATCGCTTCCCACGTGTCGCTCGCAAAGGACAGATCGACGAAAGCGCAGGTCGGAAATTTGGCGGCGATGCGGCGGCGGATTTCCTGCTGTTCGCGCGGGATCAAGCGCAAGGCAAGATCGCCGAGGCCCGGATTGTGGCCGATCAGAATGGCGCTGCCGGGCGGGCGCGCCACATCGTCGAGTTCGACAAGCCGTGCGAAGAGCTGCTCTTCTTCGGCCAGATAGAGGCGCTGTTCGATCGCGACTTCGGCCGTCGGACCCAACGTCGGGCGCACGGCGGCAAGCGTCTCGCGCGTGCGCCGCGCGGCCGAGCACAAAATCAGGTCGGGGGCGAGATTGCGCGCGGCAAGCCACTCGGCCATGGCAAGGGCGGCCTTGCGGCCGCGCCCGTTCAATGGGCGCTCGAAATCGGCGCGGCCGGGGTCGGCCCACGACGATTTGGCATGGCGCAATAGGAAAAGTCGCTTGAGTTTCAAATTTTTGACATGAACTGCGTCTACGGTTCGTCCGTGATAACATAAAACCGAGAACGCCGAAATCTCGGCGTCGCCCTTCCTGCCGGGACACAACGCCAATGACCCTCGAAAGCAAGCTTCGCGACGCTGTCGCCGCAGCCGGTGCCGCAAACGACGCCGCCGAAGGCCGCTACATCAATCGCGAATTGTCCTGGCTCGCCTTCAACGAGCGCGTCATCGAGGAATGCGGCAACAAGGCCCATCCGCTGCTCGAGCGCCTGCGCTTCCTGTCGATTTCGGCGAGCAACCTCGACGAATTCTACATGGTGCGCGTGGCAGGCCTCAAAGGCCAGGTCGAAGCGGGCATCACGCAGACCTCGGCCGACGGTTTGCTGCCAGCCCAGCAATTGGCGGCCGTGCATCGGCGCGCGGGCCAGCTCATGCACACCCAGCAAGTGGTGTGGCACGAGCTGTTCGGCGAATTGCGCGCTGCCGGCGTTGCGGTCGTTACCCAGGCGGAAATCACCGACGAGGATCGCGCCTGGCTTGCAACGCGATTCACCGAACAGATTTTCCCCGTGCTGACTCCGCTTGCGGTCGATCCCGCACATCCGTTCCCGTTCATCGCCAACAAGGGGTTGGCGCTGGTCATGAAGCTCTCGGCGCGCAAGGACAAGCGCATTCTGCAGGCTTTGATCCCGGTGCCGCACCAGGTCGAGCGTTTCGTGCGCCTGCCCGGCGACACGGTGCGCTTCATCCCGGTCGAAGACGTGATCGTGATGAATCTCGACCGGCTGTTCCCGGGCTACGACATGCTGCAGTCCGGCCGCTTCCGGCTGCTGCGCGACAGCGAAATGGAAGTCGACGAGGAAGCCGAAGACCTCGTGCGCGTATTCGAAAGCGCCTTGAAGCGCCGCCGCCTGGGCGAGGTTATTCGCCTTGCGGTCGACGACGGCATGCCCGAGGAACTGCAGCAATTCGTGCTCGACCAGATGCAGGTCAAGACCGAGGATTGTTTCCGCCTCGGCGGCATGCTCGGCATGGCCGATCTCAAGCAGATCGTGTCGTGCGACCGGCCCGATCTGCTGTTTCCGCCCTACAATCCGCGTTTTCCCGAGCGCATCCGCGATTTCGGCGGCGACTGTTTTGCGGCGATCCGCCACAAAGACATCGTCGTCCACCATCCTTACGAAAGCTTCGACGTGGTGGTGCAGTTCCTGCGCCAGGCGGCGCGCGACCCGGCCGTCGTTGCAATCAAGCAGACACTCTACCGCACCTCGGACAATTCGCCGATTGTGCGTGCGCTTGTCGAGGCGGCCGAGTCCGGCAAGTCCGTGACGGCGATGGTCGAACTCAAAGCGCGGTTCGACGAAGAGGCCAATATTCGCTGGGCGCGCGATCTCGAGCGGGCGGGGGCACAGGTCGTCTACGGCTTCATCGACCTCAAGACGCACGCCAAAATGTCGTATGTCGTGCGCCGCGAGGCGGGCGGCATGCGCTCCTACGTGCATTTCGGCACCGGCAACTACCATCCGATTACGGCGCGCATCTATACCGACTTCTCGTTTTTCAGTTGCGACCCGGCTTTGTGCCTGGATGCCGCGCGCCTGTTCAACTACATGACCGGCTACGCAACCCCCGAGGCGATTGACAAGCTGGCCTTTGCCCCGCTCACGCTGCGCCGTACGCTGGTGCGCCTGATCGACGAAGAGATCGCGCACGCGCAAGCCGGTCGCCCCGCGGCGATCTGGGCCAAGATGAATTCGCTCGTGTGCCCGCGCATCATCGACAAGCTCTACGAGGCGAGCGAAGCGGGCGTGAAGATCGATTTGGTCATTCGCGGCATCTGCTGCCTGCGCCCGGGCGTCAAAGGCATGTCGTCCAACATCCGCGTGCGCAGCCTGATCGGGCGCTTCCTCGAGCATGGGCGCGTTGTATGCTTCGGGGCCGGCCATGGTCTGCCGAGCCCTGAATCGAAGGTGTTCATCTCTTCGGCCGACTGGATGCCGCGCAATCTCGACGGCCGCGTCGAATCCTTCGTGCCGATCGAAAACCCGACCGTCCACGAGCAGATCCAGGATCAGATCATGGTGGCGAATTTGCGCGACGTGGCGCAGAGTTGGGTTCTCGATTCGAACGGCGACTACAACCGTTTGCCGGCGGGCAAGGATGCGTTCAGCGCGCACCATTTCTTCATGACCAACCCCAGCCTGTCCGGGCGCGGCAAAGCGCTCAACAAGGCTGGGAAAAACAAAGTCAAGATCGTCAGTCCTTAAGTTCCGACCAGACAGCAAGAATGACCGAACGCCGGACGCGCCCACCCAAACATGTCGATCGCCGCCCGGTGGCCGTCGTCGATATCGGGTCGAACTCGATCCGCCTCGTCGTGTTCGACGGCACCAGTCGTGTGCCATTGCCGCTGTTCAACGAAAAGGTCCTGTGCGGCCTCGGGCGCGGGCTTGAGCGCACGGGTGCCCTCGACCCCGAGGGCATGGACCTTGCCTTTACCAATCTCAAGCGTTTTGCCGAACTCACGCGCGCGATGGGCGTGCGCAAGACGTTTGCGATGGCAACGGCCGCGGCGCGCGACGCATCGAACGGGGCTGCCTTCGTGGCGCAGCTGCGTGCCGCCACAGGCTTGCCGGTGCGCGTTCTGTCGGGGGGCGACGAAGCGCGGCTTTCGGCCCTCGGCGTGATCGCGGGCATGCCCGACGCACGCGGGGCGATGGGCGATCTTGGCGGCGGCAGTCTCGAGCTTGTCGCGCTGGGGCGCGGCAAGACCAAAGACTACGCAACCTTGCCGCTGGGGCCGCTGCGCTTGCGCGAAATGGCCGACCGCTCGCGCCTTCAGCAGCGCGATCTGATCGACGGCTATTTGCGCGAATTGCCGTTCTTGCCGCAGGCTTCGGCCAACGGCGATTTCTACGCCGTGGGCGGCGCTTGGCGCGCCCTTGCCAAACTTCACATGTCGCATGTCGGTTACGGGCTCGACGTGATCCACCATTACGCGATCGGGCGCGAGGCGGCGATCGAGTTTTTCGCGCTTCTTGCCACACAGAGCCGTGCTTCGCTTGAAGGTTTCATGGGCGTTTCGCGCAAGCGCATCGAAACGCTGCCGCTCGCAGCCCTCGTTCTCGAGCGCACTTTGCGGCGCGCCAAGCCAAAGCGCCTCGTGTTTTCGGCCTACGGGCTGCGCGAGGGCGCACTTTACGATTCTTTGCCGAATAAGCTCAAAACGGTCGATCCGCTGCTGTCGGGGGCGGCGGCTATGCTCGCAGGCAACCGGCGCTATCGGGTCGCACCCGAACAACTCGCCGAGTGGATCGAGCCGCTGTTCAAAGACAAGTCGCGCGCGCGCCTGCGCTTGGCAAGCTGCTATCTGGCCGACATCGCCTGGAGCGAACATCCCGACCATCGCGGCGAAATCGCCTACCGCCGCGCTTTGTCGATGCCGGTCGCGGGCATCGACCATCCGGGCCGGGCATATGTCGCGATTGCGCTCTATTCGCGCTACGAAGGCGAACCCGACATGTCGGTCACCAAGGGGGCTTGGTCGCTGCTCGACGAGGCGGCGCTCGGCGAGGCCTATCTGATGGGGCTTGCCTTGCGTGTTGCATATCGTCTGTCGGGCGGGGCGTCGTCGGTGCTCGACGCTACCCGCCTGCGCATCACGCCCAAGGATCTCGTGCTCGAATTGCCGCGCAAGATGGCCGCGATGGTCGGCGACGTGGTGGGGCGCCGCCTCGATGCGCTTGCCCGCGCACTCGATCGGCGCGTTTCGATCAAACTGCGCTGATAGTGGGAAAAAGCGACCGCCTCCGGTGTTTGGCCGCGATGGCCTTCGCGGTTCTTGTCCTTGGCGCCTGCGCCAGGACCGGCGCGGTGCCGCGCAGCCTGCTGCCCGTCGGCGATTTTGTGGCCGTGTTGCATCCGGGCGGCAGTGCTTCGCGTGCGGCTGCGGTGCTGGTACCCGGCTGCGACGGTGTCGGCAGCCATATCGACGACGCCGCCCGCCGCTTGGCCGAGGCGGGCGTGATTGCCATCGTCTTCGACTATCCACGCCGCCATTCGTTGGATCCATCGTGCCGATCGCTCGATCTTGCCGTCTTGCGACGTGATCTGGTTGCGGTCGTGGGCGTGACCCTGCGCGAGGTCAATGCGATGCCCGATCGCCTGCATCTGATCGGCTGGGGGGAAGGCGGATCGGCCGTGATGGCGGTGTTGGCAGACGTTGCACCGCGCATCCGCTCGGCGGCCGCTTTCTATCCCGATTGTGCGCGTCTCGAACGATGGCAAGTGCCGGTGCCCGTGCTGCTGCTGCTCGGCGACGCCGACCGCGTTGCCCCGCCCGAGATCTGCGCGCGCCTCGCCGAAGCGGCGGCGGGCGGCGAGAAGGTGCTGGCAATCCGCTATGGCGGCGCCGGCCACGGATTCGATGCGCCGACCGAACTCGCCACCTCGCCGGCAGCCTTCTGGCGCAGCCCGCATGCCGTTCCGCGCGCGGCCTTTGCGCCGCATGTGCGCGACGCGGCGTGGGCCGACCTGCGCGCCTTCTTGGATTTGCCGCAAGACGGTCCGGGCCTGTAGCCTTACGGCCATGTCGAGCGAACGATCCGCCGCCGAAGCCGCTTTTAGCCGCGGCATTGCGTTGAGCCGTCAAGGCGCGCTCGAAGCGGCTGCGACCGCGTTTGCCGAGGCGGCGAGGCTGCAGCCGCTTTATGCAGAGGCGCACAACAATTTGGGCATTGTCTCGGCGCAACTCGGACGCTTTGCCGATGCCGCTTCGGCGTTCGGCGCGGTTGTTTCTTTGCGGCCCGAGATTGCGGCACTCCATGGCAGTCTCGGCAACGCGCTTGCCCAACTCGACCGGCCCGAAGAAGCACTTGCCGCCTTCGAGCGTGCGGCAGCACTCGACCCGCGCTTGGCGGCGGCGCATGCGAATATCGGAGTCATGCACGACCGGCTCGGTCGGCCGACGCAAGCTTTGGCGGCATTCGATGCGGCTTTGGCGCTGGTGCCGGGCGACGCGAATGCGCATCTCAATCGCGGCCTCGCCCTGCGCAACCTGGGCGATCTCGCGGCGGCGCAAGCCGCCTTCGAACGCGCGATCGCCTTGGCGCCCGCAATGGTCGAGGCGCATGTCGCGTTGGGATACGCCTTTCTCGCGGAAGGGCTCGGGACAAAGGCCTTGGCGCAAGCCGAGGCCGCACTGAACGCCAAAGAAACCGCGAGCGCTAAGCGCCTGTTCTGCGAAGCGCTGGGAGCAAGCCCGCCTGTCGCACCAACGCCTGCGCTTGTTCAAGCGCTTGAACGCGCCTTGCGCGAGGCCTGGACCCGCCCCAGCGACCTCGCACGCCCGGCACTTGCGCTGCTTGGCAACCGGCTCGATCCGCGGTCAGCGCTGCTGGCAGCCTTGTTGCGGGCCGCCATTTTCAGCGACGCGAAGATGGAATCCCAGTTGACGCAATGGCGCCGTCGCTTGCTCTTCGAGCCCGCCTTGCGGACCGAAGCCCATCTCGGTTTTGCCTGCGCACTTGCCGAACATTGTTTCAATAACGAGTTCGTGTTCGCAACAGACCCCGAAGAGGATGTGCTGGCAGCGGCAGCAGCAAACCGGCTTGTCGGCGCGCAGGCGCCCGATGTTTGGGATCTTGTTGCCGCCGCGTGTTATGCGCCGCTTGGCGAATTGCAAGGTGCTGCCGAATGGCTCGCGCTGACGTTGCCAGCGCCGGTTGCCGCGTTGCTGGCCGTGCAAGTGGAAGCACCGTTGCGCGAAAAGGCGATCCGCGCAGGGCTGCCGAAAATCGGCACGATCGCCGCACCCGTGTCGTTGGCCGTACAAGCGCAGTACGAGGCCAATCCCTATCCGCGCTGGACGAGGCTGCCGCCCGAAAAATCGCCCGTGTCGGGGGCCCAGACTTTGCGCGCGCGGTTCGGGCATTTGCCGTTCGGTTTGGGCACGCGAACTGCCCCCGACATTCTGATTGCCGGGTGCGGGACCGGACAGCACGCGGTCGAACGTGCACTCGAGTATCCGGCGGCGAAAATCCTGGCCGTCGATCTCAGCCTTGCAAGCCTTGGCTATGCTGCGCGCAAGGCCGATGAGATGGGACTCGGCAATCTCGCATTTGCGCATGCCGATCTGCTTCAGTTGGGTGCGCTCGCGCGCACGTTCGACATCGTCGAATCGGTCGGCGTGCTGCACCATCTGGCTGAGCCGCAGGCGGGCTTTGCCGCCCTTTCCGGGCGCTTGCGCCCCGGTGGGCTCTTTCGAATTGGGCTCTATTCGGCGTATGCGCGGACGACTGTGGTGGCTGTGCGCGATTTCATTGCCGCACGCGGCTTTGCGCCGACCGCCGCCGACATCCGCCGCTGCCGACAGGAACTGCGTGCTCTGCCGCCCGGCGATCCGCGCAGGCTCGCACTCGACACGTTCGATTTCGGCTCGACCGGCGGCTGCCGGGATTTGTTTTTCCATGTCCAAGAACATCGCCATACGCTGCCCGAAATTGCGGACTGGCTGCGGCACTTCGGTTTCGCGTTTTTGGGTTTCGACGTGGCGGCGGACGTGGCGCGCGGTTTCGCGCAAGCCTATCCCGACCCGGGCGCCAAAACCGACCTTGCGTGCTGGGACGAATTCGAGCGCCGCCACCCGCTCGTGTTCAGCGGCATGTATCAATTCTGGGCGCAGAAGAAACTGGCCTAGCGAACATCGACGCCTTTCCAAAAGGCCACACGGCCTTTGATCTTGCTCGCGGCCGATTTGGGATCGGCGTAGTACCAGACGGCATCCTTGTTCTCTTTGCCATCGACGACGAGCGAGTAGTAGTTCGCCGTGCCCTTCCAGCCGCAAACGCTCGTCGTGGCGCTGGATTTAACGAACGCACGGTCGAGTGATTCGGCCGGGAAGTAATGATTGCCCTCGACGACGACCGTGTCGTCGGACTGGGCGATCGTGCGGCCGTTCCAGATTGCGCTGACCATCGTCATTTGCTCCTTTAAGCGGCCTCGAGCCAGAACACGGCAAAATGCCCGTTGCTGTCGCTCCAAACCGCATCGGCACGGAACCCGGCCGTGGCGGCTAGAGTGGCAAAGCCCAGTTTCGTGTGTTTGTAGCTGTCTTCCGTATGGATCGCTTCGCCTTCCGCAAACTCGAAGCACCGACCGAGCAGCGACACGTTCTGCTTTTCGAGACTTACGAGATGCATCTCGATGCGCTGGGCGGCAGGATTGTAGTGGGCATAATGCGCGAAGCGTTCGGGCCGGAAATCGGCGCCCAATTCGGCATTGGCACGCACGAGCACATTGCGGTTGAAGGCGGCTGTGACGCCGGCCGCATCGTTGTAGGCGGCGTGCAGAATAGCGGGGTCTTTGACGAGATCGACGCCGATCAACAGACCGCCACCCACGAGCAGGCCGCGTGCCTGGCGCAGGAAGCGCGTCGCTTCGGCAGGGGCGAAATTGCCGATGGTGGAGCCGGGGAAAAAGCCCGCGCGGCGGCGGGCGGCAGGCTTCATGGGCGGCAGGCCGAAGGGGCGCGTATAGTCCGCAACGATGGGCTCGATGCACAAGTTCGGATAGAGCTTGGCGAGATCGGCCGACGCCGCCAGCAAATGCGGGCCTGAAATGTCGATCGGCAAGTAAGCAACGGGCCGCTCGAGCGCTGCCAGCAGCAGGCGGATCTTTTTGCCCGAACCGGCGCCGAACTCGACGATTTCGGCGGCAGGGCCGATGCGGTCGGCCATCGCCGGTGCATGCGCGGCCAAAATCGCAAGCTCGGTGCGGGTCGGATAGTATTCGGGCAGCTCGCAGATGCGGTCGAACAGGGCCGATCCGGCTTCGTCGTAGAAGAATTTGCAGGGCAGGCGGCGCAGACGGCCGGCGAGCCCTGCCAGCATCGCGCGCGCAAAAGCACCGTCGTCGTCCACGGTGTCGCTTTCATGCGCAAGCAGTTCGGGGCCAAGCGGGGTCACAGATCGGCTGCCAAACGCACGCCCGCGAACTGCCAACGCGCGTCGGCTGGGAAGAAATTACGGTAAGTGGGGCGCGTATGGTCCGCCGGCGTGGCGAACGATCCGCCGCGCAAGACCAGTTGATTGACCATGAATTTACCATTGTATTCGCCGACGGCCCCTGCGGCGGGTCGGAAGCGCGGATAGGGGGCATAGGCAGAGCGCGTCCATTGCCAGGCACTGTCGAACAATTGCTCGAAGGCGTCCGGTTTGGCCGTGGCGGCAACTTCCCATTCGGCCTCTGTCGGCAGCCGCGCCCCGGCCCATGCCGCATAGGCCGTGGCCTCGTGGAACGAGACATTTGTGACCGGTGCCGCTGCGTCGAGCGGGGCCAAGCCGCCGAGCCCAAAACTTGCCCAGGAGCCGTTGCTTTGGCGGCGCCAATAGATCGGTGCCGACCATTCCGCTTGGCGCACGAGGTTCCAGCCCTCGGACAGCCAGAATTCGGCGCGCGCATAGCCGCCTGCTTCGATGAAGGCGCGATATTCGCCGTTCGTGACAAGACGCGAGGCGAGTTTGAACGGCTCGAGTGCCACGCGATGGCGCGGACCCTCATTGTCGAAGGAAAAACTTGCCGTCTCGCCGACGCCGATTTCGGCGATCGCGGCCGGGAACGCGAGCCAAGTTAATGGTTTGGTCGCGCGAGGCGCTTCCGGGGCAGCCGGCGCATAGACGGGGGCGGTTGGGTTTTGGGCAAACAGATGCAGGAGATCGGACAAAATCAGTTCCTGATGCTGCTGCTCATGTTGCAGCCCCAGTTCCAACATCGGCGCAATTTTCGCCAATGTGGCCGGCGATGCTGTCTGCAGAAGCTCGGCGATGCGGGCATCGATTGCGGCGCGATAGTCGTGCACGCGCGCCAGCGGCGGGCGGGTCAGCAGCCCTCGCTGCGGGCGCGGCTGGCGTGGGCCAAGCGCCTCGTAGTAGGAATTGAAGAGATAGGCGAATTCCGGATCGAAGGGCGCTGCGGTTTCGCCCAGAACAAAGGTCTCGAAAAACCAAGTCGTATGGGCCAGATGCCATTTGGCGGGACTGGCGTCGGGCATCGATTGGACGCATGCATCCTCGGCCGACAGCGGGGCGGTCAGCGCCAGCGTGTGCCGACGAATAGCGGCAAAGCGCCGCGCCATGGCGCTGCGGCTGCCAGCCTCGAAACTGCCTTCCATCCTGCCCCCAAATTCCCCACTTGGTCGCACTATCGGCTGCGATCATGACAGGAATGCGGCCTGCCTTGAAAAAAGGTTCGCGACCCATTTGCATGAGGTTACGCGGTTCGTGTTTGGCTGCCAAAATCTGAGTCTAATATCTGAGGAACGCAATTTTACTTATTGAAATATATCAAATTTTAAGAAGGATGATCTTCTTGCCCTTCAGCGTAAAAGCGAGCTTGCTGGCCTTGAGGTCGAGCGCCGCACTGCCAAAGACTTCACGGCGCCAACCCTGCAGGGCCGGGATGCCGGTATCTTCGTCGCTTGCAGCAATACGCTCGAGCTCGGCGGTCGTGGCAACAAGCTTCTGAGCCACGCCATGCTCTTCACACTTCATCTTCAACAAAACTTTGAGCAGTTCGACAATTGGCCCGAGACCCGACGGAAGGTCTGGACCCTCTGGTAGGGTCGGGATCTCGGCCTGCGGCATGGCCAATCCGCGCTTGACGGCATCGAGCAGCTCTTGGCCGAGGCGGCCATCAGCGAAGTTCTTCGACAGGCCACGCATGCGCGCGAGTTCGTCGAGCGTGGTCGGCGCGTGGGCGCAGAGATCCAAGATGGTCTCGTCGCGCACCACGCGGTTGCGGGGGGTATCGCGGCGCTGGGCTTCGCGCTCGCGCCACGCCGTAACTTCCTTCATGATCGCTAGGAATTTAGGTTTGGCGCCGCGCGGTCGCATGCGCCGCCAGACCTCCTCGGGATCGAGCCGGTAGGTGGCGGGGTCAAGCAGGGTGGCCATTTCCTCCTGCAGCCAGCCCGCACGCCCGTTGGCGGCCAGCTTGCGCGCCAAAGCCTCGTAGGCGGGGCGCAGATGCGTGACGTCCGACAGGGCGTAGGTGACCTGGCGCTCGGAGAGCGGGCGCTGCGCCCAATCGGTGAAGCGTACGGATTTGTCGATGCGCGCGCGCGACAATTGGGCGGCCAGCGTCTCGTAGCTCACCTGGTCGCCGAAGCCGCACACCATCGCGGCAACCTGGGTATCGAACAGCGGCGTGGGCACGCGGCCGGTCAGATTGTAGAAGATCTCGAGATCTTGGCGGGCTGCGTGGAAGACCTTCAAGATCGCCGGATTGTCCATGAGTGCCAGCAGAGGCGACAGATCGATGCCGGGCGCAAGCGCATCGATGGCTGCCGCATCGTCGGGCCCGGCCACTTGGACAAGGCAGAGCTGCGGATAGTAGGTCCGGTCGCGCATGAACTCCGTGTCGACCGTCACATAGTTCGACGAGGAGACTTTGGCGCAAAATGCCGCGAGATCTGCAGACTCGGTGATCAACGTCATTGTTTCTGTTACACCGCTTGTCCGGCCCTCTCAAGGCCCAGCACCCCCCGGCCTTGAAATAGTTGACAATCCGGGCGCCAGGATATCCTGTTGCGGCCCGTTTTGAACCGAAGGAATCGCCTCGCCATGCATGCCTATCGTTCGCATACCTGCGGCCAACTGCGTCTGGGCGATGTCGGGAAGACAGTCCGCCTGTCGGGCTGGGTCCACCGCAAGCGCGACCATGGCAATCTGCTGTTCGTCGATCTACGCGACCATTACGGCATCACGCAATGCGTGCTCGACACCTCAAGCCCGCTTTTTGCCGGCGTGGAAGCCTATCGCCCCGAAAGCGTGGTGACCGTCACGGGCCGCGTGGTCGCCCGCGAGGCCGGGACCGTCAATTCCAAGCTCGCGACCGGCGATATCGAGGTGCGCATCGACGAGGCCAAGCTGCAGTCGGCATCCGAAATCCTGCCGTTCCAGGTCGCGCAGGAAGAGGACTATCCCGAGGAAATGCGGCTCAAATACCGCTTTCTCGATCTGCGGACCGAGCGCCTGCATGCCAACATCATGCTGCGCTCGAACGTGATCGCTTCGATCCGTCGGCGCATGATCGAGCAGGGTTTCACCGAGTTCCAAACCCCGATTCTGACGTCTTCGAGCCCCGAGGGTGCACGCGACTATCTGGTGCCCTCGCGCCTGCATCCGGGCAAGTTCTACGCGCTGCCGCAGGCCCCGCAGCAATTCAAGCAGCTGCTCATGGTTTCGGGCTTCGACCGCTATTTCCAGATAGCGCCTTGTTTCCGCGACGAAGACGCGCGCGCCGATCGCAGCCCCGGCGAGTTCTACCAGCTCGATTTCGAGATGAGCTTCGTGACCCAGGAAGACGTGTTCGACGCGATCGAGCCCGTGCTGGCGGGCGTGTTTCGCGAATTCGCCAAGGGCCGCAAGGTCGACGACGAACGCTTCCCGCGCATCCCCTATGACACGGCGATGCTCAAATACGGCTCCGACAAGCCGGATTTGCGCAACCCGCTGGTGATCGCGGACGTTGGCGAGGTTTTTGCGGGCTCGGACTTCAAAGTGTTTGCAGGGATCGTGGCAGGCGGGGGCATCGTGCGCGCCATCCCGGCGCCCAAGACCGCCGACCGGCCGCGCAGTTTCTTCGACAAGATGAATTCGTGGGCGCAAAGCGAAGGGGCCCCCGGCCTCGGGTACATCGTGTTTGAGGGCGACCAGGCCAAGGGGCCGATCGCGAAGTTCCTCGATGCGGGCCGCCTTGCCAAGCTGCAGGAATTGGCGGGCGTGGGGGCAGGGGATGCCGTCTTCTTTGTCGCCGACAAAAAGCCGCTGGCAGCCGCCAAGCTTGCGGGTGCGGCCCGCCGCAAACTCGGCGAGGAACTCGAGCTTATCGAGCCCAATGCGTTCCGCTTCTGCTGGATCGTCGATTTCCCGATGTACGAGCGCGACGAGGACACGGGCAAGATCGATTTCAGCCACAACCCTTTCTCGATGCCGCAAGGCGGGCTCGAAGCATTGAACAGAATGGACCCGCTTGCGATCAAAGCGTTCCAGTACGACATCGTGTGCAACGGCGTCGAATTGTCGTCGGGTGCCATCCGCAACCATTTGCCGGAAATCATGTATCGCGCGTTCGAGATCGCGGGCTACACGCCGCAAGACGTCGAAACGCGCTTCGGCGGCATGCTCAACGCGTTCAAGTTCGGCGCCCCGCCGCATGGCGGTTCGGCCCCCGGCATCGACCGCATCGTGATGCTGCTGGCCGACGAACCCAACATCCGCGAAGTTGTGGCTTTTCCGATGACGCAAGGGGCGGTCGATCTCTTGATGCAAGCCCCCAACACAGTCGATGCTGCGCGCTACAAAGAGCTTCACATCAAGCCAGACCTGCCGCCCGTCAAAAAGAAAGATTGAACCGCCCTCGCCAGCCAGCCGTGAAAACGCCATATTGTTTGGCAAATCTGCGGCTGATCGGAGTTGCGATGAAACGCGTTTTCTTGTTGGCTCTGGCCCTGTTGGCGCCGCTTCCAACGGCCCTTCCGGCGGCAGCCCAGACGATCACCCCGCACCGGGCGGCCTATTCGTTGAGCCTTGGTGCCGTGCGCGGCGACGTTGTCGGCATCGAGGGCGTGCTCGCCATGGATTGGGCGGAAGTCTGCGAAGGCTGGACGATCGCCCAGCGCCTGCGCTTCCGCATGTCCGAAAGCGACGGAAATTCGGTCGATACCGAAATCGTGTTTTCGAGCTTCGAAACGCATGACGGCAAGGGCTATCGTTTTTCGCTGCGAACCACGCGCGACGGCGAACTGGTCGAAGAGCTACGCGGGCGCGCCTCCCTCGATCCCGACAAGGGCGGCTCGGCCGAGTTTGCCGTGCCTGAGACGACGATGGAGTTGCCGCCAGGCACGCTGTTCCCGACGGCGCATGCGCTACTGCTGCTGAACCTAGCGGCGGGCGGCGAAAAGCAGGTTGCGCGCGCCGTGTTCGACGGTGCAACGCTCGACGGTGCGCTCGACGTGTCGGCCCTGATCGGCAATCTGCTGCCGCCGCAGGACAGCGCGGCGAACATCGCACCTGCCCTGGGGAGCCGCCCGAGCTGGCGTGTGCGCATGGCCTATTTCAACACCGACGACCAGTCCGGCACGCCGACCTATGAGACCTCGATGCGCATGCTCGACAACGGCGTTGCCGCCGACTACTCGTTCGAATATCCCGAGTTCACGATGAAGGCCAAGCTCGAGCGGCTCGAGGCCCTGCCGCGGCCGCGCTGCTAGGCGCGTTCGGCCGGATTGAGCCAGGCCGCACCGCGCACGCCGCTCGAATCGCCGTGCAGGTTTTTCACAAGCCGCGTGGCGACGTGATCCGAGAAAATGTAGCGCTGCCAGATCCGCGGCACCTGTTCGTAGAGTTCCGCAACGTTCGAGAGCCCGCCGCCGAGCA
Organism: Rhodospirillaceae bacterium; assembly: GCA_027490975.1. Lineage (GTDB taxonomy): Bacteria > Pseudomonadota > Alphaproteobacteria > CACIAM-22H2 > CACIAM-22H2 > Tagaea. Next base: position 18,402 of record JAIXXA010000175.1, read on the forward strand.
CGATTACCTCGGGGTCGAACAGGTTGATAACCGTGCCGAGCCCGCGTGCCAGCCGGTCGATATAGCGCGCCAGCGTGGCCTTGGCGTCGGCATTGCCCTCAGCTGCCGCGGCAACGATGGCTTCGGCACTCGCCGCGGCGCCGCCATGGCGGACATGGTCTGCGGCGAGGCCGGGGCCTGACAGGTAGGTCTCGATGCAGCCGCGGCGGCCACAATAGCATTGCGGCCCCGGGCGCTCGTCGAGCCCGTTGTGGATCTGGGGATCTGGCAGCGGATTGTGCCCCCATTCGCCCGCAATCGCATTGATCCCCTGGATCGGCCGGCCGCCATAGACGAGGCCGCCGCCCACGCCGGTACCCAGAATCACCCCGAAAGCGCTGCGGGCTCCTGCGGCAGCGCCGTCCGAGGCTTCCGACAGCACAAAACAATCGGCATCGTTGGATATTCGGACCGGGCGTCGCAGCCGATCAGCCAGATCGCGGTCGAGCGGATGGCCGATCAGCCAGGTCGAATTTGCATTCTTGATAAGACCGGTCGCCGGCGAGATCGTGCCGGGAATCCCGACCCCGACGGGCGGGCGAACGCCGAGATCGGCGTCGGCTGCCTCGACCAAGCTTGCGATCGCATCGACGGTCGCGCAATAGTCGCCTTTGGGGCTTGCGGTTCGGCGACGCAGGCGAATGCTGCCGTCGCCCGCCAGCGCTGCAATTTCGATTTTTGTTCCGCCAAGATCGATTCCGTACCGCATTGTCCGAAGTTCTTCGCATGTTTCGCCGCTGATTTGCAGACTAGTATGCGTCGCTTCCTGCGTGCTACATAAGAATACCGAATTGGTGAGCGGATCATACGCGGGCGATGCGATGGCAAAAACAGTTCTGATCGTCGAAGACAACGAACTGAACATCAAGCTGTTCAACGATCTGCTCGAGGCGCATGGCTATGCGACCTTGCAGACGAAGGACGGGATCGAGGCGATGAAGATGGCGCGCCTGCATCGTCCCGATTTGATCTTGATGGACATTCAGCTTCCTGAAGTTTCGGGCCTTGAAGTCACAAAATGGCTCAAGGAAGACCCGGATCTGCGCGCGATTCCGGTCGTTGCGGTCACGGCTTTTGCGATGAAGGGCGACGAAGACAAGATCCGCCAGGGCGGCTGCGAGGCCTATATCGCAAAGCCCATTTCGGTCGCCAAATTTCTCGAGACCGTTCAGCGGTTCCTGGCCTAGCGTGCCGCAGGGGCCCTTAAGGGAACGCTGACCGATGTCCGCTCGCGTGTTGGTCGTCGACGATCTACTGCCCAATGTGAAGCTTCTCGAAGCGCGGCTGAGCTCCGAGTATTTCCACGTGACGACGGCGTTTTCGGGACGCGATGCGCTCGAAAAAGCCTTCGAGAATCCGCCCGACATCGTGTTGCTCGACGTGATGATGCCCCAGATGGACGGCTTCGAAGTCTGCCGGCGGCTCAAGGCCGATCCGCGCACCTGCCACGTGCCGGTGGTGATGGTGACGGCCCTTTCGGCAAGCGAAGACCGCGTGCGCGGCCTCGAGGCAGGGGCCGACGATTTCCTGACCAAGCCCGTGCGCGACATAGCCCTCTATTCGCGAATCCGCTCGCTCGTTCGCCTCAAGATGCTGGCCGACGAATGGCGCTTGCGCAACGTCACGAGCGAGCGTTTCGGCATCGGCGACGAGGCGCAGACGATTCAGCAGGAAATTCCGACCCATGGAGCAAGCTTGCTCGTGGTCGACGAAATGCCGACCTTGCAGCGCCTGCTCACGCAGCACATGAAGGACGAGGCGGTGTCGCTTGTCGTCGCGAACGACCAAGCGAGTGCCGTTGCGGCGGTGCGCGACAGGGATTTCGACGCGATCCTCGTCAACACCCTGATGCGCAAATCCGACGCGCTGCGGCTGTGCGCCGATCTGCGCTCGGGCGAGCGCACGCGCCAGACGCCGCTTATGGCCGTGCTCGACGACGGCGACGACGCGCGGCTCACGCGCGCAATCGACATCGGCGTGACCGACTATCTGATGACGCCGGTCGAGCCCAACGAGCTCATCGCGCGCGTGCGCACGCAGATCCGCCGCCGCCGCTACATGGACGCGCTGCGCCACAACTACGAACGCAACATGGCGCTCGCGCTGACCGATTCGCTAACCGGCCTCTACAATCGCCGCTACATGGAAGCGCATCTGGCCAACCTGTCGCGCCGCACGATCCAGTCGGAACGCTCGCTTGCCTTGCTGATGGTCGATATCGATCATTTCAAGGCCGTAAACGACACGCACGGCCACCCGATCGGCGACCGGGTGCTGCGGGCCGTTGCCGAGCGGCTGCAGAACAACGTGCGCCCGTTCGACACGGTCGCGCGTTGGGGCGGCGAGGAATTCATGGTCGTGATGCCGGAATCCGACATCAAGGTCGGCTGCATGGTGGGCGAACGCCTGCGCGGCAAGGTCGCACAGACGCCCGTCAAGGTGCAGACACCGGAAGGTGCGATATCGGTCACGATCAGCATCGGTGTGGCGGCGACGCCGCTCGATGGGTTCGATCCGGCACGCCTGATCGAGCGGGCGGACGAGGCGCTTTATCGCGCCAAGCAGCAGGGGCGCGACCGGGTCGTATCGACCGACGACTGAGACCGTTCGGCCCGGAGGAAACCGGCCATGAAAAAACCGGGCTCGCCGACACGCGGCTGCCCGGTTCGATCCTTCGAAACGGAAGGCTGACGGCTACTTGATCTTGCCTTCTTTGAACACGACGTGCTTGCGCGCGACGGGGTCGTACTTCTTGAGCTCAAGCTTTTCCGTCGTTTTGCGCGGATTCTTCTTGGTCACGTAGAAGAAGCCCGTGTCGGCGGTGCTGTTGAGCTTGATCAGCATTGGTTTGGACTTGGCCATTGGGCCCTCGAAATCTGGGGAAAACGCAAACGGGCCGCGACAATAGCGCCCAAAGCTGGCTTGTCAAGGGCGGCCCATTCTCGGCGGGTCGGGTCTAGCGCGCCTGGGCGGTCTGCTGGACCGATTGGAGAACGCGTGCAAACACCGCCGAATCGCGCAGCAATGCTTCGGCAATCTCGAGATCGCCATCCCTGTTGACGCTGTCGGGCGGGCAGATTTCGCGCAAACGCTTGAGAAGGCCCGAATCGGCGTGGTCGGCGGCGCGCCAGCGCGCCATGGTCCGCGCATCGGTGATCTGGCCGCGGCGCACGGCAGCAAGCGCATCGGCCACGCTGTCGGCCCGGCCCGAGGTGCAGAAGGCCGGCATCACGCCGAGATCGGCGAGCGGATAGCCCGAGGGAGCATGGAAACGCGCCCAGGTGATCACGAGTTCGCCGTCGTTGGGCATCTCGACCAGCGTCTGCACCGAACCTTTGCCGAAGCTCGTGGTGCCGACGACGATGGCGCGGCCATTGTCCTGCAGGGCGGCCGCGACAATTTCGGAGGCCGAGGCCGACTGGCCGTTGATCAGCACGACCAACGGCAGGTCTTCGCCGATGTCGCCCGAAGATGCCGCTTTGCTCTGCAGGCTGTCGCGATGGCGGCCGCGCGTCGAAACGATAGTGCCGCGGGCCAGGAACAGGTCGGAGACGTATATCGCTTGGTCGAGCAGGCCGCCGAGATTGCCGCGCAGATCGATCACCGCACCGCGCATCGACGGTCCGATTTCGGCTTTGGCTTGGCGCACGGCATCGGCCAGCGTGTCGGCGGTGCGTTGGTTGAAGCCCGAGATGCGCAGATAGGCGATGTCGCCGTCGCGGCGATAGGTGACGGTCGTGGGCACGATGTGGCTGCGGTACAGCCGTACGTCCATGCGCTGGTCGGTCGGCGGACGGCGCACTTCCATGCGCACTTCCGTGCCGATGGGCCCGCGCAGGCGCGCGATGACGTCGCGCTCGCCCACGCCCAAGATCGAACGACCATCGACCGACAGGATGCGGTCGCCAACGCGCAAGCCCGCACGGCCGGCGGGCGAACCGACGATCACGTTGTCGATGCGCGTTTCGCCGTTCTCGAATCCGACCGTTACGCCGATACCGCCGAACCCGTTGCGCGACGCGCGCGATTCGCGCGCACGGTCGGGATCGTCGTAGCGCGTGTAGGTATCGAGCCGCGACAAAGCGCCCTCGAGAACCGTCCGATAGAGACGGTCATTGGCGGTTTCGCGCAAAGTCGGCGAAAAGCCGCGCGCGGTTTCGATCGCCTGTGCCGTGAGGCTTGCCCAACGCTGCGTGTCTTCGCGCCGCGGCGCTTCGAAGCTCGCGACCGGCGCTTCGCCGTCGAGAACAAGCAGGCGCTGGGCTTCCTGGCGGATGCCCACGCGCGTGTCGAGCTTGGAAAGATTGGCTAGGCCCGACGTTGCCAGGGTCGGCGCGTCGAGCGAGCTGATGTAGCGTGCGATCAGCTCGTCGTAGGCGCGTTCGTAGAAATAGGCCGGTGCCGGCGCATGGCGCGCTTCGCGCGGTGCGATCGGCCGTGTGGTTTCGCGCGGGCCTGCACACGCGGTCGCGAACAGCGCGAGTGCGCCGATCAGGGCGGCGATGCGCGACGTCTGCCGGTAAGAAAGGCCCGTAAACTTCACGACGATGCTTTCGTTTCGGAATCGGTTGCCCACATCACGCCCAGCACCGCGCCTTTGATCGGCCGTAGCAGCACTAGCGAAAGCACGATCGTTGCGGGCAGCCACAAGGCCATATGGATCCACAATGCCGGCGCTTGGCTCTTTTCGAGTAGGAGCATCAGCGGCACGATGATGTGGCCGACCGCGAAGATCGTGAAATAGGGCGGAGCGTCGTCGGCGCGATAGGCGCCGAGCTCGTGCCCGCACGAAGCGCAGCGTGTCACGACCCGCAGATAGCCGGCAAAGGCCGGTGCTGCACCGCAATTGGGGCAGTCGCCGACCGCACCGCGCCGCATTCCCAAGAGCCACGACCGCGGTGGCGGCTGTGTCGTTTCGTGTGGCTGTTCGATCAGCATGTTCTGGCGGTTCTCCAGCGGTCGATACTATACGCCTCTATGTCGGAAGGTAGTGTTGGAACCGCTGCGACAAAAAACCAATGCGGGCTGCGGCATTCTTGCAACATCTCGCGGTTCGCGCCGCAGGCCTAGCGGCGGCGTCGGTGTTTGGGCTTGCCGCCGCTCGGCCGCTGCGGGCGGCGCGCAGCACCCTGCTCGAGGAGCTCGAAAACCAGGCTACCGGTCAGATTGTCGGCCTCGCGCAGCCGTACTTCCACGGCCTGGCCAAGCTGATAGATCCGGCCGTTGCGGTTTCCCGTAAGTGTATGGCGGCGTTCATCGAAATTGTAGAAATCCGAGGGCAGCGAGCGTACCGGCACGAGACCGTCAGCACCGGTTTCGTCGAGTGTGACGAAGAGACCGAATTTCTGCACGCCCGAGACGCGACCGGTGAATTGCGCATCGCGTCGTTCCATAAGGTAAGACGCGACATAGCGCGCCATGGCATCGCGCTCGGCCGCTACCGCGCGCCGCTCGGTCGCCGAGATATGGTCGCCGGCAACCGCGAAGTCCGGTGGCGCCCTTGTCCCGCGAAGGCTGCCCTCGCCGAGGTTGCCAGCGGCGATCAGCGCGCGATGCACGAGCAAATCGGCATAGCGGCGGATTGGCGAGGTGAAATGCGCATAGCGCGCCAAGGCGAGGCCGAAATGTCCTTGGTTTTTGGGTGAATAGACCGCCAGCGACTGGCAGCGCAGCACCATCTGATTGACGAGCGGTCGCGCCACCTGGTCTGCCGCCCAGGCCAGCACTTTGCCGAAATCCTGCGGCCTGATCGCAGCCCCGCGCGCCAGCCGAAACCCAAGCCCATCCAACACGTCGCGCAAACCGTCGACGCGGTCGGGGGCGGGCGGTTCGTGCACGCGATACATGCACGGCAAGCCTGCGCGTTCGAGCGTTTCGGCTGCACAGACGTTGGCAAGGATCATGAATTCTTCGATCAGCTTGTGGCTGTCGAGGCGCGCGCGCGGTCGGATTGCGGCGATCTTGCCGTCTTCGCCGATCTCGACCTTGCGCTCGGCCACTTCGAGATCGAGCGCACCGCGTTCGCGCTTGGCCGCATCGAGCAGGCGATAGGCAGCATAGAGCGGGGCCACGATCTTGTCGGCGATCCAGCCCGGCGCTTTTTCGTGGCCGTCGGCGATTTCCTGGATCGCTTCGTAGGTGAAGCGCTTGGCCGAGCGGATCGTGGCGCGCGCGAAACGATGGCTACGCTTTTTGCCGGCCGCATCGATGACGATATGGGCCACCAGCACCGGGCGATCTTCGTCGGGGCGCAGCGAACACAGATCGTTCGACAGGCGCTCGGGCAGCATCGGCACGACGCGGTCGGGGAAATAGCACGAGTTGCCGCGCCGATAGGCTTCGCGGTCGAGCGCATCGTCGGGGCGCACATACCAGGCGACGTCGGCGATCGCGACGACGAGCTTGTAGCCGCCGCGATTGTCGGGATCGCTGTCGGGCTCGGCAAGCACGGCGTCGTCGAAATCGCGCGCATCCGCGCCGTCGATCGTGCAGATCGGCAGGGCGCGCAGATCTTCGCGGCCGGTCGTTTCGGCAGGTTTGGCCTCGGCGGCGAGTTTGAGCGTTTCGGGCGGAAACTCGGTCGGGATGCCTTGCGAGAAAATCGCGATCAGGCTCGCCGAGCGCGGATCGCCGAGCTGGCCGATGCGTTCGACGACTTTGGCCTTCGGCAGGCCCAAGCGGCGCTGCGGCAGCACTTCGGCCAGCACAAGATCGCCGGCGACCGCACCGGCAAGCGCATCGGCATCGACCGTAAACTCGGTGCGAATGCGCCGATCGGTCGGCAGCAGGCGAAAATGCGAACCGGTTGCACCGATTTGTCCGACCAGCCGCTCGACCGTGGGCTCGACGAGACGGACCAACGTCGCCTGCCAGACGTCGTCTGCCTTGCCCAGCTCGACAAGACCGTGCGCGCCGATCGCCGGTGCCGCGTGGCCGACAGGCACCGTCAGGCGCACAAGCGGGGCGTCTCCCGTCCATTCGGTCGGGCGCACGAGCGGCGTTCCGTCTTCGATGTCGATCGTTTCGACCGCGACCATGGTCAGGCCAGGCGGGGGCGCTTTGCGCGGCACCGCAACGCGCCCTTCGCCGGCCGCGATGAGTTGGCCGTCGCGCAGCATGTCGCGCAGCAGGGCCTTCAGCGTGTCGCGGGCCGGGCCTTTGAGGCCAAGGAGTTTGGCAATGCGGCGTTTTTCGACGGGCACGGGGCTACGCGCCACGGCGCTGAGCACCGTTTTGGCGTCGAGGCGGGCAGGGGGACGACTCGTTCGCGACATCGAAACCGAGGGTGAACCGCTTTGCGTTGAGGCGCAATGCGGCTCCCCGTGAAGATTATTCTTCGGCTGCGGCGGCTTTTTTGGGGCGTTTGGCTTTGGCTGCAGGCTTTTCGGCCTTCGGCTTCTCGGCCTTCGGCTTGTCTGCCTTGGGCTTTGCGGCCTTTTTCGCAGCCGCTTTCTTGCGTGCGGGCGCATTGCCAGCGCGCGCGCGTCGTTCGGCGATGAGGCGCACGGCGTCTTCGAGCGTGACTTCTTCGGGTGTGATGTCTTTGGGCAGGTTCGCGTACGTGCTGCCGTGTTTCACGTACGGGCCGTAGCTGCCGACGGCGGCCGTGATTGGCGCATTGTCATCCGGATGGTTGCCGACAACGCGCCCGGCCGGGGCGGCAGCACGGCCAAAGCGCCGTCCAGTCGAAGGCTGGGCCAGCACGTCCACCGCGCGATTGAGGCCGATCTCGAGCGCGTCTTGCGTCGTTGGGATCGATTTGTATTTGTCGCCGTGTTTCAGATACGGCCCAAAGCGACCGAGCCCGGCAAGAATGGTTTCGCCCGTCTCGGGATGCGTGCCGACCAAACGCGGCAGCGACAAAAGCTTGAGCGCAATCTCGAGCGTCACGTCCTCGGGCTTCGTGTCCTTCGGAACGGATTGGCGCTTCGGCTTGATTTTCTCGCCACCCGTACCGAGTTGCACATAGGGCCCGAAAGGTCCGTTGCGCAGATGGATCTCTTCTTTGGTTTCGGGGTCGACGCCGATGACCTTGTTGGCGACCCCGGCCGTCGGCTCGCCGTCGCCGCCCTCGACCGTCAAAGGCCGCGTGAAGCTGCAGGTCGGGTAATTCGAGCAGCCGATGAAGGCTCCGCGCTTGCCGAGGCGGAGGCCCAAACGACCGCCCGAACATGCGGGACATCCGCGCGCGTCCGCACCGCCCGGCTTTTCGGGGAAGAAATGCGGGCCGAGCGCTTCGTCGAGCGCGTCGATCACGTCGCGGATCTTGAGGTCTTTGGTGTCGGCGATCGATTTCGAGAAGGCGTTCCAGAAATCGGCCAGCACCTTGCGCCAATCGGCGCGGCCGCCCGAGATCTCGTCGAGCTGGTCTTCGAGTTTGGCCGTGAAATCGTATTCGACGTAGCGTTTGAAATAGTTCTCGAGGAACGTCGTCACGACGCGGCCGCGGTCTTCGGGCGTGAAGCGGCGCTTGTCGAGCTTCACATAGCCGCGCTCCTGGAGCGTCTCGAGGATCGAGGCATAGGTCGAGGGGCGGCCGATGCCGAGCTCTTCAAGGCGCTTCACGAGGCTTGCCTCCGAAAAGCGCGGCGGCGGTTGCGTGAAATGCTGCTCGGGCTTGATGGCCCCGCGCGGCGTGGCGTCGCCCTCGGCAAGGGCGGGAAGCAGGCGGTTTTCGTCGTCGTCGCCTTCGGCCGGATCGTCGCGGTCTTCGCGATAGAGGGCAAGGAAGCCTTCGAACACCAGCGTCGAGCCGGTCGCGCGCAGCACTGTGCGGCCGTCGGGCGAGGCGAGGTCGACTGCGACCTGGTCGAGCTGGGCGCTTTCCATCTCGGAAGCGATCGTGCGCTTCCAGATCAGCTCGTAGAGTTTGAGCTGGTCGTCGGCAAGCGCATGCGCGACTTGGTCGGGGCGACGCAGGAGATCCGTCGGGCGAATGGCTTCGTGGGCTTCCTGCGCGTTTTTGGCTTGGGTCTTCCAGATGCGCGGTTGCTCAGGCAGGAATTTCTTGCCAAAGCGCTCGGCGATCAGGGCACGCGCCGCGCGCACCGCTTCGCCCGAGAGCGTCACGCTGTCGGTCCGCATGTAGGTGATGAGACCCACGGTCTCGCCGCCGATGTCGAAACCTTCGTAGAGCTGCTGGGCAAGGCGCATCGTGCGCGAAGCGCCGAAACCCAATTTGCGCGAGGCTTCCTGCTGCAGCGTCGAGGTCGTGAACGGCGCCATGGGATTGCGCCGCACGCGCTTGCGCTCAACGCTTGCGACCGAATAGGGATCGCCCCCTTCGATCTTGGCGACGGCCGCTTGGGCTGCGGCTTCGCTTGCGATGTCGAACTTGTCGAGGCGGGCGCCGTCGATCTGCGTCAATCGCGCTTCGAACTTCTCGCCACCTTTGGCCGTGAACTGCGCGCCGATCGTCCAGTATTCGCGCGCACGAAAACGTTCGATTTCGTTCTCGCGCTCGCAGATCAGCCGCAGCGCGACTGACTGCACGCGGCCCGCCGAGCGGCTGCCCGGCAGCTTGCGCCACAGCACGGGCGACAGGTTGAAGCCCACGAGAAAATCGAGGGCGCGACGTGCCAGATACGCATCGACCAGATCGCGGTCGAGGTCGCGCGGATGGCGCATCGCCTCGAGGATCGCGGTCTTGGTGATTTCGTTGAACACGACGCGGCGCACGTCGACGTCCTTGAGCTTGTTGGCGGCCGCCAGCACTTCTTTGAGGTGCCAGGAGATTGCCTCGCCCTCGCGGTCGGGGTCGGTGGCCAGGATCAGCGTCTTGACGCCCTTCAGAGCCCGTGTGATTTCGGAGACGGGTTTTTTGGCACGTTCGCCGATTTCCCAATGCATTTCGAAGTCGCGGTCGGGCTCGACGGCACCGTCTTTTTCGCGCAGGTCGCGCACATGCCCGTACGAGGCGAGGACGCGGTACTCGTCGCCGAGATATTTGTTGATGGTCTTCGCCTTCGACGGCGATTCCACGATAACGAGCTTCATCCGCCTGCCTGTCGGCGCAATCGCGCCTTCTACCGTGCCGACCGGCCGACTTTCGCTAAACCCGACGCGAAACCCGGCCGCCCGGATGTCTGTCGACGAGGCCGGCAAGCTCAAGTTCGAGCAAGGCGGCCAGGACGACGGGGGCGGACAATTGGCACTCGCGCACGATTTCGTCAACTAACGTCGGCGACGGGGCCAGCGCTCGGTGGATGGAATCGCGTACGTCTGAAATTTCTTTTTCTGTTATATTATATGTATTTAATGGTCTTTCTTCAGGTAGATTCTTAGACGATTCGAGGCGCATTCGATGGAAGACATCCAGCACGTCTTGCGCCGTTTCAACAAGCGTTGCCCCCTGGCGCAGCAGCTCGTTGGCGCCGCGGGCGCGCGGGTCGAGCGGCGAGCCCGGCACGGCAAAAACCTCGCGGCCTTGCTCGCCCGCGAGCCGTGCCGTGATCAGCGAGCCCGAACGCATCGCCGCCTCCACGACCAAGGTGCCGCGACACATGCCCGAAACGATCCGGTTGCGGCGCGGAAAGTGGCGGGCTTGCGGAGCTTCGCCGAAGCGAACCTCCGAAACGACCGCCCCTTGGGTGGCGATCCGCCCATAGAGCTCTTTGTTTTCGGTCGGATAGATATGGTCGATGCCGCCAGCCATGACCGCGACCGTGCCGGTCGCAAGCGCGCCGGCATGGGCCGCCGTATCGATGCCGCGCGCGAGGCCCGATACGATCGCGAGCCCAGCCTCGCCGAGCGTTTGCGCCAAGTCGCGTGCAAAGCGCTGCCCGTTCAGCGATGCGTTGCGGGCCCCCACGATGGCGAGGCACGAGTGCTTCCAGACATGCGCAAAGCCGCGCAGCGCCAGCAGCGGCGGCGCGTCTTCGATTTCGGCCAGCAGCGGCGGGTAATCGGGTTCGCCCTTTGCGACAAATCGACCGTCGAGTTTGGCCAAGGCGGCGATTTCGGCTTCCGCTTCGGCGAGCGAGGCGATGCGGATATTGCGTTTGCCGGCTCGGCTCGCCAGGTCCGGAAGAGCGGCAAGAGCAGCCGCAGCATTGCCGTATCGACCCAGCAATTGGCCGAACGCGACAGGGCCGACATTCTCGGTGCGGATCAAACGCAGCCACTGGCAGCGCTCGTCGTCGGACAGATTGCTGGCTGACATCGGCCGATTTTGGCCGTGCCTGCAATCGCGCGTCAACCCTCGGTCGACAGTGCTTTCTTCTTGCCGATTTTCGGTTCGGTTCCGGCCAGCAGCCGCGCGATGTTGGATTTGTGTTTGATCCAAATGAGGACCGCCATCGCAGCGCAAAAACCCGCCAATTGCAGGTCGCCGCCCAGCTCTTGGCCCGGAGCCCACAGGACCGGCAGATACCAGGCAAAAACGGGTGCTGCTGCAACTGCGGCCAAGGCAGCAAGCGAGGAGAACCGAAACACGGCCGCGACCAGCGCCCATGTGCCGCAGGCCGCAAGCCCGATGGGCCAGGAAAAGGCGATGAGGGTGCCGAGTGCGGTCGCAACGCCCTTGCCGCCTTTGAAACCGAGCCAGACCGGAAACAGATGCCCGAGCAGGGCGCCGAAACCTGCGACCAGGGCCGCATCGGGCCCCCAGATCGTGCGCAAAATCAGCACCGCTATCGCCCCTTTGCCGGAATCGAGCACCAAGGTTGCGAAGGCGAGCGCCTTGTTGCCGGTGCGCAGCACGTTGGTCGCCCCGATATTGCCCGAGCCGATCTTGCGGATGTCGCCAAGGCCTGCCGCACGCGTTAGCACAAGGCCGAAGGGCACGGAGCCCAGCAGATAGCCAGCAACGAGGGCTGTCGCCAGATAGGGCCAAGCCAGAGCCAACGTATCGGGATCGAACAAGGCGATGCCCTAGCTTGCGATATGGATGGGGATGCCGGCGGCGACCGTGCGCAGTACGCGTCCTTGCACGAGCCGGTCGTCGAAAGCGGAGTTTTTGGATTTCGACTGCAGGCGCTTGGCTTCGATCTTCCAAGGTGCCGCCGGGTCGAAAACGACGAAATCGGCCGCAAGGCCCTTGGCCAAGCGCCCCTCCTTGAGCCCGAGCAGGGCGGCGGGCGCACTCGTGATCTTCGCGAGCGCTTCGAGCAGGCCAAGCTGCTTGTTGTGCACAAGCTCGAGCACGATCGGCAGCAGCGTTTCGAGCCCGACTGTGCCGAACGCGGCTTGGGCGAGCGGCAGGCGCTTGGAATCCTGGTCGTGCGGCGAATGGTCGGACGCGATCGCGTCGATGGTGCCGTCCTTGAGCGCTTCGATCACCGCGCGGCGGTCGTCTTCGCTGCGCAAGGGCGGCGAGACCTTCGCAAAAGTGCGATAATCGCTGAGCGCCATTTCGTTCAGCGCAAAATAATGCGGCGCGGTGTCGCAGGTGATCGCAAGGCCGCGCGCTTTGGCATTGCGGATCGCGGCAAGGCCTTGGGCGGTTGTGACGTTCGAGAAATGCAGGCGCCCGCCGGTGAGTTCGGCAATGCGAATGTCGCGTTCGATCTGGATGATCTCCGCCATCGCGGGCGAGCCCGGAATGCCGAGGCGCGTCGACAATTCGCCCTCGTTCATCGCCCCGCGCGACAGGATCGGTTCTTCGGGATGCTGGATGATCGCCTTGCCGAAGGTGCGCGCGTAGGACAGCGCACGGCGCAGCAATTGCGGATCGGCCACGGCATGCGTGGCGTCGGTAAAGCCCAAAGCGCCGGCGGCTGCGAGCAGGCCGAACTCGGTCATTTCCTTGCCGTTGAGGCCGCGCGTGACGGCCGCATAAGTGTGCACGCGCACGAGGCTCGTCTCGCGCGCGAGGCGTGCGACCGATTCGACCAGGGCCGCGTCGTCGATCGCCGGCCGCGTGTTCGGCAAGGCGACCATTGTTGTGATTCCGCCCACAGCCGCCGCTTCGCTCGCAGTCGAGATGGTTTCCTTGTGTTCCTCGCCGGGTTCGCGCAGCTGCACGCGCATATCCACGAGGCCCGGGGCAAGGCACATGCCGCCGCAATCGATCGTCTCGATGCCTGCGGGGCCGGCGGCGGCCAAGGCGCCCGCAGCCGCGAGATGTGCGCCGATTTCGGCGACCTGACCGTTGCGAACGACCATGCCGCCCAGCGCGTCGAGATTCGAGGCCGGGTCGAGCAGGCGCGCATTCACGTAGGCGACGGGCGGGCCGCCGCGCCCGCCCGGCGTCTTTGCGGGCACAACGCCGTCGGGATATCTCACGTCGCACCACCGGTGTTGGAGACGAGATTGCGCGTGAGCAGATCGAGGCACGCCATGCGCACGGCGACACCCATCTCGACCTGTTCGCGGATGAGCGAGCGGTCCACGTCGTCGGCAACTTCGCTGTCGATCTCCACGCCGCGATTCATCGGGCCCGGATGCATGATCAGCGCATCGGGTTTGGCCACGCTGAGCTTTTCGTAGTCGAGGCCGTAATGGCGGAAATACTCGCGCACCGACGGCACGAAATTGCCTTGCATGCGCTCCGTCTGCAGCCGCAGCATCATCACGATGTCCACGCCCTCAAGGCCCTTGCGCATGTCGTGGAACACTTCGACGCCCATGCGCGCGATCGCGGTGGGCATCAAGGTCGGCGGGCCCACGACGCGTACGCGCGCACCCATCGTCGCCAGGAGATGGATGTTCGAACGCGCGACGCGGCTGTGCAGAATGTCGCCGCAGATTGCCACGAGCAGGCCCTGCAGCCGCTTTTTGTGGCGGCGGATGGCGAGTGCATCGAGCAGCGCTTGCGTGGGATGTTCGTGTGTGCCGTCGCCCGCATTGATGACGGCGCAATCGACCTTTTCGGAAAGCAGCTTGACGGCCCCGGAATCCGGGTGGCGCACGATAAGAACGTCGGGCAGCATCGCGTTCATCGTGACGGCCGTGTCCATCAGCGTCTCGCCCTTCTTGATGGACGAAACCTCGGCCGACATGTTCACGACGTCGCCGCCCAGGCGCTTGCCCGCAAGTTCGAACGAGGTGCGCGTGCGCGTCGAATTCTCGAAGAACAGATTGATGATCGTGCGGCCGCGCAGCAGGCTGCTCTTGCCGCCGCGCGCGCGGTTCTGCTCGACGTAGGATTCGGAGAGATCGAGAAGGAGCGTGATCTCCTCAGCCGATAGCCCCTCGATGCCCAATAGATGGCGCAGACGCAGGCGACCGACGGGAAAGACGCTTTGAGACATTAAAGCGGCGTTATATCGACAGGCCCCCGTGCTCGCAAGCAGCGCGTTGCGCACGCGGAATCTGGCAACGAAACCAAATGTTAACCATTCGATGGCACGTTGGTGGCATGGCGATATCGAACCCTCCCGACACGACGACTCGTGCAACGCCCTCGGCAACGGAAATCGATGCGGTCGCTGCCCAGTGTGCCGCTGCGATCGACAAGCTGCTGGCATTGTCGAATGGCGGTCCGTCGGGCGAGCTCGGCGCCAGCGGGGCTGCGTTGCTGGCTGCGGACATCGCGCGCGCGCTCGAGGCCGAACACGCGCGTCTAGCGGGCGGCTGATCCGAGATCGATTTCGGTTTCGAAAACGATCTTTTTGAAATCGGTTACGAGCGCTTCGACGCGTATCTGCCAATTGCCGCGCGCGGCGATACCGCTCAATTGCGCTCGGTAATGGCCATACTCGAGGCGCTGCAGCGGCAGTTTCAACGCTTCGATGCCAAGGCCAGACTGCGCCATTTCCAGACTAGTCTCGAGCGGATCGAAGGCCGAGAGGTCGGGCCTCGCGAGATAGAGATCGATCGCCGACCCTACGACGGAAACGGTCAATTGATGGCCGTCGCGCACGAGGGCAATCGACAGGCCGGTTGCGGGTGCGTGCGCGTGCAGCGCGCCATGGCTTGGCGGCGGGGTGTGGCTCAGCTGGGCCGTGACGCCAAGCAGGACCGCCGCGAGGCCGATGTCGATGCGCAGGTTTCGGACAAAACGCGCGCACGCCATCGCATCGCCGCCAAGCTTCGGCACCAGGTGCCAACGGTTCTGGCCTGCTACGGCCAGCAGGCAGGCCATCAGCACTGCTTTCGTCAAGGCCAACAGTCCATAGGCCGAACCGGCCAAATCGAGCGGTACACGCGCCACGACGATGTAGACGGCGCCAGCAAGGGCAACCGGCACGATCGCGATTGCCATTGCCGAAAAACGCTGCGCTGCGATTTGTGCTGCTGGAGCCGGAACGGTCTTCGCGAGGCACAACAGCGGCACTAGGGCGCCAAGCCATACGAAGGCGGCAAGGCTATGTGCAGTCTGTGCGAGCTTCGCGCCGATGCCGCCAGTTGCCGCGTGGCCGGTGAGCGCGGTTCCAAGAGCGGCCAGGACGAGGCCGAGCGTTGCAAGCGTGCGCGAGCTGTGGCGCAGGCCGAGCCATGCTGCA
>JAIXXA010000127.1 GCA_027490975.1 Rhodospirillaceae bacterium
CGCCTTTGCCGCCGACAAGGCCGCTGCCGACGCGATGTTCGAAGCCGCCCTCGAGGCCGGCGCCGACGACGTCGAAAGCGATGCGGACGCCCATGTCGTGACCACGAGCGTGGAGAATTTCGGGCCGGTGCGCGCGGCTCTCGAGGCCAAATTCGGCGAGCCCAAGCGTGCCGCCCTCGTCTTCAAACCGAATGTGACCGTGCCTCTCGACGAAGCGGGCGCGCGCGCCGTGCTCGATCTCATCGAAGCGCTCGAAGACAACGACGACGTGCAGACGGTGACGGCGAATTTCGAAGTCGCCGACGCCGTGCTCGCCAAATTGTCGGCGTGAGATGCCGCAGATGCGGCTCATCGGCATCGATCCTGGCTTGCGCACCACGGGCTGGGGCGTGATCGCGGTCGAGGGCAACCGTTTGAGCCACGTCGCCAACGGCCGCGTGCAGAGCGACGGCGACCAGCCGATGGCGCAGCGCCTCGCAAGCCTTTACGACGGCCTCATTGCCGCGATCGAGCGCTGGCAGCCTGCCGAAGCGGCCGTCGAAGAAACCTTCGTCAACGCCAATCCGGCCTCGGCCCTGAAGCTTGGGCAAGCGCGCGGCATTGCGTTGCTGGCGCCCGCGCGCTGCGGTCTTGCCGTGGCCGAATACGCGGCCAATGCCGTCAAAAAAGCGGTCGTGGGTGCAGGCCATGCCGACAAGGCGCAGATCCAGATGATGGTGTCGCGCCTGCTGCCGGGCGTGGAATTCGCCGGTCCCGATGCGGCCGACGCGCTCGCCGTCGCGATCTGCCACGCGCACCACGCCGCCAGCCGCAACGCCTGGGCCAAGGGGACGGTTATGGCGGGTGCGCGATGATCGCCAAGCTCAAAGGCCGCGTGGACGAAATCAACCGCGAGAGCTGCGTGATCGACGTGGGCGGCGTGGGCTATCTCGTGCGCGCTTCCTCGCGCACGCTGGCGGCTTTGCCTGCCGCGGGCGAGGCTTGTGCGCTGCTGATCGAAACCAGCATCCGCGAAGACGCGTTCGAATTGTTCGGCTTCACCGCCGCCGAAGAGCGCGACTGCTACCGCCTGCTCACGAGCGTGCAGGGCGTGGGCCCCAAAGCCGCCTTGGCGCTGCTGTCGGCCCTCGCCCCCGGCGAAATCGCGGCGGCGATCCTGGCCGACGACAAAACCACGCTCACGCGTGCCGACGGAGTCGGCCCCAAACTTGCCATGCGCATCGCAAGCGAGCTCAAAGACAAAGTCTCTTCGCTCGGTCTTGCGCTTGCGGCCACCAAAGCGGGCACGGGCACGGCCCTGCCGGGGGCGGCACCCGCAAGTGCGGCGGCGGCCGACGCGGTCTCGGCCCTCGTCAATCTCGGCTACAAACGCGCCGAGGCGGTGGCGGCCGTCAACAAGGCGGTCAAGAAATTGGGGGCAGGGGCGAGCGTGCAAGCGCTGATCCCGGCGGGCTTGCAGGAGCTCGGGCAATGAAAAAGGCGCTCGAGGAACCGGCCCGCGAAGTAAGCCGCGAGATCTTGCCCGACGACGCGCCCGAACAGAAAATCCGGCCGCTGTCGCTCGACGAATTCGTCGGCCAGCGCCAGGTGCGCGAAAATCTGCGCGTGTTCGTCGAAGCGGCCCGCGGGCGCGGCGAAGCGCTCGACCATGTGCTGCTGCACGGGCCGCCGGGCTTGGGCAAAACCACACTCGCCCAGATCGTCGCCAAGGAATTGGGCACGGGCTTTCGCGCCACGTCCGGCCCCGTGATTGCGCGCGCGGGCGATCTGGCGGCGTTGCTCACCAACCTGCAGCCGCGCGACGTTCTGTTCATCGACGAGATCCATCGTCTGGCCCCCGCGGTCGAAGAAATCCTCTATCCGGCGATGGAGGATTTCCAACTCGACCTCATCATCGGCGAGGGGCCGGCGGCGCGCTCGGTTCGCATCGATCTGCCGCCTTTCACGCTCGTGGGCGCAACGACGCGCGCCGGGCTTGTGACCACGCCCTTGCGCGACCGCTTCGGCATTCCGCTGCGGCTCGTTTTCTATACGCCCGACGAGCTCGAGGCGATCGTGAAGCGCGCCGCGGGCGTGCTGGGTTGCGCCCTTGCACCCGACGGGGCGCGCGAAATCGCCAAGCGCTGCCGGGGCACGCCGCGCATTGCCGGGCGCCTGCTGCGCCGCGTGCGCGATTTTGCCGCCGTCGCGGGCTTGAAGACCATCGACCGTGCGGCGGCCGATGCGGCGTTGGCCAAGCTCGAAGTGGATGCGCTCGGCCTCGACGCGATGGACCGGCGCTACATGCGGGGCCTGGCCGAAAACTACGGCGGCGGGCCGGTCGGCGTGGAAACGCTTGCCGCCGCCTTGGCCGAACAGCGCGACACGATCGAAGAAGTGATCGAGCCGTATCTCATGCAGGAAGGGCTGCTGCTGCGCACGCCGCGCGGCCGCGTGCTCGGCGAAAAAGGCTGGCGTCATCTGGGGCTCGCGCCCCCGGCGGGTGCGCAAGTGCAGCTCGATTTCGCCAATCCCGCTGCCGACGACGAGGCAGCGCCATGAACGTCGCCCATCGCTTTGCCCCCCACCGCTTCGAATGCCGCGTGTACTACGAAGACACCGACGCCGCCGGCATCGTCTACTACGCCAACTATCTCAAATTCGCCGAGCGCGCGCGCACCGAGATCCTGCGCGCCGCCGGCATCGTGCAGCACGACGTCGCACGGCGCGACGGGGTCGCGTTTGCGGTCAAGTCGGTTGCGGTCGAATACGTGGCGCCCGCCAAGCTCGACGATGCGCTTGTGGTCGAAACCACGGTCGTGCAAATGGGCGGGGCTTCGGCAACGGCCGACCAGATCGTGCGCCGGGCGGCCGATGGGACGGCTCTTGCGGAAATCCGCGTGCGTCTGGCATGCCTGCGGTTGGCCGACGGCAAGCCCACGCGCTTTCCGGCAGATGTCGCTGCGGCCCTTGCACGCCACATTATCGTCACGAAAGATTGAGACAAAAGCCAACGTCATTCACGCGAAGGAAGACTGCATTATGGATCGTACCGTCGAAACGACAGCACTGGCCGGCGGCGGCATGCCGGACTTCACGCCGTGGGCGCTGTTCCTGCATGCCGATCTGGTCGGGAAGTTCGTCATTCTCGTGCTGGTGCTCGCCTCGTTTTGGACCTGGGCGATCGTGATCGACAAGTGGCTGCGCTTGCGCAAGCTGCAGGCGGCGGCCAACCAGTTCGAAGACCAGTTCTGGTCCGGCGGTTCGCTCGAAGATCTCTACGATCGCGTGGGCGCGCAGCCCACCGATCCGATGACCGCGATGTTCGGTGCGGCGATGCGCGAATGGCGCCGCACGGCGGCCAAGGGCCTCGTGGCGGCGGGGCAGATGCGCGCGTCCCTGCAGGCGCGCATCGAGCGCGTGATGGCCGTCACCCTGTCGCGCGAGATGGACCGGCTCGAAAAGCAGATGACGTTCCTTGCGTCCGTCGGTTCGACCGCCCCCTTCATCGGCCTGTTTGGCACGGTGTGGGGCATCATGCGTTCGTTCCACGCGATCGGCGTGACCAAGAACACGTCGATCGCGTCGGTCGCCCCCGGCCTCGCCGAAGCGTTGTTCGCGACCGCCTTGGGCCTGATTGCGGCCATCCCGGCGGTCATCGCCTACAACAAGATTTCGACCGAGCTCAACCGCTATGCCGGGCGCCTGGAAACCTTCTCCTCCGAGTTCGGCGCGATCCTGTCGCGCCAGCTCGAAGAAAAGAGCTGAGCCATGGCCGGACCCTTGATGCAAGGCGGCAGGCGCGGCGCGGGCGGGCGGCGCCAATCGCGCATGGTCGCCGAAATCAACGTGACCCCGTTCGTCGACGTTATGCTCGTGCTGCTCGTGATCTTCATGATCACGGCGCCGCTGCTGACCTCGACCGTGCCGGTCGATCTGCCGCAGACGCAAGCGGCCCGCGCGGCAGGCCAGGACGAGCCCTTGGTCGTCAGCGTCAATTCGAGCGGCAAGGTCTATCTCATGGACACCGAGCTCGAATTGGACGCGCTGGTCGCACGCCTGCGCGCCATCACCAACAACAACACCGAGGCGCGCATCTTCGTGCGCGGCGACAAGGCCATCAATTACGGCCGCGTGCTCGAGGTGATGGGGGCGGTTGCGGCGGCCGGCTACACCAAGGTCGCTCTTGTCGCCGAAGTGCCGCGCGGGGCAACGCCGCCCGCCCGCCGCTGACGGATCGCGCGCGCGATGATCGCACCCGCCGCTGCAATCGACGAAGCCGTGCCAGAGCCGTTCGGCATGGGGCGCGGGCTTGCGGCGTCGGCCGTGCTGCATGCGGCGATTTTCGCGATGGCAGTGTTCGGCATCCCCAATCTGTTCACGCGCGAACTGCCGGTCGAAGAGCGCCCGCTGGTGTTCGAAGTGCTGCCGATCGCGGCGATCACGAACGCGCCGCCGCCGCGCCCCGAACCGCCGCGCCCGGAGCCGCCGAAGGTCGAAGCGCCGCCGGCGCCGACGCCCACGCCGCCAGCCCCCACACCGCCCGTACCGCGCCCCACGCCGCCGCCACCCCCGCCG
>JAIXXA010000101.1 GCA_027490975.1 Rhodospirillaceae bacterium
ACATCACGATCAACCGAGCGGGCACCACCGCCGACGTCAGCATCACCAATTCGATCAGCGGCAATTTCCAAACTTCGACGCTCGGCTCCGGCACCTTCACCTACAGCAGTGCCACGGCCGGATTCCTGCAGAGCGGCGGCATCACGCAGGATGCGGGCGGCGGTGCGGTGTCGATCTCGGGCGGCACCGGCAACGTCACGCTGAGCCAGGCCAACAGCTTTACCGGGGCGGTCGACGTCAGCGGCGGCGTCATCACGGTTTCGGCCGCACAGACGGCGACGGGCACGGGCTCGATCAAGCTCGCCGCGACGCAGAACGTGTCGATCGCTGCGACTGGAAGCGTCGGGACGGCAAACGGCGCCATCTCGATCTGGGGCAACGCGCCCGGCGGCGATCCAAGCGGATCGACGCCCGTCGGCGCCACACACGGCGTCGATATCCAGGGCGATATCACATCGACCAGCGGCGCAATCTCGATCGCCGGGCGCGGCGGCGCCGGCTTGGGCATATACGGGGTGCAAATCGGGGCGGGCAGGTCCATCACGACGGGCGGCACCGGCAATATCGCGATAACCGGCTACGCCAGTTCCGGCGGCTCGAATCGCGGCATATCGTTGGAAGCGGCGGGCGCGCTTGTTGGAACGGTCGATGGCGACGTCACCCTGTTCGGAGCCGGCGGGGTCGAAAGCAACGGCATCGTCGTTTCGGGGGCCACAGTCAGATCGCTGGGCGGCGGCGACGTTTCGCTGACCGCGACGGCTGGCAGTACCGCAGGTGACGGGCTTCAGCTCTGGGAGACGACCAACCCCGGCATCATCTCCGTCGCAGACGGAAATCTATCGATCGTCGCGACTGCCGCTTCGAATGCGAACGCAACCGGTTTCTATCTGAACGGCTACAATGCGGTCGTCGAGACCACCGGAAATGGCAGCATTTCGATTTTGGCGACTGGCAGCAGCGGAGGGACGACGAGCGATCGGATCGGGCTGTCACTCGCGAACCAAGCGCGCATCCAATCGTCCGGCGCCGGCAGCATCTTGATCAACGGCACCGGCGGTGGCGGCGAGGGCCACAACCATTACGGCGTGCTTTTGACCAATCTCGCCTTCGTCGGCAAGACGGGCAACGGTGTTGGCACAGTCACGATCGTCGGAACGGGCGGCGGTACGGCCACGGACGGCTACGACAACGACAACAATTACGGTGTGAAAATCGACAACGCGAAAGTCTCGGCGCGCAACGGCGCGCTGACGATAAACGGCGGCGGCGGCGGCGGGTCCGACGGTGGCACGGGCAACACCGGAATCCAGATCGCCAGCGGAGCGACGATCGAAGCCACGAGCGGCGCCATCAGCTTGACGGGCACTTCAAACCAAAATGGCCTCGGCAGCAATCACGGTATCAGCATCGCCAACAGTTCGGTTGTTTCGGGTTCCGGCACCATTTCGTTGACCGGCGCAAGAGGGGCAGGCGATATCTCGGCAGGGGTCATCGTCTCCGCGTCGCAGATCGGCGCTTTGAGCGCGACCGGCGCCATTACGATTTCGGGCTACGGGGTACTCGGCCCTACCGGCAATAATGGCGTCACTATCGAGAGCATATCGACGGTCGCAACTGTCGGAAACATCACCATAACCGGCACCGGCGGGGACGAAGGCACCAACACGAACGGCATCACTATTCGCGGCGGGACGATAATCCAGACCTCGGGCTCCGGCACGATTACGATCACGGGCGTCGCGGGCGAAGGCGCCTACTCGAACAACAACGGCGTCACGATCGACACGAACGACGCGCGCGTCGTTTCGGAAAACGGCGCAATCACAATCCAAGGTACCGGCGGCAACAGCTACACCACCTACAACACCGGCATCTATGTCGGCGGCAGCGGCGGCGGGCAGGTCTATGCGACCGGCAACGGCGGCGTCACGCTCGTCGGAACGTCGGGCACCGGCACCACGCTGCAAGGTATTGAGATCGCCTCGGGCTCGGTCTACGCCACCAGCGGCAACATGTCGCTCACCGCCAATCTGAGCGGGCCCGGAACAGCCCTGGTGCTCGACAGCGCCACGCTCGGCAATGCGAATTTCACCGGCGACCTGTTGGTCAACGCCGACTCGATTTCAGCGACCGGCACCAACTTGTTCGTCGGCAATGGGGGCCTCATCCAATTCGCCCCGATCACGACCGGGACTTCCATCGCCTTCAACGGCGGCGGCGAGACGCTCAACATCACCGGCAACATTCTGTCGGCGATCAGCGGTTTCTCGACGGTCACAGTGGGCGACGCCCTCTCCGCCGGCCGCATCACCGTGGTCAACGCGTACAATGGCGGTGCAACCAATCTCGGGTTGGTGTCGGCCGAATCGATCCTTATCAGCAGTTCGATAACGATGGGCACCGGGAGCCTGAAGGTCTGGGGCAACGCGCCCGGCGGCGATCCTTCGGCATCGACGCCCAACGGAAACTACCACGGCGTCGACATCGACGCCGATATAACGGCAACCGACGGCGCCATTTGGATCGCCGGGCGCGGCGGCACCGGTTCCGGCCGCAGCGGGATACGGGTCGCCGCCGGAAAATCCGTCACCACGACCGGCACCGGCAGCATCTTGATGACCGGCTACGGCGGCGACGGTGGCAGCGATCCGGGCATCGCGCTCAACGGCCCTGGCGCGCTTGTTTCGACCGTCGACGGTGCGCTCAACATGACGGGCGTCGGCGGCACGACCGCCAACTCAAACACCGGAATCGACATCGGCGGTTCGACGGTACAGTCCACCGGCACAGGTACCGTATCGCTGACCGCAATCGCAGGTGCGGGCTCGAGCGGCGGTCTCAGTCTCTATCTCGGCACCAATGCCGGCATCGTTTCGGTCGTCGATGGCAATCTTACGATCGCGGCGATCGGCGGGCTGGGCGACAACAACGCTGCGGTCGGCATAACTGGCGCCGGCACCAAGATCGAGACGACCGGCAGCGGCAACATCGCCATCACGGGAAGCTTCGGCAACTCGACCGCGAACGGCCGCAACGGCCTGTTCCTCGCTGTCGATGCCGCCATCCAGTCGTCGGGTGCCGGCAGCATCTCGATCATTACGAGCGGCGGCAGCGGCAATGGTACCGGCAATTCGGGTATGTTCATAGGCAGCGGAACCTTCGTCGGAAAAACGGGCGACGGCCTTGGAACGGTCTCGCTGGTCGGTACCGGGGGCGCCCTCAGCAGCGGCGACAACACGGGCATTACGCTTGGGGGCACGATTTCCGGACGCGACCGCACGGTGACCGTGACCGGTACGGCGGGCAACGGCACCGGCAGCGGCAACAACGGCATCGTCATCAACGGCGGCGTCGTCAACTCGACAAGCGGAAACATCGTGCTGTCCGGCATCGACGGAAACACCGGCGTGCTGGCGATCAACGGCGGCAGTGTTTTGTCCAACGGCGGCAACATCTCGATATCGGGAATCGGCGACTTCGGCGTGGATTTCGGCGGAACCATCGCAGCGAACGGCGGCAACATTTCGATAGCCGGAACCGGCGGCACCGGCAGCAGCGATTACGGCGTCCGCGTTGCGTCCGGCACGTCTGTATCGACGAGCGGGGCCGGCACGATTTCGGTCGTCGGCAGCGGCGAATTCGGCGTGTTTATCGACTCGACTGTCGCGATGACGGCCGGCGCTGCGGGCACGATCTCGCTGGCAGGAACCGCCGCTTCGGCGACCAACGAGGCAATTTCGTTCGGCAACGCGACGACGATTCTGTCGGTCGGCAGCTTCTCCGCATCCGGCACGCTGTCGCTTTTCAGCACATCCGCCGCGAGCTTCGTATTCGCGCCGAGTGCAACAAGCGCCGACGTCACAATTGCGACCGCGACGGGCGCGCTGAGCGGCGGCAGCATCAGCGGTCTTTCGGGCGTCGCGGCCGCCGCCGAAGTGGCCGTCACGGCCGGCACGATCGACGTGAACGGCGTCATCGTCGTGCCGGTTGTCACGGTCAACACGATAGCACCGGCCGCCGGCCAGGGTGCGGGCGGCTCCACAATTTCGAGCGCGCTGACCGACGTGGCCCCGATCTCGCAGATCCAGGCCGCGGCAAATCTGCCGACGGCGGCCGCGCCGACCGCGGTTTCGATCGTCGCGGATACGGTTGCGTTGCTGATCGCTGCGGCGCCTGCAGTCGGTGCCGCCGCCGTCGCCGGCCCGAACAGCCAAACGGGCGAAGGCGGCGAAGCAGGCCCCGGCATTTCGCCGCTTGGGATCGTGGCGGTGCCGCCTGCATCGGCCGCTGCGCCCGGCACGCCGGCGCCGGCTGCGGCTGCCGGCACAACGCCGCAGCCCACAATCGTCACCTCGAGCGGGCCCGCCGCAGCCGGAACAGGCGGCACGCCGCTGGTCGCCACGAGTGCGCCGCAGCCGCAGGTCACGACCGTGACCGATGTCGGCGGCGCGCAGCAACGCGCGGTCAACGGCGGCGCTTTCGCGCCGGCGACGAGCAGAGCGCAGACGCCCTTCACGGGAAATTTCCCGCCGGTGCGCTAGGCGCGCGTCAAATCTAGCGTTTCACACGCATCGCACGGGATTTACGGCGCTTTTTCTTCCCTTGAAGCGCCCGGCGATATGCCTACATTGAAGCCATGCGCAAACTCCGCCCCCTGCTGCTCGCGTCGGTCGCTGCCCTGGCCCTTGCCGCCTGCGACGACAAAAACGACATCGCGTCGGAATTCATCCGCGACGAGGCGCAATGCGCCAGCCAGTCGGATCCGAGCGCCTGCCGCCAGGCCTTGGCCGATGCGCGCACCGCCCACCAGCGCACGGCCCCGGCCTTCGCAAGCCAGACCGCGTGCGAAGAGCGTTTCGGTGCTGCCAATTGCCAGCTCGTGACCGACGTCCGCCCGACCGCCGAACAGCTTGCCGCGGCCGCAGGCGAGGCTGCGCCCGCCGCGGCCGCCGCCGCCGGGCAAGCGTCCCAGCAAGTCCAGCAGGCAAGCGGCGGCTGGTTCATGCCGCTGCTCACGGGCTACATGCTCGGCCGCATGATGGGCGGCGGCATGAGCGCCCAACCGCTCTATCGCGACGCGAACAACCGCGCCTATTCGGGCACCCGGCCGATGGGCCGCTTCGACGACCGGATGATGCCGCCGCCGCGCCCCGTTGGCCAGGCGGCCGCGATGCCGCGCGGGCCGCAGCAGGCGGCCGGTGCGCCGGTGCAGGAACGCCGGGCCGCGACCGCCCCCGTGCAGCGCGGCGGCTTCGGCATGTCGGGCGGCAGGCGCGCGAGCGGCGGCTGAGCCGCCGCCCGTCTTCGCCGCGCCCAGCCTTATCGATGCAATGGATCGCCCCCGCTTCGCCCGACGCCGCGGGCGAACTTGCCCGGTCGCTCGGACTTGACCCGGCCTACGACGACGGCACGGTCTATATCGATCCGCGCGAAGCGGTTCTCTTCGACAAAGCCGAAATCGACGCGCTCTACGACGCAAGCGCCGAGCTCGAGCGCCTGTGCCTCGAACTCGTCGAGCGCGTTGTGGCCGACGAAGACTATGCGCGCTTCGGCCTTTCCGACATCGCCGCGCGAATGGTCGCGCAAAGCTGGCGCCAGGGCGAGCGCAACCTCGTCGGCCGCTTCGATCTGGCCTACGTGCCCGGCAGCGCGCCCAAGCTCATCGAATACAACGCCGAAACGCCGGTGCTGCTGGTCGAGTCGGCGACGTTCCAGGCCGCTTGGCAGAAGCGGCATTTCGCCGCCGATCTGCAATGGAACGAGATCGAAGCGCGCCTCGTCGCTGCGTTCGCGGCGATGGGCCTTGCGCGGCTGCCCGTGCATTTTGCCGGTGCGGCCGGCGACGTCGATGCCGCTCTCACGCTCGATCTGCTCGCCCGGTGTGCGTCCGACGCCGGCTTTGCAGCCAAACGGCTCGACATCGAGGCGATCGGCTGGGACGGCGAGAAATTCCTCGACGCCGACGACGCGCCCATCCGCACGCTGTTCAAGCTCTATCCGTGGAGCTGGATGCTTGCCGACGCGTTCGGCGCGCACATGGCCGACGCCGAAATCCTGGTGATCGAACCCGCCTGGAAGATGCTGCTCGCCGACAAGCGCATGCTGGCGGCGTTGTGGGAGATGTTCCCGAACCACCCGAACCTGCTGCCCGCC
>JAIXXA010000179.1 GCA_027490975.1 Rhodospirillaceae bacterium
ACGACCGTCTGACGCTTGGCGACGACGGCAATACGATTACGGTCGCCAATGTCGAGCGTGTGTTCGGCGGCGTTGCGGCCGATACGGTCACGCTTGCCGGCGCGCAAACGCTTGGCACCATCGATCTCGGCGCAGGCAATGACCGGCTCGTGCTGGCGGCCGGCAACAATACACTGACGGTTGCGAACGTCGAAACGCTTGTCGGCAATTCGGGTGCCGACACGATCGTGTTCGGCGCCGCCCAAACGGCCGGTGCGGTCGATCTTGATGCCGGCAACGACCGGCTCGTGCTTGCGAACGCCGACAACGCGGTGACCGCAACCGGCGTCGAGACGATACTCGGCGGTACGGGTGCCGACCGGGTCACGCTCGGGACGGCACAGGTCGGCGGCTTGATCAATCTGGGGGCCGGCAACGACACGCTGATCGTCGCATCGGGCACCGACAACAGCTTCACGATGGTCAATGTCGAAACGCTGGTCGCAGGCTCGGGCCGCGATGCGATCACGCTGGGGGCTGCCGTCACGAGCGGTGCGATCGATCTGGCCCAAGGCGGCGACACGCTCAATCTCGGCAACTTCGCCAATACGCTGACGGTCGCCAATGTCGAGACGCTGGTCGGCGGCTCGGGCAACGACAACGTCACGCTCGCGACGAACTACAATGTTGGTGCGGCTCCTTACGCAAGCGACCCTGCGGCGGTCGCACAGACGGCGTCTTCGGCCGGTTTGTCGGTGGCCCTCGGCGCGCCGGCCGTCGCGAGCATGGGGACGAGCACCGTCTCGATGACGTTCCTCGGCGGCTCGGCGGGCTACAACAGCAGCTACGGCGTCTACACGATCGGGGCCGACGGTCTGCCGACGACCGGCAAGATCGTGTGGGCCAACGTCAAGAACGCGAACCAGCCTGCGACGCTGTCCGGGCTCGATCCGGCGACGACGGGCTTCTTCCTGATCCCCGACGGGGCGAGCCAAAACGGCAATCGTATTTCGAACGGCGAAACCGTGCGCTTTGAGCGCAGTTCGCAGGGCGTGTGGACTGCGATCGACGCGGACGGCAATCGCTTTGCCGGTTCGGGCGGTGCGAACGTCATTTTCGACAAGCCCAATCTCAACCCCGGCAACCGCCGTCTCGAGTTCGACTGGACCCGCGAAAGCGGCGACCAGAATTGGGAAGACATTGCGGTCGGCGGCGACGCCGACTTCAACGACGTCAACGTGGCGACGAGTTGGATGTCGAACAACAACGGCACCGTCAGCATTCCGCTGACCATTGCCGCCCCGGCACCCAATGCCGACGGTTCGTCCGCCGCGATCCAAGTTGCAGGCCTGCCGACGGGGGCGGTGCTGCGCGACGCTTCGGGCAATGCGATCGCAGCGGGTGCGAACGGCGTCTATTCGCTGACTTCGGCTCAGCTTGCGGGCCTTACGATCGTCACACCGCCCGGCTATAGCGGCCAAGTCTCGGTGAATGTGACGGCGACTGTCGACAGCGGTTCGGGTGCGACGTCGACGACGGTCACAGGCGTGACGCTCGCCGACGTGCGCAACGATGCCCCGGCCACGCCGGGCGGCAGCGTCGCCTCGACCGTGAATGCCACGATCAACGGCCAACTTGGCGCCACGGATGCCGATGGCGACCGGCTCATCTTCTCGATCGCGCAGAACGGCGCGCCCGCGCGCGGTACGCTTACGATCAATCCGGACGGCAGCTACAGCTACGTTCCGAACAGCAACTATCAAGGGACCGACAGCTTCACCTATCGGGTGTCGGACGGGCGTGGCGGTGTTTCGACCGGCACGATCGCTCTCGGCATCGGCGTGGCCCCGGCCAATGGCGGGTCGGGCACCAACCCGACCAGTACTGCCTTGGCCGCGACAGTCGTCGGCAGCACCGGCAGCGACACATATTTTATGGGGACAGCGCAGGTCGGCGCCACGATCGATCTGGGCGCGGGCAGCGACCGTCTTGTGCTCGGCAATTTCGCCAACACGGTGGCAGCCGGCAATGTCGAAAATCTCGTCGGCGGCACAGCGGCCGACACGGTGACGATGACGACGGCGATCGCCGGCGGCACGGTCGATTTGGGGGCGGGCAACGATCGTCTGGTGCTGTCGGGGGCCGGCAACAGCGTGACGGTCGCCAATGTCGAGAACTTGGTCGGCGGCAGCGGTGCGGACACGGTCACGTTCGGTGCCGCGCAAACGTCGGGTTCGATCGATCTGGGTGCCGGCAACGATGCCGTGCAACTGGTCTCCGGCGCCAACAACATGACGCTGGCCAACGTCGAAACGGTCGTCGGCAGTGTGGCGGCCGATACGATCACGGTGACGGGCACACAGAACTCGCAGATTGACGGCGGTGCCGGCAACGACACGCTGGTGGCCGGTGCGGGCAACGACACGCTGGTCGGCGGCAGCGGCAGCGACCTTCTGACCGGTGGTGCCGGCAACGACATGTTCGTTGTGCGCGCCGGTGCTGACACGATTTCGGACTTCGTCTCGGGCAGCGATCGCATCGATCTGCGCGCCTTCTGGACCGTGAACTCGCTGGCCGATCTCGCCGCGCGTGCGACGATCGTCGGCAACGACACGGTCGTCGATTTCGGCGGCGGCAACACGCTGACGCTGGCAGGCGTTACCGCGCCGTTGTCGGCGGCCGACGTGCTGCTCAGCGACGGCGTTTCGATCGAAGGCGGGCTCGGCAACGACCGCCTCACGCTCGCGAACGGCGGCAACACGCTGACGGTTCTCAATTTCGAAACCGTCGTCGGCGGTACAGGCAACGACGACATCACGCTCGGCGCTGCCGGTGCGCGCGCCGTCGATCTCGGCGACGGCAGCGACCGTCTCGTGCTGGGCAACACGGTCGCAACGACCGTCACGATTGCGAATGTCGAAACCGTCACCGGTTCGATCGCGAGCGACCGGATCGTGCTGGCCGGGGCGACAGGCAACAGTATTTCGGTGACTGGCGATGTGGGCACGCTCGTCGGTTCGACGGGCGCCGATACGGTGGCCTTGGGCAATGCCCGCACCGGCGGCATCGTCGATCTCGGTTTGGGCGGCGACAGGCTGGTCCTGGCCGACGGCGGCAACTCGCTGACGATCGCCAACGCCGAAACGATTTCGGGCGGCAGCGGTGCGGATACGTTGCAGATTTCGGCCGCCCTCAGTGCCGGCTTCGTCGATCTCGGCGGCGGCAGCGACGCGCTCACGCTCGGCAATTTCGCCAATACGCTGACGGTCTCGAACGTCGAAACGCTGGTGGGCGGCGGTGCAGCCGACATCGTGACGCTCGGCAATGCAACGGCCGCCGGCCTTACGATCGATCTCGGCGGCGGGCGCGACGCCCTTACGCTCGCCGCTGGATCCAACAGTCTCACCGCCTTCAATGTCGAAACGGTAGTCGGCAACAGCGGCAACGACACTGTGGCGCTGGGCAGCGCCTCGATCGCGGTGCGCGTCGATCTCGGCGACGGCAACGATGCGCTCGCCCTTGCCTCGAGCATCAATACGGTGACGATCCTCAACGTCGAAGCCGTCCTCGGCGGCAGCGACATGGACACGGTTACTTTGGCCGCCGCCGTCGCTTCAGGCTCGATCGACCTCGCGCAAGGTGCCGACCGCCTAATACTCGCCAACGCCAGCAACACGCTCAATGTCAGCAATGTCGAGACGATCGTCGGCGGAAGCGTAGCCGACACGATCATGCTCGGTGCCGCACTTACGTCGGGCCTCGTCAATCTCGGCGCCGGTGCCGACCGCTTGACGCTTTCCGATGCGGGCGACAACAATCTTTCCGTCGGCAACGTCGAGACCATCGTTGCCGGCAGCGCGAGCGACACGGTGACGTTGGCGGCGGCGCAGACGGCGGGTTTCGTCGATTTGGGAGCCGGCAACGACCGTCTGGTTCTCGCTAATTTCGCCAACAGCGTCACGCTCGCGAATGTCGAGACGCTGATCGGCGGCACGGCGATCGACAACGTCGTGCTGACGACTACGCTCGTCGCGGGCACCCTCGTTGATCTCGGCGGCGGGCGCGACGTTGTAACGCTGGCAGCTGGCGACAACGTCGCGACGCTCGCGAATGTCGAAGTCGTAAACGGTGCGGGCGGGGCAGATCTGATCACGCTGACCCCCGGCGTAAACGGCGGCGTCGTCGATCTCGGCGGCGGCAACGACGCGTTGATGCTGGGCGGCATATCGAACAGCGTGACGGTCGCAAATGTCGAAACGATCGCGGGCGCGACCGGCAACGATACGGTGACGCTGACGACAGCAGCCGTGGGCACGCAGATCGATCTCGGTGCTGGCAACGACCGCCTCAATCTCGGCAGTTTCGCCAACACCGCGACCATCGCCAATGCGGAGACGGTCGTCGGCAGTGCGGCGGCCGATACTGTCGTGCTGGCGGCCGCGGCAACTTCGGGTCTGGTCGATCTCGGAGCCGGCGGCGACGCGCTTGCACTCGGCAATTTCGCGAACACGTTGACCGTTGCCAATGTCGAAACGCTGCTCGGTGGGGCTGCGGCCGATACGGTCACGCTGTCGGCAGCGCTTGCGGGCGGTTCGATCGATCTTGGTGCGGGCGGCGACTATCTCACGCTCGGCAATTTCGCGAACAACGTCACGCTCGCGAATGTCGAGACGGTGATCGGCCGTGCTGCAGCCGACAGCGTTACGCTGACTACCGCGATGACCGGCGGTTTCGTCGATTTGGGGGCTGGCAGCGACACGCTTGTCTTGGCCAACGGCGCCAATGTCCTTTCGATCGGCAATGTCGAGAACATCGTCGCGGGTACTGATGGCGACACGATCGCGCTGACGACCGGCTTTGCGGGCGGCACGATCAATCTCGGTGCGGGCAACGACAGTCTGACGCTCGCCAACGCCGCCAATGCCGTAACCCTGGTCAGCGTCGAATCGCTGACCGGCGGTTCGGCCAGCGACACGGTTACGCTTGCGACGAGTTTCACACTCGGCGCCATCGATCTTGGGTCCGGCATCGACCGCCTCAATCTCGGCAATGCGGGCAATGCGCTGACGGCCTTGAATGTCGAAACCGTCATGGGCGGTACCGGCGCGGATACGCTGGCGCTGGGTGCCGCACAGACCGTCGGCCTCGTCGATCTCGGCGGCGGCAGCGACGTGCTCACGCTCGGCAATTTCGAGAACACGCTCACGGTTGGCAATGTCGAAACGCTTGTCGGCGGTGCTGCAGCCGATACGGTCACGCTGTCGACGTTTGCCGTCGGCACGACCGTCGATCTGGGTGCCGGCAACGACCGCCTCAATCTCGGCAATTTCGCGAACACGCTCGCGATCGCTAATGCCGAAACCATCGTCGGCGGCGGGCTCGCCGATACGATCGTGCTCACGACGGCGCTCAATGCGGGCGCGGTCAATTTGGGTGCGGGCAACGACCGCCTGACGCTGGCTGACGGCGGCAATACGCTGACTGCATCGCTGGTCGAGACGCTCGTCGGCGGCAGTGGCAACGACAATGTGGCACTCGGCGCGGCGGCTGCGGGCGTGATCGTCGATCTTGGAGCCGGTACGGCCGATGCGCTGACGCTCGCGACAGCCGCGAACAACGTAACGGCCGTCAATGTCGAAATCGTCGTCGGCGGCGGCCTGGCCGATACCGTGACGCTCGGCGCCGCCTATGTCGGCAATGCCATCGATCTGGGGGCGGGTGCCGACCGTCTTAATCTCGGCAACTTCGCGAACACGGCGACGGTCGCCAATGTCGAGACGGTGAGCGGCAACAGTGGTGCCGACACGTTGACGCTCGCGACTGCGCTGACCGCCGGTCTTGTCGATCTCGCTTCCGGCAGCGACGCGCTTGCGCTCGCCAGCTTCGACAACAGCCTTACTGTCGCCAATGTCGAAACGCTGGTCGGCGGCGCTGCTGCGGATACGGTAACGCTCGCCTCTGCGCAGAGCGGCAGTACTGTCGATCTCGGCGCCGGTAACGACCGCCTCGTGCTGGGCGCGTTTGCCAACAATCTCACCGTCACGAACGTCGAAAACGTCGTCGGCGGCGGTTCGGCCGATACGGTGACACTGGCGACTTCCGTCAACGGCGTTGCGGTCTCTCTTGCGGCCGGCAACGACGCGCTTGTGCTTGCGGATGGCGGCAACACCGTCACGGTCAGCAGCGTGGAATCCGTCGTCGGCGGCAGCGGCAACGATACGGTCGTGTTCGCAACCGGCGGTGCCGCCGTCTCGGTCGATCTTGGCGGCGGCGTGGCCGATACGCTGATCCTGTCCAACTCGAGCAATACGGCGACCGCGTCCAACGTGGAATCGATTGTCGGCGGTGCGGCGAACGACATCGTCGCGCTCGGAACCGCCTATGTCGGCGGCGGCATCGATCTGGGCGCTGGCACCGACCGTCTCAATCTCGGCAATTTCGACAACAGGGCAACCGTGACGAACGTCGAAACGGTGATCGGCAATGCCGGTGCCGATACGCTCACGCTCGGCAGCGCCCTCACGGCCGGCGTGGTCGATCTGACTGGCGGCAACGACGCGCTGATTCTGGCGGGCTTCGACAATACGCTGACGATTTCCAACGTCGAAACGCTGACCGGCGGCAGCATGGCCGATACCGTGACGTTTGCTTCGGCGCTGTCGGGTGCGGCTATCGATCTCGGCGGCGGCAACGACCGCTTGGTTCTGGCCAACACCGCCAACAATGTGACGGTTGCGAACGTCGAGAACATCGTCGGCGGGATATCGGCCGATACGGTGACGCTGGGTTCTGCGACGAATTCCGCGACGCTCCATCTGGGTGCTGGCGCCGACGTGCTGGTGCTCGCCAACGGTGCCAATCTCGTGACTGCTTTGAGCGTCGAAACGATCCTCGGCGGCACTGGCGACGACACGATCGTGCTCGGCGCCGGCCTCACGACGGGCCTCGTCGATCTCGGGGGCGGCGGCGCGGACGCCGTCGTGCTCGCGAACTTCGCCAACAGCGCGACGCTCGCCAATGTCGAAAACGTGGTCGGCGGCTCGCTCGCGGACACCGTCGTGCTGACGACCGCCTATGTCGGCAGCGGCATCGATCTGGGGGGCGGCCAGGATCGCCTGACGCTCGCCAATTTCGACAACACGATCACGCTCGCGAATGTCGAAACGCTGGTCGGCGGTTCGGGCATTGACAACGTCGTTCTGTCGGCCGCGCAGACAGGCGGTTTGATAGACCTCGTCGGCGGCAACGACGTGCTGACGCTTGGCGGCTTCGCCAACACGCTGGCGGTCGCCAATGTCGAAACGCTGGTTGGCGGCAGTCTCGCCGACACGGTCGTGCTGACATCGGCCCAGTCGGGTTCGGCCATCGATCTGGGGGCGGGCGAAGACCGCCTCACGCTCGGCAATTTCGCAAACACGCTGCGGGTCGGCGCTGTCGAGACCGTCGTCGGCGGCAACTTGGCCGATACGGTTACGCTGACGACGAGCATGACCGCCGGTTCGGTCAATCTCGGCGTCGGGGCCGACACGCTGGTTCTGGCCGACGGCGGCAATATTCTGACGGTCGCCAACGTCGAAACGATCGTCGGCGGCAGCGGCGACGATACGGTGACGCTGGCCTCGACGCAGACTGCGGGACTTGTCGATCTTGGGGACGGCAGCGACCGCCTGTTCTTGTCGGCGGCGACGAATTCCATCACGGTCGCCAACATCGAAACGATCACGGGCGGTTCGGGCGTCGATACGATCACGGTTTCGGGCACGCAGGGTGCGTCGATCGACGGTGGCCTTGGCAACGACACGCTGATCGGCGGGGCCGGCAACGACACGCTGGCCGGCGGCGTGGGCAACGACGTGCTGCGCGGCAATCTCGGCGACGACACATTTGTCGTGCTGTCGGGGGCCGACACGGTCGCCGATTTCGCATCGGGCAGTGACCGCATCGACCTGCGGTCCTACACTACGATAAGCAATTTCGCCGACGTTGCGGGGCTCTCGACCGTATCGGGCGGCAATCTGGTCATCAATTTGGGCAGCGGCACCACGGTCACGCTGCTCGGCACGACTGCCGTTTCGGCGAACGATTTCGTCTTCCATAGCTGATCTCGATATGCGACCCAGCGTCGGTTGCGCAGTTCGCGCCCGTCGCGTAGCGTTTGCGCGTTCGAATGACGTGTTAGGGGGATTCGCCTCGATGGCTCCCGGAGATAGGCAAGATCCGGCCGCAGCCGCTGTTTCGGCGTTGCTTGCGCTCTATGGGCAAGGGCGGTTCGCCGACGTTGCGGCAGGTGCAACGGCCATGGTCGAGAAACGGCCGAGCGACGCTTTGGCCTGGAAGATTTTGGGTACTGCGCAGCAGCAACTTGGGCAAACTGCGCCGGCGCGCATGGCTTTGTCGCGCGCCTGCGCGCTCGATCCGGCGGATCGCGAAGCGCACAACAATCTGGCCGCCTTGCTGCGCGATGTGGGTGCGTTCGCCGAAGCCGAGGCGCATGCGCGGCAAGCTTTGGCGCTCGATCCGCAGGCGGCGCCGACCGTGCTCAATCTCGGCCTGATCCTGACTGCTCAAGGCCGCTACGGCGAAGCGCTCGGCTATCTGCGATATGCGCATGCGCTATTGCCGAACGACATCCTGACGGCATTCAATCTCGGCCTCTGCCATCGCGGCTTGGGCGACACTGCGGCAGCGATCGTGTGTTTTCGGCAAGCTTTGGCCGGAAACCCGAATTTTTCCGCGGCCCATCTCAATCTCGGGGCGAGCCTGCTTGATGCGGGCGATGCGGAAGGCGCTTCGGCGAGCCTGCGCGCGGGCCTTGCACTGGTACCGCATTCAGCCGAAGGGATGGCGACATTGGGATCGGCCCTGATGGTGCTGGGCGAGGTGCGCGAAGGGCTGAAGCTGCTGGCCGACGGCTACGGCCTTGTGCGTTTCGACCGACAGGCCGGCGTATCGATCTATACGGGCGCGTCGACACATGCAGGTGGGGCGCCGTGAAGCGGCTTGAGTTCGACGCAAGTGGGGCAGCACCCAGCTTCATCGGCGCCTGGTCGCTCGAGCCCGATCCGGTTTGCGACGAAC
>JAIXXA010000093.1 GCA_027490975.1 Rhodospirillaceae bacterium
AGAGCCCATTTGCAAGTCTGGCGCGATCGAGGCTCTCGTTGGCGTCGTTTTGAGTTTGGCTATCGCTGAGACCAGGCGCGGACGTGGCGCAGTCTGAGGCCGCTCTCCCGAACTGTGGAGATCGAGAGAGCGACCCTGGGATCGTGCTGGTGTCAGTGCCGGTGGTGTCAGTGCCGGTGGTGTCAGTGGTTGTCGCGCGGTGTCCCCGAAGTCTGCGCGATCTTTTGGTATTTGACCGCCGGCTTCAGCGTCATGCCTTCGGACAGCTGGTCGACCATCGAGCGCTGGATCTCCTGCCACGGCGTCTGACTGGCCGGGTAGGGGAAGCCGCCGTTGGCGGCCAGATCGGCGTGCCGCTTTTTGATCTCTTCGGGCGGCAGCAGGATGTCGGCCGTGCGCTTGTTGAGATCGATGCGGATGCGGTCGCCGGTCCTCAGGATCGCGAGGCCGCCGCCGACCGCCGCCTCGGGCGAGGCGTTCAGAATCGAGGGCGTGCCCGACGTGCCTGACTGCCGTCCGTCGCCGATGCAAGGCAGCGACAGCACGCCGCGCCGGATGAGCGCTGCCGGCGGCTGCATGTTCACGACCTCGGCCGCACCGGGATAGCCGATGGGGCCGACACCGCGAATGATCAGGATCGTGTGCTCGTCGATGCCGAGCGACGGATCGTCGATCCGGTGGTGGTAGTCCTCCGGCCCTTCGAACACGGCGACCTTGCCTTCGAAGGCATTGGGGTCCTTCGGGTTCGAGAGATAGCGGTCCTGGAATTCTTTGGAGATGACGCTCGTCTTCATGATGGCGCTGTCGAAGAGCGTACCCTTGAGATTGAGGAAACCCGCGTTTCTGCGCAGCGGATTGTCCCAGCTCCGGATGACGTCGGGATCGCCGGACTTCGCGCCCTTGCAGTTCTCGCCGATGGTCTTGCCGGAAACCGTCATTGCATTCTCGCGGATCTTGCCGTGCCGCATCAACTCGGCGATCACTGCAGGCAGGCCGCCGGCGCGGAAATACTCTTCGGCAAGGTATTCGCCCGCCGGCTGCAGGTTGACGAGCAGCGGAATCTCGAAGCCGTGCTTTTCCCAGTCGGCAATGTCGAGCTTCACACCCATATGCTTGGCGATCGCATTGACATGCACGGGCGCGTTGGTCGAACCGCCGATCGCCGTGCTGGCGACGATCGCGTTCTCGAACGCTTCGCGCGTCATGATGTCCGACGGCTTAAGGTCCTCTGCGACCATCGCGACGATGCGCCGGCCGGTCTCGTAGGCGATCTGGCCGCGTTCGCGGTAGGGAGCCGGGATCGCCGCCGAACCGGGCAGGCACATGCCGAGCGCTTCGGAGAGCGCGTTCATGGTCGAGGCGGTGCCCATCGTGTTGCAGTGGCCGTTCGACGGGGCGGACGAGCTGACGATATCGATGAATTGTTCGTAGGTGATGTCGCCGGCTGCGTGGCGTTCGCGCGCCTTCCAGACGACCATGCCCGAGCCCACGCGTTCCTTGCCGTTCCAGCCGTTCAGCATCGGGCCCACATTGAGGCCGATCGCCGGAATATTGACGGTGGCGGCCGCCATGAGCAGCGCGGGCGTCGTCTTGTCGCAGCCCGTGGTCAGCACGACGCCGTCGATCGGATAGCCGAACAGCACCTCGACCAGCGATAGGTACGAAAGGTTCCGGTCGAGACTCGCGGTCGGGCGCTTGCCGGTTTCCTGGATCGGATGGCACGGGAACTCGAAGCACACGCCGCCGGCCGCGATGATGCCTTCGCGCACGCGCTTGGCGAGTTCGAGATGGTGGCGGTTGCACGGCGACAGGTCGGACCCCGTCTGCGCGATGCCGATGATCGGCTTGCCCGACTTGAGCTCGTCGAGCGTGATGCCGAAATTGAGATACCGCTCGAGATACAGGGCCGTCATGCCGGGGTTCTCGGGATTGTTGAACCACTGGCGGGACCGTAGCGGGCGAGTCAAGGTTTCCTCCGTCGGGATGTTATGGGGCCGTTGGCGTGTGGCCGACACTTCGACAATAGATCGTCAGAACGGAAAGACTCTGACATCCAGGGCGACTTCGCGTCAATCTGCAGACTCAACCCTTTTCTTCGGGCGTTCGCCTTCAGCGCTTGCAGGACAGTTTGAGCGGTTTTGCGTACCGGCGAGCTTTCGGCCCGTCGTCACCGCAAAAGGGACGAGGATGGGACCGAAGAAACCGCCCCCTCGGCCGCTGCTGCGTTTTCCATTTGATCAAAGTTTCCCGCTGCGCCGGCAGCGATCGGCAAAGGCGAGGAAATGGCGCCAATCTTCGGGCGTCAGCGCGTGGCCGCCGCGGCGCAAATGCGTGCCCAGCGCGTCGCTTGCACCGTCGAGATCGTAGACGGGCCGCGCCGCTTCGAGGCCCGCCAATTCGCCCGTCGGGCCCGCCCACGCATCGTCGCTGGCGCGCGCCACGTAGAGCGGGCGTGGGGCTGCAAGGGCCAGCACGATATGCTGGTCGGCGGCGAGCGCGTTCTCGCGGTCGGCGAAATCGCGCAACGCCGGGGCAAACCAGTGCGGGAAACGCGCGAACAGGTCCGCGATCCTCTCGCCTTCGATGCAGCGGAAGGGCCGCGCGCCGCCCGCCCCCGAATTGTTGGCGATCGCACCTGCGATGCGCGGGTCGCACGCAGCGGCCCACAGCGCCGCTTTGCCGTGGCGCGAATGGCCGATCGCGATCGCCTTGTCGGCCGGCACCAGGCCGCTTTGCGCGAGTGCCTCAAGCACACGCGAGTAGCTCCAGGCCCAAAACGCGATCGCGGCCGTTTGCGCGCCGATTTTCTGGCCATAAGCCGCGCACAAATCCGGATCGTCGGGACAGAAATCGCCATCGTACCACGTTGCGGCCGCGTAGCCGCGCACCAGGATTTCGGCAAGCGGCCAGCGCTGTGCGTGCACGCCGCGCGTGGCCTCGGTTGCCCGGTTGCGGGCGATGCCCCATGCGGGTTCTGGCCGCATCCAGCCCGCATCGAGCGGGATCGCAGGATCGGGATCGATCGACGCGTTGCCTGCGAAATTTGGCCCGAAGAACACGGCGTGCGGCGGCCGGTCGGGCAGATAGAGGGCGACGTTCGCGGGCGGCAAGGCGGGCTCGAACGCTACGGCAAGCGCGACGCGGGCGCCGTGCTGCGCGCCGATTTCGACGCGCACTTTGCCGGCGGGCGGCATCGGCCCGTAGATTTCGCGGGTGCAGGCCGCAAGCCAGTGCGCGCGCAGATGCGTGCGCCAAGTTTCGGCGTCGCGCGCACGCAAGCCATCGGGGCCGCACAGCGGGTCGGGCAGAGCAGGGGGCGGGACCAACGGTCTTTCCTTTGCGATTGACAGCGATCTTCCCCGGATGCCAGCTTGTTGCCAAGAAAAACCGGCGCCAAGCGCCGGTCCGGTTTCAATAGGGGAGGAAAACCATGCGTAAACTGGCAGGTGCGGCCGCCTTTGCCGCTTCGACTCTGACCGCCGTTTCGGGCTTCGCCCAAGCGCCCGTCGAACTTCGCTACATGTGCTACGCCGACGCCAACGAGTGCGAAGTGTCGCGCGAACTGCTCGACCGGTTCGAGCGCGCCAATCCCACGATTAAGGTCGTCGTCGACAAGGTCGGCTTCAACGTGGTGCGCGAACAGCTTGAGACGCGCCTGCAGGCGGGCCAGGGGCCCGACATGGCGCGCGTAACCAATCTTGCGGGCCTCAACAAATACTATCTCGATCTGCGCCCGCTCGTGAACGCGGCCTACTGGGAAGAGAATTTCGCGCAGACGCTGAACTGGATGCGCGTGGGCAGCAACGACAAGGGCATCTACGGCTTCTTGACGCAGCTCACCGTCACCGGGCCGTTCGTCAACAAGACGATGTTCGCCGAAGCCGGCGTGGCCGTGCCGCCCGCCGGCGCCACGTGGGACGATTGGGCGGCGGCGATCAAGCAGGTGCAGCAGAAGCTCAACGTCTATTCGGGCATCGAGATGGACCGCTCGGGCCATCGCTTCGCGGGCCCGGCCATGTCGTACGGCGCCAAGTATTTCGACGCCAACGGCCGCCCGGCCCTCATCGACGACGGCTTCAAGGCCTTTTCCGAGCGCATGGTGCGCTGGCATCGCGAAGGCCTCATGAAGGAAATCTGGCCGGGGGCGTCGGGCGCGCGCTGGCGCAACGGGGCCGACCAGTTCATCAACCGCGACACGGTCATGCACGTCGCGGGTTCGTGGATGATCCAGCGCTATTCGGAAACGATCGGCGACCGCTTCGACTGGGTTGCGATCCCGCAGCCTTGCGGCCCGGCCGCTTGTGCTGCCATGCCCGGCGGTGCGGCGATGGTCGGCTTCAAAGGGACCCGCAACCCGCAGGCCGTGGCGCGCGTGATGGAGTTCATGGCGTCCGAGCCCGTGCTCAAGGAATACTACGAGCGCACGCTCCAGATCCCGGCGCACAAGGGCCTTGCCGCACGCGGCCTCGACTACGGCAAGGACGTGTCGCCCGCCGCCATTGCGGCCCTCAAGGCGTTCACGGCCAACTACGACAAGGTGCCCGCCCAAGCGCACCAGCTGCAGGGCTACGAGCGCAACGTCGCGGTCTTCAACGCGACCGTGAACCAGATCTCGCAGGCGATCACCGGCACGCTCACGCTCGACGAGGCCTACCGCAAGATCAACGAAGAGGTTTCCCAAGCGATCGGGAACTAAACCGCCCCGATGGGTGCAAACGCCGAACCGGGCCCGTCTGCGGTCGTCGACACGACCGACGGCGGGCCCGCCATGCGTTGGGTCGTAACGCCGCTTCTGGCGGCGTTCGAACCGCCGATGCGCTGGCTGCAAACGAAACTTGGCTTGCGCGGCCTGCCTTACGTGTTTCTGTTGCCGACGATGGCGATCTTCGGGCTGTTCAGCTTTCTGCCCGCGCTGCTGAACATCTACATCTCCTTTACCGGCGGCGCTTCCACGATCCTCGCCGACCGGCCCTTCGTCGGTTTGCGCAACTACGAAGCCTTGCTCGCCTGCGAGTCGATCTTCGTGCCCAAGAGCTGCCCCGTCTCGGGTTTCGGCTTCTGGACAGGCATGTGGAACACGCTGCTGTTCGCGGTGATCCAGGTGCCGATCATGACGGCGGTGGCGCTTGCGACCGCGATCGTGCTCAACCGCGAGATCCGCGCGCGCGGCTTCTGGCGCGCGTTGTTCTTCTATCCCGTCATGCTGTCGCCGGTCGTGGTCGCGGTGGTGTGGGATTGGGTCTTGAAGCGGCGCGGCATTCTGAATGCGCTGATGGCGGAGATCGCCGAAACGCGCAATGCGCTCGCGGCCTGGGGGCCGCTCGAAATGGCCGCCAAGATCGCCGCCCTCGTCGTCGCGGCCGCGATCGCGCGCCGCTTGTGGGCGCTGCGCGCGAAGGGTGCGTGGGCGATCCCGGCGCTTGTCTTGTGCGCAGGTGCTGCGGCGTGGCTCGTTTTCGCCTGGGACGTGCGCGCAAGCGTCGCCACACAAGCTTGGCGGCCGATCAACTGGCTGGCCGACGCCAATTCGTCGTGGCCGTTCTTCTGGGTCGTGTTCGTCTATACTTGGTCGCATCTCGGATTCTTCATGCTGATCCTGCTCGCAGGCCTGCAGGCGATCCCGCGCGATCTTTACGAGGCGGCCGAGATGGACGGCACGCCCAAATGGCGCGCCTTCGTGCGCATCACGGTGCCGCTCTTGATGCCCACGCTGCTCGTGGTGCTGGTCCTGTCGCTGATCCGCGCGTTCCAGATTTTCGACGAGGTCTATGTGCTGACCGGCGGCGGCCCCGGCACGGCCACGCGCATGGTAATCCAGGAAATCTACGAATCCGCGTTTGTGAGCGACGCCAAGCTCTACGGCGTGGCGGCGGCGGCCTCGGTGCTGCTGGCCGGCGTCATTCTGGTGCTGACTTTGGTGCAGCTTGCGCTTACGCGGCGAAAGGCAGGGGCCTGACATGGAACGCGCAATCGCTTTTCTCACGCGCACGCGCAATCCGGGCCGCGTCGGCTGGACCGACATTCTGGCCTATGCCTATCTCGTGTTGGGCGTGCTGCTGATCCTCGCGCCCGTCGTGTGGCTGTTCGTGTCGTCGTTCAAATCGCAGCGCGCTTTGATCGAGAGCGACCCGCGCTTTCTGCCCTACGAGCAGGTCACGGCCGTGCTGCCGGGCAGTTCGCGGCCCGTCAACCTCGTCGAATGGACCGCACCCGACGGCACGACCCGTGTTTTCGCACAGCTGCGCCTGTCGGGCGCCAATGTGGTGCTTGCCGATCCCGCCAAGCCCGACGAGACGTTCCAGGTGCCGCGGCGCGATACCCGGCCGCACGAGACCGTGCGCGCGCGCTTCGAAAACTACAGCGAGCCCACGCTCGGCGGCGGGGCGGCAGGCACCTTCCGCTTCGGGCTCTATTTCGGCAACTCGGTGTTCGTCACGGTCGTAGCCACGCTGATGACGCTTGCGATCAGTTCGATGGCGGCGTTCGCATTGGCCAAATACCGGTTCGCCGGGCGCGACGTGTTCATGCTGCTGATCGTGGCGACCTTGCTGATGCCCGCCACCGTCATCCTCGTGCCCTTGTTCATCGTGGTGAAGAATTTCGGCATGCTCGATTCGCTGTGGGGCGTGATCATCCCGGGGGCAGCCACCCCCACGGGCGTGTTCCTGCTGCGCCAATACATGCTCACGATCCCCGACGAACTCATCGAAGCCGCGCGCATGGATTCGGCCTCGGAATGGAAGATCTACTACAAGATCGTGCTGCCGCTTGCACTGCCCGCGATCGCGGTTCTGGCGATCCTGTCGATCATCTGGCGCTGGAACGATTTTCTGTGGCCGCTCGTGGTGCTGTCGCGCTCCGAGACGTTCACGCTGCAGCTCGGCCTGTCGTCGTTCAAGGGCGAGATGCTGGATGCGACCCACTATCTGCTGGCGATGACGGTGCTCACGCTGCTGCCCGTGACGTTCGTGTTCGCCTTCCTGCAGAAATACATCACAACCGGCATCGCCAACACTGGAATGAAATAGCCATGGCCACGCTGGAACTGTCGTCCGTCCGCAAATCCTTCGGCGCCACGAACGTGATCCACGGCATCGACCTTGCCATCGCGCATGGCGAGTTCTGCGTGTTCGTGGGCCCGTCGGGCTGC
>JAIXXA010000153.1 GCA_027490975.1 Rhodospirillaceae bacterium
AGCCCATATATCCGGGGAAACAATGCCCCGTCAAACTTGTAGCCTAATTTGTAGCCTAATGTCCCGGTATCAGACCGAACCAGAGAAACCCGACGGGACGAACGGCCACAAGAAGCCCTTATAAATCGGGCTTAAACGCACCAGCCGCCACAGGACGAAACGAAGCTAAGGGGATTTCAAGACCGCTGCCTTAAACAGCTCGGCATTTCCCCTTTGTCATCCGGACTTACGCCTCCCGTGGTGATGGCGCATCCGCCGCGTTCAGATTGGCTGGATGGTGAACGAGCGTGCGTGATATGTAGACCGCCCGCCCTCTAAAATCCGCCGGAAAATTGGAAATTCTCGAGCGCCTCTTGCGCCGAGAGCATGTGCTTGCGAGTGCCTACTCGCACCAAGAAGTCCGCCGCTCACCGTGATAGGAGCGGGCCAATCCGGCATCGATAAGCAATTGCCCAAGATCAGCACCGTCAACCCGGACATGGGCCAAGGTGCGGCCGTATCGATCGCGCGGTCTGCGCTGGTGGACCAGAACTTCGATCAGGGTAGCTCCGTCGAGCGCGGTTTGTGCGAACAGTTTGGCCGCCTGGGCCGCGTCCATTTCGCGGGAGCATCGGGCATGTAACTCTGGCGCGTCAATATTCTCCAACCTAATGCGCTCACCAAAGCAGACGAATGTATCGCCGTCGATTGCGCGGCATTGATCGGGCTGGGCAACGGCGCTGTTCATGAAGGCGACCGAAATCAAGGCAATTAGGAGACGCATCAAGCCCAAGGCCCTTTTCTCTGGGATCATGTTTCAATGCTGGCACTAAGCCGCGTCGGGCCGACGCCGAACCATCCGTCTGCATAGGTCAAAAGCACGAAGTCCGTTCTCGGTAGCTTGCGCGAGACGTTGTGAAGCGGCTGCAAGTGCACGAGCACGGGCTGTGGCCAGTCGCCGATGTAGGACAGGCGGCCGCGATAGTCGGGTGTCTCGAAGGATAGATGGTTCCCATCGTAGGCGATCCGGACAAGCCCGCTTATCCGGTGCCCGTAGGCCGAAAGCGTCGCCTCGCGCATGAGCGCCTTCAAGTCCGTCCGCATCGCGGTCGCATAGTGGAGGCCGGGTACAGGGGGCATGACTGAACGCTGACACAGTGCGCGCGCTGTGCGCTAGGCGTGTGGATAACGCGCCGCGCCTTAAGCGCCAATCCAAATCTCACGCTTCAAATTCTGAACCCTGTAAAATTTAAGGCCAATAGCAG
Source organism: Rhodospirillaceae bacterium (assembly GCA_027490975.1). Classification (GTDB taxonomy): domain Bacteria; phylum Pseudomonadota; class Alphaproteobacteria; order CACIAM-22H2; family CACIAM-22H2; genus Tagaea. The sequence continues at coordinate 1,245 of JAIXXA010000153.1, forward strand.
GCCGATTATCCCGAGAAGTATGGCGGTCACAGGATTTAGTACCGGTGATTTTTGCGGTAATTCAGCTTGCGATGCTGCGCCTTCTTTCTGCGGCTTCGGTTTATCTTTGACAGGAGGCCATGGACCGCTTGCAGACTTGGCAAGCTCTTCATCCCTCCGCCTGATTATTTCGTTCTGTTCTTTAAAAAACACAAATGCGGGCATCCCTGGATGTTTCTCACACCAAGCCAGACAGGCATAAGCGACTTGGTCCGCCAACGGGCGTGCATGAATGAGATCTCTCATTTTCTCTTCTACACTTTTCCTGTTCGCTATTGCTGTTTGTGCCTCGTCCATTAAGCGGTGAATTTTCGAGCGGGCATCTTCTAATGAAGGCCTAAGCTCTTCAATCTCTGCTTTTGCCGCTTCTAAAATTCTATTCATACCTAGCGGATCAATTTCTTGAATATACGCTGCAATCGCAGAGGCAAATTCTTCAGCGGCATGATCCGCATGGGCAAACTGGAAAAACTCTCGGTTACTTGCCGCGCGAAACGAGGCAAAGCGCTGATGGAGAGTAGCCTCTAGCCTTCGGCAGTCGCGGCAAAATGCAGCGACTACGACCTCAAATGGCTTGGGCACTCCTGTTGCATCAGATAACTCGATAGCTCGCTCGTATGGGCTTCGAGTAGTCGAGCCGATCTTGAAATGAGACGGCATCGCCTCATTCGAAAGTAAACATACAAATCCAGACGGGTGAATTGATTGTTCAGCGCCCACGTTGAACCCGCCTTATGTTTTGCCTTAACCCCTCTATTGTGAAGCACATGCACCACACTGTTTCAAGCAATAGCAAGGGCGAGGCCCTCCGCGAAAGTCCGCTGGAATATCGGAGATTGCATGGTTTCAGGATGTTTCTTATAATCAGAGCATGTTCCTTCGCTACCCTGCTCAACCGATCAAGACCGGCAAGCGCGGCAAACCCCGTGGTATGTGCCTTGGCAGCACTTGGCCTATCGGGCGAGTGGTGGTCACGGTCGAACGCTACGAGCGGGAAAAGGTCTGGGACAACCGCGAAGGCGAGAAATTCGGGGTCTTCGAAGATTTCCGCAAAATGAACGAAGCCGAGGCGGTTCGGAAAACGGCCCGCCGTATCTTTGAAACCGAGCCAAGCTTGCGGCGCCAGGGCGAGGATGACGACATGCTTCTCGCGCGCATCGCGAAAGACGTTCGCAACATGTTGGTTGCTGCGAAAAAACATGACGATCGCGTGCCGGGGCTCGGGCGCCAGCTTGAGTTGGTTCCGGTGGTACGAGCGGCCTTATGCGGTAGCGCCGATTTTGACCAAAATGCAGTATCTCGCCGTGTGTTGAGAAAACCGAAATCGTTATGAAGTCATCCGGCATAATTCTTAAATCCAGAGAGATAATTTTAAATAAATGAGGTTGATAAAAAATGTTCCAATCAGTCGTCCTAAGTAGCCACTTCGGATTTGATCCCATTTCGAACCTTGGGGCAATTGCTGAAAGCTTACTGTTCTATCAGAACGTCCATTTGGTACTTGATATTGGAGGGTTCAGAACTCTAGCTCAAGTAGAGAACGGAGCACTGTTAGATGAGATTGCCAGTATTCCGTCGTTGACGCTCACGTTCTGCCCAACATTTCTAGCTACTATGACAGATGACAAAGGTGGTGTTGCAACGCACTCCTATTTCCAAGGCACAATGGTCGGGGTAAAGGGTAGGCCAAAAACTTCGAAGCCAATTTTATCGGATTTGTTTTTTGATGTGGTGCAAAGGGACTGGAAGTCGAAGCGCCGTTTGAAAAACATCGAAAAGAAAGCAACAAACGCGGACATCTTTAGTTTTCCAAATGCTGGCACCGTTACGGGGCAAGCTCTTGATGATATTCGCAACAGTGACTTTTTCAAATTTTCCGCGACTGAAGTCTTAACGCACTTTGTTGGTAGCGAGGCGGTTCCTAGTGAGTTTAGGTTTAGAGCTATTGAAGTTACTGGAGGATTTTTTATTGAAACAGATTTGGACTTTGCTCACCTGAGCAAAACATATCAACGTAGATTTGGCCTTTCTGAAAACGAGAAAATTACTCCAGCACTTCTTGCTTGTGGTGCATTGGAAGCCCGAGGCCTCCTCGCCGCATCAGCGAGATACGGCGCAGAATTTGTAGCTGCCCCGCGACACTCAGAAATATTAAAGCGCCAAATCAAAGGTCTTCGATTTCCAAGAGAGCGTTCGGTCGAGGAAATTTCAGATTTTCAAGAGATTAATCTTGGAAGTCAGTGTGATATTCGTACCTATATTGGAAATTCGTCTGGGCGATTTCGGGAGTTTCTGCCGATCCTAGCCAAAGCCACGAAGTTTAGACACTGGCTCGCTGGTGTTAATCCGGATGAGGGCCTTCTGAGGGCGTATCAAAATGAAATTTTAGAAAAGAGTTTAATCGAACGACTACCAGCAAAAATTCTGCGTTTTGCGATGTTCACTGGATTGGGTGAGATAGTTGCGGGGCAAGCCGGTGCGGCAGCTGGAGTGGCCGCCGGTGCAATTGATAGCTTCCTTGTTGATAAGATTTTCAAGGGTTGGAAGCCTAACCATTTTGTTGATAATCAATTAAAGAAGTTTCTCACTCCATGAAGTGATTGATTTGTACATAAGTGAAGGTAGGTTGAGTTACAAAGCTTTATGACATTGAAACCTTATACATTTTGAATGTTTAGCAATCTGTCACTTCCCAGTGTTTCCCATCGTTAGCCTGCGCGTATGACCTGACCGCGATGCAGTAATCTCTCATTCGGCTTGGTTCAAAAACTCGGTCAGGTCACCCGGCAGATCCGTCGCTCAGATACCGAGAGTTCGCTTCGCACGCGATCGATGCAGCGCCGACGACGCGCGGGGCTCAGAAGTTTCCCCGAGCTGCCTCCTGCAAAGTGAGCTTATCCAGCGTCAGGTTGGAGATCGCCCGGCGGAGCCGCTGGTTCTCTTTCTCGAGGTCCTTCATCCGCCGTGCCTGGTCGGTTTTTAGGCCGCCAAACTCTTTGCGCCAGCGATAACACGTCTGCTCGGAAACGCCGATCCGGCGGCACGCATCGCTCGCCGTGCCGCCCTGCGCCAGTACGATCTCCGCTTCGCGCAGCTTACCGATAACCTCTTCAGGCCCGTGCTTCTTGCCCATGTTCCGTCTCCTTCAGGGTCCAGTCTAAGTTAACTTTTGGACCGCTCTGAAGGGGGCAGATCACTTACACTCGGTCCACAACCTCTTTCCGACGGAGCGCCACCTCCAAGATCGAAACGCCTTCAAGCAGGCCCGCGCGGCCGCTCTCGCCGAGTGGCGCGGCCTTCTCGCCGCCTGATCGAAACCCGGGGTTGGGGTAACGGAGACTGGTTCGCATTCGTCTGACAGCACCTTACGTGCCGATTGCCAAACCTCGCCCGGTCGCAAGGGCGTCGCTGATCAAAGTGCGCACAAACGCATGTTTTGGGTCTCCATGTCGGCGCTCGCTCCAAAGTTGCGACACTTCAATCTTGGGTAAGTCCAGCGGCGGACGCACGATGGTTAGCCCCGGCGAACAAAGCAGCTCGGCCAACTGCCGCGGCATGGTGCTGACAAGGTCGCTGTCGCGAATCACCTGCGGCAATACCGCGAACTGGCTTACCTTCAAGGAGATTCTCCTGCGCAGTCCTTCTAGTTCCAATGCCTCATCCAAGCTGCCGCCCCGGTCATCGTCCCAGACCGTAACCAAGGCGTGGCGCTGCGCGGCAAAGCTTCGAGCGGTCAGCTCTTCGCGTAGAACCGGATGGTCACAGCGCACCATCGTAGCGAACTCGTCGACGTAAAGGCCTTTGCGCCAGAAGCCAGCAGGTGCCGCAGAAAACCAACCGATCGCAATGTCCAGGTCGTCTGCTTCCAGTTGCCCGATCGTAGCCGACGTGATGGAACGAACCTCCAGGTCCAGTCCTGGCATCGCTTGCCTAACGGCACGGAAAATCCGGGGAAGGTCAAGAAGGGCTTGATGGTCGAGCATCGCCATCCGGAACCGCCCCCGAACCTTCAACGGATCGAAGTCAGGCCTCTCCAACAGAGAACGGACGGCGCCCAGAACGGACTTCACTTCCTGCGCCATTTCCTCTGCCAAAGGCGTAAGAACAAGACCGCCAGCGGATCGGACCATAATTCGGTCGTCGAATAGCAACCGCAGACGACCAAGTGCCCGACTTGCGGCCGGTTGCGACAGCCCAACCTTCTCGGCCGCCTTGGTCACGCTGCGCAGGTCCAGCAATGCCTCGAGCATCACCAGAAGGTTTAAATCCACTGCTGCAAGGTTCAGTTTCTTCAATCAGACCTCAAGAATTCACTTGGTGCATGCATTCCATAATAAGCCTGCATTTAACACAAGAGCATTATGCTGCGAAGCTACTTTTGCCTTCTGCTGCGGTTCGGCTCCCGCAGTGTTCCGCAATCAAACTCAAGGGTGCTCCAATGACACTGACAATCTCTCGTCGACACGTCTTCCGTCTTTCGCTTGCTGTACTGTTTGCTACTGGGGTGGCGATGCCGGCCGTTGCCCAGTCCGCTCTCTCCGTTGAAGTCATTCGAAGCGATGAGCCTGGGTTCTTCAAGACCTCGGTGCTTCTGAGCGGCGAGCGTGATGCAATCCTCATCGACGGCATGTTCAAGAAGAGTGATGGGCTTGCAACAGTGGAGCGCATCCGTGCAAGCGGCAAGAACCTGACCACAATCTTTGTCTCGGGTGGCGACCCCGACTATTACTTTAGCCTTGAGCACATTCGTGCAGCTTTTCCGAAAGTGCGGATAGTCGCGACAGCCGAGACTGTGGCGTACATTGATAAGTCCCATAATGGGAAAGTCGTCGCGTGGTCGAAAAGGCTTGGTTCGGATGCTCCCACCTCGATCATTGTTCCTGAGGCGGTGACGGATACAAAACTGAACCTTGAGGGCAGATCTATCGAGATCATCACCCCCGATCCCGACCTTCCGGCAGTTTCATTTCTCTGGGTGCCCGAGATAAAGGCTATACTCGGCAGCACCTTGGTGTGGGGAGGTCTACACGTGTGGACTGCGGACACGCCGAAGCCCGAAGATCGGGCGCCGTGGCTTCGGGCCCTTGCCGCAATGGAAGCTCGGGCCCCAGCAACAGTGGTACCTGCACACAAAGCGCCGGATTTTCCCATTGATGCGACCGGACTTGGGTTCACACGCGACTATCTCCTGGCGTTCGAAGAGGAAGCTAAGACAGCAAAGAATGGAGCGGAGCTGGAAGCGGCGATGTCTGCCCGCTACCCCGGCGCTCCACTCGCCATCGCGCTCAACATTGGGTCCAAGGTGGCTAAGGGTGAGATGACCTGGGACTGACGCGTGAGACAGCCTTTGTGAACCTATGGCTTTGGCAGCGCCATGCAGGACCGGATCGTATGGCTTCCGGTCCTGCCAAGCGCGCCAGAGAACGCGCAACCAGGCGCGTCCGAGGATGCGGATTGCGTGCGGATGCCGACATACTGGGCTGCCCCGGGTTTCGTGAGCACCGAGATCGGTATCATTCCGGATCCGGATGAGGATCGGTAAGCTAAGGTAGATTCTACGTCTTCTTGGTACTGAGGGAATCTAGGAAATCGGCCCAGTCCTGCATCATTTTTCGGCGCGGCTCCAGATATTGGGCCTTGTTGTAAGTCCCGCGAATTTTATCGGGATCGCCGTGTGCAAGTTGACGCTCGATCCAATCGCGCTCGTATCCCTTGTCGTTTAGCGCAGTACTTATCAAATGCCTAAAGCCATGTGTGGTTTGCTTTTTATGGTACCCGATCCGCTTGTACATGCCGGCGATGGCGCCGTCGCTTATAGGTTGCATCGGGTTATTGCGACCGAAGAAGACATAGTCGAAGTGTCCCATTCGGGCTTTGATATCTCGCAGCATCGCGACCGCTTGTTTGGGCAACGGCGTCAAATGGGCATAGCGGCGTTTCATCCCCTCGCGGCCTTTTTGGATTGTCCATAGTCCCGCATCAAGGTCTAGCTCGCTCCAGCGAAGGGTGCGCGTCACGCCGGGGCGGTTGGCCGTCCACATTGCCAGTCGAGCGCATGCTCTGACGAGTTCGGAGCCGTCGTAGTTGTCTAGAGCCTTCAAGAAGCCAGGTAATTCCTCAATGCTAATATGAGCGTAAGATTGCGCCTCGGGGCTGGGGCGGGCGAGGGCGGCTAGGTCGCGTGCCGGGTCGGTTTGGGTCCAGCCATTCGCACGCGCGTAGCTGAAGACAGCCTTCAGCCATTGTCGCGTCTTTTTTGCTATGTCGAAGGCTTCTCGGCGTTCGATACCTGCGATCAACGCCCCCAATTCGGCCGGCCGAATTGCGTCCAACGGGCGCGCGCGTAGAACTGGGAGGATGTCCTTATCGAGATAAATGCGTGCTTGTTGGGCCGTTTTCTTGTCCCAGGCGAGGCTGCGGAAGCGATGCCAAGCTTCCGCAGCCTCGCCGAATGTATTGGCGATGCGCTCTTGCTCGATAAGTTTTTCGAGGCGTCGCTGATCGGCGGGATCTGTTCCGCCAAGGATCTGGGCCCGAAGTTCGGCCGCGGCAGCGTGCGCCGCTTTTAGCGAAGTGTTTGGGTAAGGACGCCCGACAGAGATCATCCGGGCTTTTCCGCCAAAGCGGTATCGCAGCCGCCAGTATTTGGCTCCGTCGGGCATGACCAAAAGGGTCAAGCCCTGGCCCGCCGACAACGTGTATTTGACGGCCGTCGGCTTTGCATTTTTGACTTGAAGATCAGTGAGATACTTGCTCATGTGTAGCACCAAATTCGAAGAATGGTGCTGATTGTGTAGCAATGCGCGTTTATCTTCAAGCCTGCTACACAGATTGCTACAAACGCTACTTTGGCTTTGACCGGAAGCGATCGGAATGATTCGGAACGTAAAACGTTGTTATATTTATAGAATGTCGAATTTTTCGGAAGTCTTCGGAACGCTTCGGAAGGGTAGTTGGTTGGGGGACTAGGATTCGAACCTAGACTAGCTGAGTCAGAGTCAGCGGTCCTACCGTTAGACGATCCCCCATCCGGGTCGCAAAACCGGCGCGTTCTATAGCGCCGTTCCCGGTTGCGGTCAAATGCCGCGATGGTGGCTGTTCGGTGCGTTTGCACTAATTTCGTGCTGCCTGTAGCCTTGTCTGCTTTACGGCACTAAGTTCCGCGTGCGCGTGGGATTTCGGGGCAGCATCGGGGCGGGCAGTCGTGCAGGATTTGGCGGAAACACGTGTGGCGCGCATGGCGGCAGGGTCCGCCGGCACCGACGCGGCCGACGCGCTGTTCGGCGCCATCGATCTCGGCACCAACAATTGCCGCCTGCTGATCGCCAAGCGGGCGGGCGACGGGTTTCGCGTCGTCGATGCGTTTTCGCGCATCGTGCGCCTGGGCGAAGGTTTGTCGCAGGACAACCGCCTGGGCGACGACGCGATGGCGCGCGCCCTTGAAGCGCTGCAGGTCTGCGCCGCCAAGCTTGCGCGCAGCCGCTGCGCGGGCTTTCGCGGCGTTGCGACCGAGGCGTGCCGGCGGGCGGCAAATGGGCCCGCTTTCCTCGCGCGCATCGAGGCCGAAACGGGTTTGCGTCTGGAGGCCATCAGCCCGGCTGAGGAGGCGGCGTTGGCCGTTGCGGGTTGCGCGCAGCTGCTCGATCCGGCCATGCCGCATGCCGTGATGTTCGACATTGGCGGCGGCAGCACCGAGGTGATGTGGCTTGCCAACCGTGGCGGCAACTGGTCGATGGTCGATTTCGTGTCGCTGCCGCTGGGGGTGGTTTCGGTCGGCGAAGCGCTGGGGGCGGGATGCGTGGCGCCCGACGTCTACGCCGCGACGGTCGCGCGCGTGGCAGCTGCGCTGACGCCGCTCGAACGGCGCCACGGCATTGCGGCGGAAGTGGCGGCGGGCCGCGTCGACATGCTGGGCCCGTCGGGCACGGTCACGACGCTGTCGGCGCTGGCGATGGGGCTGCCGCGCTACCAGCGCGACCGCGTGGACGGATCGCTGCTGCCGCTTGCGACGATCCGCGATCTGTCGGCCAAGCTCGCCGCAGCCGATTTTGCCGCGCGTGCGGGCAACCCGTGCATCGGCACGGAGCGCGCCGATCTGCTTGTTGCGGGCTGCGCCATTCTCGAAGGCATCTGCAGCCTGTGGCCCGTGCCGCGTGTGCGCGTGGCCGATCGCGGTTTGCGCGAAGGCATTCTGCTCGGGCTCATGGCCGGGGTGCGCGCATGACCGAGCGCCGCCTCTATGTGAAGCTCAAAACCGCCAAAGGCCGCACGACCGCCCAGCAGCAATGGATCTCGCGCCAGCTCAACGATCCCTATGTCGGCATGGCGAAAGACCAGGGCTATCGCAGCCGGGCCGCCTTCAAGCTCATCGAGATCGACGCCAAATACAAATTCCTGAAGCCGGGGACGAAGGTCGTCGATCTGGGGGCAGCCCCCGGCGGCTGGACGCAAGTGGCCGTCGAGCGCGGCTGCACCACGGTTATCGCCCTCGACATTCTCGAAATGGCGCCGCTCGCCGGCGCGCAGGTGCTGAAGGCCGATTTCCTCGATCCTTCGGCGCCGGGCATGATCGAGAAGCTGCTCGACGGCAAAGTCGATCTCGTGCTCTCGGACATGGCGCCGTCCACGACCGGGCATCGCGAGACCGACCATCTGCGCATTGCCGCCCTTGTGGAAGCGGCGATCGATTTTGCGGTCGCGGTTCTGCGCCCCGGCGGCAATTTCGTGACCAAGTTCCGCCAGGGCCAGGAGGAGCAGGCGCTGATCAAACATGCGCAGCGCCATTTCGCCAAAGTGGTGCGCATGAAGCCGCCCTCGAGCCGCGCGGAGTCGTCGGAACTGTTTCTGGTATCGACCGGCTTCAAGGGCTGAATTGCCCAGCGATTCCAGCGGCCTTGCACGGGCTTTGCGCGCGGCAGCAGTTGGTGTATTGATGCGCGCCACTTCCCCGAACCGGAGGCGGCCCCAATGATCCGCGAAGCGCTGACGTTCGACGACGTATTGCTGGAACCGGCCGCTTCGGCCGTGCTGCCCGGCGAGGTCGATACCCGCACGCGGCTCACGCGCCGCATCGAACTCGGCATTCCGCTGATTTCCTCGGCCATGGACACGGTAACCGAAAGCGCGCTTGCGATCGCGATGGCGCAGGCCGGCGGGCTTGGCGTGATCCACAAGAACATGGCGATCGCCGCCCAGGCCCAGGAGGTGCGGCGCGTCAAAAAATTCGAGTCCGGCATGGTCGTCGATCCGCTGACGATCGGCCCCGACCAGACGCTCGCCGACGCGCTCGAACTGATGACCGCCAACCACATCACCGGCCTGCCGGTCGTCGAGCCGGGCAGCCGCAAGCTTGTCGGCGTGCTGACCAATCGCGACGTGCGGTTTGCGTCCAACCTGCAGCAGCCGGTGCGCGAATTGATGACGCGCGAACGGCTCGTCACGGTCAGCGAAGGCGTTTCGAAGGAAGAGGCCAAGCGGCTTCTGCACCAGCACCGCATCGAGAAGCTGCTGGTGGTGGATGAGGCCTAGCGCTGCATCGGCCTCATCACGGTCAAGGACATCGAAAAAGCGCAGCGTTTCCCCAACGCCTCGAAAGACGAAAAGGGCCGCCTGCGCGTGGCGGCCGCAACCGGCGTGGGCGCGGACGGCGATGCGCGCGCCGAAGCCCTGTTCGATGCGGAAGTCGACATCGTCGTGGTCGATACCGCGCACGGCCACAGCCAGGGCGTGATCGACAGCGTGCGGCGCATCCGCAAGCTCGGCAACTACACGCAGATCATCGCGGGCAACGTCGCCACGGCCGACGGCGCCAAGGCGCTGATCGACGCCGGGGCCGACGCGATCAAGGTCGGCATCGGGCCCGGTTCGATCTGCACGACGCGCATCGTGGCGGGCGTGGGCGTGCCGCAATTGACGGCCGTGATGGATTGCGTGGCAGCCGCCAAGGCGGCGGGCGTGCCGGTGATCGCCGACGGCGGCATCAAATTCTCGGGCGATTTGGCCAAAGCGCTTGCAGCCGGTGCCTCGTGCGCGATGATCGGTTCGCTGTTTGCCGGCACGGACGAAGCGCCGGGCGAAGTGTTCCTCTATCAGGGCCGCTCGTACAAATCCTATCGCGGCATGGGCTCGGTGGGGGCGATGGCGCGCGGCTCGGCCGACCGCTATTTCCAGCAGGAAATCAAAGACAGCCTCAAGCTCGTGCCCGAGGGCGTGGAAGGCCGCGTGCCCTACAAGGGCCCGGTCGGGGCGGTCGTGCACCAGCTTGTCGGCGGTTTGCGCGCGGCGATGGGCTATACGGGCAGCCGCTCGCTCGAAGATCTCGCCACCAATGCGCGCTTCGTGCGCATCACCAATGCGGGCCTGCGCGAAAGCCATGTGCACGACGTGGCGCTCGTGCGCGAGGCGCCGAACTACGGCAGCGGTTCGGGCGCATGACGCCGGGCGGGCGGGCAGCCGCAGCGATCGACATTCTCGACCAGATCGGTGCGACGCGCGGGCCCGCCGACCGCCTGGCCAACGACTATTTCCGCTCGCGCCGCTATATCGGCTCGAAGGACCGTGCCGCCGTCGCGACGATCGTGTACGGGTGCCTGCGCCATCGCAGCCAGCTCGAATGGTGGCTTGCCCGCGCGCGCGACGGCAATGCGCGCGATCTGTTTTCGCCCAATGGCCGGTCCTGGACGATCGCGTATCTTGCGATCGTCGGCCAGCTGTCGCGTGCGGCCCTCATCAACATGTTCTCGGGCCAAAGCTACGATCCTCCGCCCTTGTCGCGCGGCGAGCTTGCGGCCGTCGAAGCGCTTGCCGGCCGTTCGATCGAGCATCCCGACCAGCCCGAATTCGTGCGCGCCAACGTGCCGGCCTGGATCATGCCGCGCTTGGCCGCGCGTTTCGGCGAAGGCTTGCGCCGCGAGCTTGCGGCAATGGCCGAAGAAGCCCCGCTCGACATGCGCGTGAACCTGCTGAAGGGCGAGCGCAAGGCCGCGCGCGAAGCTTTGGCCAAAGCCGGCATCGAAACGGTGCCGGGCAAACTTTCGCCGTGGGCCTTGCGCGCCAAAACGCGCGCCGCCCTGATGGCGACTGAGCCCTACAAATCGGGCCTCGTCGAAGTGCAGGACGAAGGCTCGCAGCTCGTGGCGGCGTTGCTGGGAGCCAAGCCCGGCATGCGCGTGTGCGATTTTTGCGCAGGGGCAGGCGGCAAGACGCTCGCGATCGCCGCGACGATGGCCAACAAAGGCCATATCGCCGCGTGCGACGTGTCGAACAAGCGCTTGGCCGGGGCCACGACGCGGCTCAAGCGGGCAGGGGCCTTCAACGTGGAGCGCATCGGCCTCGAAGACGAGCGCGACCCGTGGGTCAAGCGCCACAAAGCCTCGTACGACCGCGTGCTTGTCGACGCACCCTGCACAGGCACGGGCACGTGGCGGCGCAATCCCGATGCGCGCTGGACCTTGCGCGAGCCCGAGATCGCGGAACTCTGCGCCAAACAAGCGCGCATTCTCGAAAGTGCGGCACGCCTCGTGAAGCCGGGCGGGCGGCTGGTCTACGCGACCTGCTCGGTGCTGGCCGAAGAGAACGAAGCCCAGGCCGATGCGTTTCTTGCCGCCAATCCGGATTTTTCGGCCCTGCCGATTCCGGTTTTGTGGGCCGAAATCCTCGGCACGCCATGCCCCACGCAAGACACCGTACTCAAGCTCGACCCCGCGCGCGACGGCACCGACGGGTTCTTCGTCGCCGCTTTTGCGAAGGCGGGCGCATGAGCATCTCGCTGCACCGCGCCACGCTCGGCCATGCGCGGGGCTTGGCGCGCGTCTATGTCGATGCGTGGCGCACGACCTATGCAGGGCTGCTGCCGCCGCGTGCGCTCACCGGCATGTCGTACGACAAGCAGACGACGGAGTGGGCCTACCAGATCCGCCACAAGGGCCTGCATTGCCCGATCCTCGTGGCCCTCGACGCGCGCGGCGCCGTCGTCGGCCTCACGAGCTTCGGGCGCGCGCGCATCGAAGACAGGCCGGCGGCAGCCCCGTTCCTCAAGGCGACGAGCGGCCTCGGCCCCGGCGAGGTCTTCACGCTCTACGTGCATCCCGACAGCCAGGACCAAGGCATCGGGCGCCTGCTGCTCGACGGCGCTTTTGCCGCCTTGCGCGAGCGCGGCATGGGCCAGGCGTTCGTGTGGGTGCTGCACGACAATCCGGCGCGCTATTTCTACGAACGGCTCGGCGGCAGCTACGTCGCCGACCGCGACGAAGAATTGTGGGGCGTGCGCGTGCGCCAAGCGGCCTACGGCTGGCCCGATCTTGCCGCCGAGGCGCTTGTCCGCACGCAGCGCTTCGGCTAGGGCAAACAGCGTCACGCATTTCGGAAAGGACATGCTTTGAGCGACCGGCTTCTCATTCTCGATTTCGGCAGCCAAGTGACCCAGCTCATTGCGCGCCGCGTGCGCGAAAGCGGCGTCTATTGCGAAGTGGTGCCGTTCAACGCGCCCGAAGAGCGCATGCGCAGCTTCGGCGCCCAGGCCATCATCCTGTCGGGCGGGCCTGCCTCGGTCACGGAAAGCCACACGCCGCGCGCCCCGCAATGGGTGTTCGAAGCGGGCTTGCCGGTGCTGGGCATCTGCTACGGCCAGCAGACCATGTGCGCGCAATTGGGCGGCAAGGTCGAAAGCAGCGACCATCGCGAATTCGGGCGCGCCGAGCTTTCGATTAACGACACCTGCGCGCTGTTCGACGGCGTGTGGCCCAAGGGCGGGCGCGAACAAGTCTGGATGAGCCACGGCGACCGCGTGACCGCGTTGCCGCCGGGCTTCCGCGCGGTCGCGACCAGCGAAGGCGCACCCTTTGCCGCGATCGCCGACGACAAGCGGCATTTCTACGGCGTGCAGTTCCATCCCGAGGTCGTGCACACGCCGCACGGGGCCGCATTGCTGCGAAACTTTGCGCACGGCGTTGCGGGCCTGCGCGGCGACTGGACGATGGCAGCCTTCCGCCAGCAAGCCGTCGCAAAAATCCGCGCGCAGGTCGGAAAAGGCCGCGTGATCTGCGGCCTGTCGGGCGGCGTGGATTCTTCGGTCGCGGCCGTGCTGCTGCACGAGGCGATCGGCGATCAGCTCACCTGCATCCTCGTCGACCACGGGCTCATGCGCATGGGCGAGGCCGACCAAGTGGTCGAACTGTTCCGCGGCCACTACAACATCCCGCTCGTGCACCGCAACGCGCAGCGCGACTTTCTCGACAAACTCGCCGGCGTGTCGGACCCCGAAACAAAGAGAAAAATCATCGGGGCCACCTTCATCGACGTGTTCGAGGAAGAGGCCAAAAAGGTCGGCGGGGCCGATTTCCTCGCCCAAGGCACGCTCTACCCGGACGTCATCGAGAGCGTGTCCTTCACGGGCGGGCCGTCGGTCACGATCAAGTCGCACCACAATGTCGGCGGCTTGCCCGCGCGCATGCGCATGAAACTCGTCGAGCCGCTGCGCGAACTTTTCAAAGACGAGGTACGCGCCTTGGGCCGCGAACTGGGCCTGCCCGACAGCCTCGTCGGCCGCCATCCGTTTCCGGGTCCGGGCCTCGCGATCCGCATTCCGGGCGAAATAACGGCTGAAAAACTCGACATCCTGCGCAAGGCCGACGCGGTCTATTTGGACGCGATCCGCAAAGCCGGCCTCTACGACGAAATCTGGCAGGCCTTTGCCGTGCTCCTGCCGGTCAAGACCGTCGGCGTGATGGGCGACGGGCGCTCGTACGACTACGTGTGCGCGCTGCGCGCCGTGACCTCGACCGACGGCATGACGGCCGAATCCTACCCGTTCGAACACGCGTTCCTGGCGCGGGTTGCGACGCGCATCATCAACGAAGTGCGCGGCATCAACCGCGTGGTCTACGACGTGACGTCGAAGCCGCCGGGTACGATCGAGTGGGAGTGAGCGCGCGTATTTGCGTAATTCTGCGTGCCGCGCGTGAAGATCTGCTCGTCTTCCAATAGATCGCCGATCGCGATGTCGGGCAGGGTTTCAAGCTTGTCGTAGAGCGTCGCGAAATCGACGTCGCGCGTGCGGCGCAGCAGGTCGGCGAGGCTCTCGATCACAAAATAGTTCTGCTGGAAATCGTCGATGCGGTAGGGGGTGCGCATCGTGCGCAGCGTGTCGAACGCGATCCGGTTGGGCGAGGGATCGTCGAGCGCAAATGCCGTCTCCGCATGCGACGACACGATCCCGGCGCCGTAGATTTTGAGCCGGTCGCCGTCGCGGATCAGGCCGAACTCGACCGTGTACCAGTAGAGCCGCGCGAATTTCTCGACCATGCCGCGCTGCATGGCGCGCAAGCCGCCTTTGCCGTAGGCCTCCATGTAGTCGGCGAAAATCGGGTCGGCCAGCAGCGGCACATGCCCGAACACGTCGTGGAAAATGTCGGGTTCTTCGAGATAGTCGAACTGGTCGGGGCGCCGGATGAAACGGCCGGCAACAAAGCGCCGGTTGGCGAGATGGTCGAAAAACACCGTGTCGGGCACAAGGCCCGGCACGGCGACCACGCGCCAGCCGGTGGCCGAGCCGAGGCGCGCATTGAGCTCGTCGAAATCCGGAATGCCGGGCTTCGACAATTTGAGCATGTCGATGCCTGCGAGAAACGAAGGTGCCGCGCGCGCCTGCAACTGTGCGCTTTGGCGCGCGAACAGACGGTCCCACGTCGCGTGCTCGACGTGCGTATAGGACGCCCAATCCTGCGGCACCGTCCAATCGGCTGCCGCACCTTGCGGCGGTTGTCGATCCATGCTGCCCATGTATCGAATCTAGCACGCGTCCTGCCGCAATGGCGACGCCGTCGCTTTGCGTGTCGAACGGCGCGCCGGGGCGTGCGCAACCGCCGTCAATGCGCCAGCTTCAGCGTCGCCACGCCTGCGACAATCAGCGCGACGCCGACGAAGCGCATGAGCGACGCCGGATCGTCGTAGAAGAAAATCCCGACCAGAAAAGTTCCGGCCGCACCGATGCCCGTCCAGACCGCATAGGCGGTGCCGATCGGAATCGTCCTTTGGGCCATCCAGAGCAGAAAGCCGCTGATCGCCATGAAAATCACGGCCACGAAGATTCCCGCAGTGCGGGTCGAAGGCACTTGCGCCATTTTCAGACCGACCGGCCAGCCGATTTCGAACAGTCCCGCCAGGAAGAGATAGATCCAGCTCATGCGTCGGTCTCCTTGGAAAAATTCGGCTTGGGGTTTGGGCGCGCATCGACGGCGACGGCAATCGACCGGCAAAGCAGATGTACCATCGACCCGAGCCGCCGGGCGAGATGTCCGTTTTCTTGCGAACGACGATCCGCCCGCGTTAGGCAGGGGGTGGCGGCGGGGCAAAACTGCCCTACGTATTTGTGCATGCCACATGCCGGTGGACCGAAATCCATGCCGAAAATGCGTTCGAAATCCGACCTTCCGTCGAAGACCTGCGTCCAGTGCGGCAAGCCGTTCGCGTGGCGCAAAAAATGGGCACGCGACTGGGCCAACGTCAAATTCTGCTCCGAACGTTGCCGCCGGGCGGCCCCGGCCGCAAAGCCATGAGCAGCTTGCGCGTCGTGCTGGGCGACCAGCTGTCGGCGGGGCTGTCGGCCCTCGCGGATCTCGATCCGGCGCACGACATCGTGCTGATGATGGAGGTGGCGGAAGAGGGGACTTACGTTCGCCACCACAAGCAGAAGATCGTGCTGGTGCTGGCGGCGATGCGGCATTTTGCGGCCGAGTTGCGCAAACGCGGGATCACGGTCGACTATGTGGCCCTCGACGATCCCGCGAATACCGGCACGCTCACGTCCGAGATCGTGCGCGCGGTCGAGCGCCATCGGCCCGCCCGCATCGTCGCGACCGAGCCCGGCGAATGGCGCGTGCTGAAGATGGCCGAAGGCTGGCAGAAGGCGACGGGCTGTGCTGTCGAGTTGCTGGCCGACGATCGATTTTTTGCGAGCCGTGCCTGGTTTGCGCGCTGGGCCAAGGGGCGGCGCGGCTGGCGCATGGAGCATTTCTATCGCGAGATGCGGCGCGCGCACGCGATTCTGATGGACGGCGACGACCCCGCGGGCGGCGACTGGAATTTCGACGCCGATAACCGCAAGAAGCTGCCGGCAACGGTCGCAACACCGTCTCGCCGGCGCTTTGCGCCCGACGCCACGACGCGCGCGGTGATGGCGCTTGTCGAGCGGCGTTTCGGCGACCATTTCGGCACGCTCGCCGAATTCGCCTGGCCGGTCACGCGCGCGCAAGCGCTGCAAGCGCTCGACGATTTCATCGCCAACGCCTTGCCGCAATTCGGCGACTATCAGGACGCGATGCGCGCCGATGCGCCCTTTCTGTTCCATTCGTTGATCGCGCCGCCGCTCAATCTCGGACTTTTGAGTCCGCACGAAATCTGTGCGGCGGCCGAGGCGGCGTATCGGGCAGGGGCGGCGCCGCTCAATGCGGTCGAAGGTTTTGTGCGCCAGATCTTGGGGTGGCGCGAATATGTGCGCGGCGTCTATTGGACCCTGATGCCGGACTATGCGGCCAGCAACGCGCTTGAAGCGACGCGAAAACTGCCGGATTTCTACTGGACCGGCGAAACGCCGATGCGGTGCCTTGCGCAGGCGATCGACCAGACCAAGCGCCACGCCTATTCGCACCATATCCAGCGCCTGATGGTGACCGGCAATTTCGCCTTGCTGGCCGGCATCGCACCGCACGAAATCGAACGCTGGTATCTGGCCGTCTATGCCGACGCCTACGAATGGGTCGAGATGCCGAACACGCTCGGCATGGCCGTGTTTGCCGACGGCGGCAAGATGGCGTCGAAACCCTATGCCGCATCGGGTGCTTACATCGACCGCATGTCGGATTTCTGCGGCCGCTGCGCGTTCGACGTGAAGCAGAAGACGGGCCCGAAAGCCTGTCCGTTCAACTATCTTTACTGGTCGTTTTTGATCCGCCAGAAACAGCGCCTTGCTGGCAATCCGCGCATGGCGATGCCCTACCGAACCTTGGCGGCGTGGCCTGCCGACCGCCAGGCCGCGATCGTGTCCGAGGCCGAGGCGTTTCTGGCGCGGCTGTAGCGGCCAATTCCCCCATGGCGTGGGCGCGCGATTTTCAGTAGTTTGTGCGTCCGATCGGGCGGCCGGTGCCGCCTTGTCGTGTTGTCAATTTCAGGAGTACCCCTTCACAGATGCCTCCGTTCAATCCCGGCCCGACCAAGACCATCGAAGCGGTCGTCAAATGGTTCAACACCACAAAAGGCTTCGGCTTCATTGCCCCCACCGACGGTTCGCCCGACGTGTTTTTGCACGCCGCAGCGCTTGAGCAGGCAGGTCTGCCGCCGCCGGCCGAGGGTGCCAAGATCAAGTGCGAAGTCGGTCCCGGCAAAAAAGGACCGCAGGTCATGCGCGTCCACGAGGTGGACGGGCGGGCAGGCACGGGCGGCGGCAGTGCCGGCGGCCCGGGGGCGGGGCCGGGCGGTCCGCGCGGTCCGCGTCCGCCGCGCGGGGCCAGCGGCGGCGGCGGTTTTCGCGAGCGCGACGATGTGGACCTTGCCGGTGCCGTCGATGTCGAAGGCAAGATCAAATGGTACTCGCCCGAAAAGGGCTACGGCTTTGTCGTCGCCAACGACGGTGGCAAGGACGTGTTCGTGAATGCCGCCGTGCTGCGGCGCTCGGGCGTGCCGTCGGTCGATACCGAGCAGTCGGTGCGCACGTCCTACGTGGTCACGCCGCGCGGGCGCGAAGCGCGCTATATCCGCTTGCTTTGACAGGTTGCGTTCGAACCGTCATCTTGGGGCTCTTACGGGGACCTCGATGACGGTTTATACGCGACGCCTCAGCGACAAGATTCTGCTGGCCTTCGAGCAGGCGTGCGATGCGGGCGCGCTCGAATGTGCGGAAATTCTTCTTAAAGCCTTGGAGATGTCGCTGACCACCATGGGCGGGGCTGCGGCGGTCGAGCGGCGGGTGAATATGGAGCCCTATATCCATGCGTTCGAGCGGCTCGAAGCGCTCAAGGCGCAGCGCTAAACGCGATTTGCGCCGGGCGGCGGAAACCGCTAGTTTGACGCGCTTTTTGGAACTTTCGGGATCGAGGCACCGTGGCCGACGTTTTTGACGAAGTCAGCGAAGATCTGCGGCGCGAGCGTGCGCTGAAGCTGTGGAAGAAGTTTGCCCCCCTGATCGGCGCCGTGGCGGTCGCCATCGTGCTGGCGACGGCCGGCTACGTGCTCTGGCAGGACTATTCGCGCAAGCGTACCGAGGCCGATGCGCTGCGCTTTGCCGAGGCGGCACGCCTCGCGCCGGATGACGCATCCCGCGCCATGGTCGAACTGCGCGCCATCGCGCGCGACGGGCAGGCGGGTTATGCGGCCTTGGCGCGCCTCAAGGCGGCGTCGCTTGCGGCGACGGGCGGCGATACGGCCGAGGCCGTCTCCCAGTATCGCGCGATCGCCGGCGACGCGACGTTCGACGCGCAGCTGCGCGATGCGGCGACGCTCATCGCAACGCTGCTGGCGGTCGATACGGCAAGCCCGGGTGAGGCCGTGCGTGCGGTCCAAGCGCTGCAGACGCCGACCGGCCCGTGGCGCCATGCCGCGCGCGAGATCGAAGCGCTTGCGCATCTGCGCGCGGGCGACCGCGGGCGCGCAGCCGAACTCTACCGCCAATTGGCCGACGATCTTGCGGCCCCGGCCGGGCTTCGTCAGCGTGCCAGCGAAATGCTGGCAGCCCTCGACGGCTGAGCTGCGGCGCCCCCCATGACAAAGCGCAAAACTTGGGTTCTGTTGGCCGCCGTCGCCATTCTGGCAAGCGGCTGCGATTGGTTCGGCGGCAATCCGAAGCGCCCGCTGCCGGGCGAACGCGTGCCGGTCTTGGCGATCGACCGCAAGCTCGAACCCGACGAGCGTTTGGTCGGCCACAAGGTCGAATTGCCGGCGGCGGTCGATTTGCGCGAATGGCCGCAGCCGCAGGGGCTTCCGGGGGCGTCGCCCGGCAATGTCCAAGTCGAGGGCTTTCGCTCGGCCTGGCGGTCGTCGATCGGTGCGGGCAACAGCCGTTCGGGTCGCGTGACGGGCACCCCGGTCGTCGCCGGCGGCCGGGTGTTTGCGGTCGATGCGCAATCGCGCCTTACGGCGATCGATGCTGCGACCGGATCGCGGCTCTGGACATTCGACAGCGAACCCCAGCGCGACCGCAGCGGCGGCGGCTCCGGCGGCGGGGCGTCTGTCGCCGGCAATCGGGTCTATTTCGCGACCGGCTACGGCCAAGTCGTGGCCCTCGACGTCGAGCGCGGACGCGAGATATGGCGCTTCCAGATGTCCGCACCCGGCCGCTCGGGCCCGGCGGTCGCGGGCGGGCGCGTGTTCGTTTCGACCGTCGACAACCAGACCTTTGCGCTCGACGCCGAGACCGGGCGCCGCCTGTGGAGCCATGCCGGCATTACGGAATCGGCAGGCTTCGTCGGCGCCAGCAGCCCGGTCGTCGAAGGCGGCACGGTCCTGGTCGGCTATTCGTCGGGCGAGTTGTTCGCGCTGCGCGCCGAAACCGGCCGCGTTCTGTGGTCGGATACGCTTTCGGGCGTGATCCGCACCGGCCAGATTTCCGGCATGGCCGACATTCGCGGCACGCCTGCCGTCGATCGCGGCATGGCCATCGTCTCGACCCAGTCGGGGCGCACGGTGGCGATCGACATGCGCTCGGGCGCGCGGCTGTGGGAGCAGGAAATCGGCTCGCTGAACCAGCCCTGGATCGCGGGCGACTACGTGTTCGTGATGGGCGTGGACGGCGACATTGCGTGCCTGCAGCGCCGCGACGGGCGCGTGGTCTGGGTGACGGCGCTGGGCGGCTTTGCCGACGAGCGACGCAAGCGCGGGCGCATCGTCTGGACCGCTCCCGTGGTCGCTGGCGGGCGCGTGTTCGTGGCCAACTCGATCAGCAAAGCCGTGGCCATCGACGCGGCGACCGGGCGCGTGGTGCAGCAGCTTTCCACGCCCGACGGCGTCGAGGTCGCGCCCGTTGCCGCCAATCGCACGGTCTATCTCGTGACGGACAACGGCGACCTGGTCGCCTATCGATGAAAAGGCCGCACTGAATGGCGTGGCGCGTGGCGATCGTGGGACGGCCGAATGTCGGCAAGTCCACGCTGTTCAATCGTTTGATCGGGCGCAAGCGCGCCCTCGTGGACGACACGCCCGGCGTCACGCGCGACCGGCGCGAAGGGGCAGGGCGCGTGGGCGACCTGCGCTTCACGATCTACGACACGGCCGGGCTCGAGGAAGCCGCCCCCAAGACGATGGCCGCGCGCATGACCGAGCAGAGCCAGCGCGCCGTCGCCGACGCCGATCTCGCGCTGTTCGTGGTCGATGCGCGCGACGGGCTCACGCCGCACGACAAACATTTCGCCAATTGGCTGCGCAAAAGCGGCAAGCCCACTTTGGTGATCGCCAACAAGGCCGAGAGTGCGGCGCGCACGGGCTTCGGTGTGGCCGAAGCCGCAGGCCTCGGCCTGGGCGAGCCCATTGCGCTTTCGGCCGAGCATGGCGAAGGTTTCGCCGACCTGCACGAGGCGATGCGCGCACTTGCCCCGCCCGAGGCGATCGAAGACTACGACGCGCCCGAACCCGAACCGGTCGAAGGGGCGAAGCCCGACATTCGCGTGGCGCTTGTGGGACGGCCCAATGTGGGCAAGTCGACTCTCGTGAACAGGCTGCTGGGGCAGGAGCGCATGCTCACGAGCCCCGAGCCGGGGACGACGCGCGATTCGATCGCCACACCCTTCGAATGGAACGGGCGGCGCTTCAGTCTGATCGACACGGCGGGCCTGCGTCGGCGCGCGCGCATCGACGAGAAGCTCGAAAAAATGTCGGCGGGCGAAACGATCCGCAACATCCGCGAGGCGCATGTCTGCGTGCTGGTGCTCGATGCGACGATGATGCTCGAGAACCAGGATCTGCAGATCGCGCGCCTGGCGGCCGAAGAGGGCCGTGCGGTCGTGGTGTGCGCGAACAAATGGGATCTCGTCGACGATCCGCAGGCGGCCTTGCGCAAACTGCGCGACCGGCTCGAGATTTCGCTGCCGCAGATCAAAGGCGTGATCTTCGCGACTGTCTCGGCATTGCAGGGCCGCAAACTCGACGATCTGATGGCGGCCGTGATCGAAATGCACGACCGCTGGAACGCCGACCTCTCGACGCCGAAGCTCAACCGTTGGCTCGAGGGCGTGATCCAGAAGCATCCGCCGCCGATCGTCGAGGGCAGGCGCCCGCGGCCGCGTTTCATGCGCCAAGTGGCCCAGCGCCCGCCGACCTTTGCGCTGTTCGGCAACAAGCTCGTCTCGCTGCCCGACGACTACCAGCGCTATCTCGTCAATTCGCTGCGCGAGACGTTCGGGCTGCAAGGGGTTGTCGTGCGCCTGCAGATGCGCGCCTCCAACAACCCCTACGACAGCAAACGAAGCCGCGAATAGGGCCTACGTGCGGCCCATGTAGTCGCGCTTGCCGATCTCCACGCCGTTGTGGCGCAGGATCGCGTAGGCGGTCGTGATGTGGAAATAGAAATTCGGCAGCGCGAAATTGACGAGATAGTCCTGGCCCGTCAGCGTCAGCGGCTGGCCGCCGACCGTGAGATTGATCGCGCGCGCTTCGCTGCCGTCGATCTGCTCGGGCTTGAAGCTTTTGACGTAGTCGAGCGTCTTGGCGATGCGCGCCTTGAGGGCGTCGATCGTGGTTTCGTTGTCTTCGTACTTGGGCACTTCGAGGCCCGCGAGGCGCGCCATCGGACCCTTGGCGAAGTCGGCGCCGATTTGGATCTGGCGCGTGAGCGGGAACATGTCGGGTGCGAGGCGCGAAGCGAGCAGCACGGCGGGATCGACCTTCTTGGCCGCCGCGAAGGCGGCTGCCTTGTCGAGGATGTTCGAGAGTGCGGTCAGCATCTGCACGAAAGCGGGCACGCTTGCTTGGTACATCGAAAGTGCCATGGTTCGGATACTCCGGTTGGAACGTTTAAGGATATTGGATCAAGGACAGGCGGTTGCCGTCGGGATCGGCGATGGCGGCGACGCGGCCGCCCCACGCTTCGGTCGCGGGCGCGGCCAGGATTTTGACTTCAGCCGCGATTGCGGCCGCTACGGCCGCTTCGAGGCTTGCGACCGTGAAGCCGAGTTCGATCGCCGACGAGGGTGCGGGCGTGCCTTGCTCGAGCACGAGCTTGGCTTGGCCCGTGTCGAAAATTGCCATCTGCGTATCGGCGGCGACGAGCGAGAGTTTCAGCGTGTTGCCGTAGAAGGTCTTGGCGGCCTCGAGATCGCGCACGCGCAGGCGAATGAGCTCGATCGGGCCGATGGCACTCACGGCGCGATCTCGACCAGCTCGCCATGGCGCGTGCAGTCGGGGGCAGCAAGATCGACGAAGTAGCCCGCGATGTCCTCGGGCTTGCGCAACGTGTCGGGGTTCTCGCCCGGAAAGGCGGCCGCGCGCATGCGCGTGGCGATCGGGCCCGGCGACAGAAGATTGACGCGGATATTGGTGGTTTCGAGCTCGGCCGCCCAGGTCGTTGCCATCGCTTCGAGGGCGGCCTTGGTCACGGCATACGAACCCCAATAGGCGCGCTTGGCTTTGGCAGCGCCCGACGTCACGAAAATCGCGCGGCCTGCATCCGACAGGCGCAAGGCCGGCTCGAGCGTGCGCATGAGCCGCCAATTGGCGTGCACGTTGAGGCGCATCACGTCTTCCCATTCGCCGGGCGCTTGGTGCGTGATGGGGCCAAGCGTGCCCAAGGCGCCTGCGTTGGCGACAAACACGTCAACCTTGCCGAAGCGTTCGTAGAGCGACGGGCCGAGTGCGTCGAGACGGTCGAGTTCTGCCAAGTCTATCGGCACGAGCGTCGCCGAACTGCCGGCGGCAACGATCGCGTCGTCGAGCTCTTCGAGCGCACCCACAGTGCGCGCGAGTGCGACCACATGCGCTCCCTCTTGGGCGAAGCGCAAGGCGACCGCGCGCCCGATGCCGCGCGAAGCGCCGGTGACGACGGCGATGCGGCCCTTGAGGCGCGGCTGGTTCGTCACGCGATTTCCAAGAGGCTGGCCTGGGCGGGACGGTCGCCGCGTTCCTCGACATCGGTCAAGCGGATCGGATACTCGCCCGAGAAACACGCGTCGCAGAATTGCGGGCTCGCCTTGTCGCGCCCGCGTTCGCCCATCGCGCGGTAGAGCCCGTCCATCGAGATGAAAGCGAGACTGTCGACGCCGATGAGCTTGGCCATGGCCGGCACGTCGTAGTTCGCCGCCAGGAGCTGGCTGCGCTCGGGCGTGTCGACGCCGAAGAAGCAAGAATGCGTCGTCGGCGGCGAGGAGATGCGCATATGCACTTCCGTCGCCCCTGCCTGGCGCACCATCTCGACGATCTTTTTGGACGTGGTGCCGCGCACGATCGAATCGTCGACGAGGATCACGCGCTTGCCGGTGAGGCCAGCCCGGTTGGCGTTGTGCTTGAGCTTCACGCCCAAATGCCGGATGTGGTCCGTTGGCTCGATGAAGGTGCGGCCGACATAGTGGTTGCGGATGATGCCGAGATCGAACGGAATGCCGGATTGCTGCGCGTAGCCGAGGCCGGCCGGCACGCCGCTGTCGGGAACGGGCACCACGAGATCGGCGGCGACACCGCTTTCGCGCGCGAGTTCGGCCCCGATGCGCTTGCGCGCTTCGTAGACCGACACGCCCTCCATCACGCTGTCGGGGCGCGCAAAATAGATATACTCGAACACGCAGAAGCGCTTTTTCTCGGGCCGGAAGGGCATCAGCGAACGGATGCCCGTGCGGTCGAGGATCACCATCTCGCCGGCGGCAAGATCGCGCACGTAGGTGGCGCCGATGATGTCGAGCGCGCAGGTTTCGGACGTGAAGATCCACGCATCGTCGAGCTTGCCGAGCACGAGCGGGCGCACGCCGCGCGGATCGCGCACGGCGATGATCGTGTCCTTGGCAATGCAGGTCAGCGAATAGGCGCCCTCGACCTGGTTCAAGGCCGCGATCAGGCGCGTGACGAAATCGCCCTGCGCCTGGGCCATCAGATGGATGATCACTTCGGTGTCGGTCGTGGACTGGAAGATCGAGCCGCGCTTGACGAGCCCGCGGCGCAGCGCGTCCGCGTTCGTGAGATTGCCGTTGTGGCCGAGCGCAAAGCCGCCGAACTCGAACTCGGCGAACAGCGGCTGGATGTTGCGCAGAATGGTGCCGCCGCTCGTGGCGTAGCGCGTGTGCCCGATGGCGCTGTCGCCGCGCAGGCCCGAGATGATCTTCTCGTCGCCGAAATTGTCGCCGACCAGACCGACCGCGCGGTGCGTGTGGAACTGCGCGCCGTCGAAGGCGACGATGCCGGCCGCTTCCTGGCCGCGATGCTGCAGCGCATGGAGGCCGAGGGCCGCGAGTGCTGCCGCGTCCTTGTGGCCGAGAATGCCGAAGATGCCGCACTCTTCTTTGAGCTTGTCGTCGTCAAACGGATTGGTCGAGACGTTCATACGGCCCCCAAGACGGCTGCTTTATCGCAACCGCACAAAGACTGCGGAATTAGCGGCTCGGTGCAGCGGGTCGGACGCGGTCAAGCAGCTGTTCCAGCCCCTGTACTTCGTCGCGTTTATAGCCGGTTTCGGCGGGCTGTGAAGGGGAATTCGGCTGCAATTGCTGCAGCGCGCGCAAGGCGTCACTGCCGCGCTGGGCCTGGTCGCCTGCCGTGCGCACTTGGCCGCGGAATTCGGGCGGTGCGAGGCCGACCAGAAACTCGGCGACCTGCTCGACCGCAGGTCGGGTCTTGGCCTCGAAAATCCAGTCGGGCCGCTTTTCGCTGGGGATTGCCCAGGCAAGCGCGAGCCAGCCGAGGCCCAGCAGGATGGCGCCCCGGAAGATGCCGAACACGAAGCCGAGCGAGCGATCGACCGCCGTTAGGCTCTGCGAGCGGCGGACCAGCGCCGACGTGCCGTGTGCGACCATCGCAAAAACGACGAGGCTCACGATGAACAGGACCACCAAAGTGGCCGCATCGGCGAGCAACTGGTTGTCGATGAAGGTGCGAAAATAGGGGCGGGCGAGCGCAAATCCCCAAAGCGTCACGAGCACCGCCCCGGCCCAGGCGGCGAGGCTCAGCACTTCCTTGACGAAGCCGCGCAGCAACGCGACCAGTGCCGACAGCAGCACCACGCCGAGGACGATCGCGTCGAACAGGTTGATGGGCAACGAATCGAGCATATCGGCGCGAGAATACCAGTTTATCCCGGCCGGGCCATGCGCCGCGGCGTGGGATTGCCGAGGGCTTCGACCAGGTCGCTCAAGAGGCGCAATTCGCTGGTCGCGATTCCGGCGACCGGTGCCCCGCGTTTGCCGCGCGGCGGGCACAAGGCGCGCGCAAAGCCGAGCTTGGCGGCCTCTTTGAGCCGCGCCTCGGTTTGGCCCACGGCGCGCACTTCGCCCGACAAGCCGATTTCGCCGAAAACCACGCTCTCGCCGGGCACGGGCGTGTCGGTGAGCGCGGAGATCAGGGCCGCCGCCACAGCGAGGTCGGCGGCCGGTTCGCCGATGCGCAAGCCGCCCGCGACGTTGAGGTAGACATCCGCCCCGCCGAAGGCGAGGCCGCAGCGCGTTTCCAGCACGGCTATGACCATCGCCAGGCGGCCGGAATCCCAGCCGATCACGGCGCGGCGCGGCGTGCCGTAGGCGCTGGGCGCTACGAGGGCCTGGATCTCGACGAGCACGGGCCGTGTGCCTTCCATGCCCGCAAACACGGCAGCTCCCGAAACTTCGCCGCGCCGCTCGGCCAGGAACAGCGCCGACGGGTTGGGCACTTCGGAGAGGCCGGCATCTGTCATTTCGAACACGCCGATCTCGTCGGTCGGGCCGAAGCGGTTTTTGACCGCGCGCAAAATGCGGAACTGGTGGCCGCGCTCGCCCTCGAAATACAGCACCGTATCGACCATGTGCTCG
>JAIXXA010000152.1 GCA_027490975.1 Rhodospirillaceae bacterium
AGCGCGTGGCGGTGGCGCGGGCACTCGCGGTTGCCCCCAAATTGCTGCTGCTCGACGAACCCTTCTCGGCCCTCGACCGGAAGCTGCGCGAGACGATGCAGATCGAACTCAAGCGGCTGCTGCGCGACGTCGGCATCACCACCGTGCTGGTCACGCACGACCAGGAAGAAGCGCTCGTGATGTCGGACCGCGTGGCCGTGATGAGCCGCGGGGCGATCGAACAGTTCGACCGGCCGGACGCCATCTATCTGCGCCCCAAGACGCCTTTCGCTTTGGGCTTCGTCGGCCACTCGACGCGCATCGTCGGCAAGGCGGGGGCGAATGCCGACGGCGTGCTTGCCGTCGAAACGCCGGTCGGCCGCTTCTTCGGGACCGCGAGTTTCATGGCGGGCGCGCCGGTGCTGCTCGCGATCCGGCCCGAGCGCATCCGCATCAATGCCGCCGAAGCCGATTCGAATTCGCTCGACGCGAAGCTGACGGAACTGGTGTTCCAGGGCTCGAAAGTCCATCTGCATTTTGCCGCAGGCGAGGCGCAGACGCTGCTCGTGGAAGCTGCGCAGATCCCGCCCAACCTTGCCGTCGGCGACACGGCGCGCCTCTCCTGGTCGCACAGCGACACGCTGATTTTTCCGCACGACGGCACGCTGCAATGATCGCAGCCTTGAAGAGCCGGCTCGCGCGCACGGATCGCATCGCGATCCTGGCCGTGCCGGCGCTCGCCTACATGGTCGCGATCTTCGCCGTGCCCGTCCTGGGCCTGCTGCTGCGCAGCTTCAGCGGACCTGACGGATTCACGCTCGCGGGCTACGTTTCGTTTTTGAGCGATGCGTTCAACTGGCGCGTTATCGGCAACACGCTGCGCGTGGCGGCGATCACCACGCTGATCTGCCTTGCCATCGGCTACCCGACCGCCGTGGCGCTGTCGCGCGCGCGCGGCTTCGTGCAGGTGGCGCTGCTCGTCGCGATCATCCTGCCTTTGTCGGTGGGCGTGGTCGTGAAGGCGTTTGCCTGGCAGATCGTGCTGCGGCGCGACGGCATCGTCGCCAATTTTCTGGTGGGCATCGGCGTGTGGGACTCGCCGAAACTGCTGCTGTTCACCGAAACGGGGCTCATCATCGGTGCGGCCAATCTCTTTTTGCCGTTCATGATCCTGCCGATCTATTCGGTTCTGAAACTCGTCGATCCGAACATCCAGGATGCGGCCGCGACACTCGGCGCCTCGCCCCTCTACCGCTTTTTCAAAGTCGCACTGCCGCTGGCGATGCCCGGCATTGTGAGCGGGGCATCGATCGTGTTTTCGCTGGCCGTGTCGATGTACGTGATCCCGAGCCTGCTGATCGGCGACCGCTTCCAGACGTTGGCCACGCTCGTCGGCCGCTCGTTCCTGCTGATGCGCAACGAACAGCTCGGTGCCGTGACCGCAAGCGTGCTGCTGGCCCTCGCCCTTGCCATCGTCGCCTTCAGCACCTGGGCCGTGCGACGCGAGGGGGATTCGCGATGACGCTCGCCGAACGCAGCGCGACTGCGGTCGTCTGGACGATCGCCGGTGCGGTCACGATCTTCCTGATGACGCCGCTCGTCGTGACCGTGATCGTGTCGTTCGGCTCGAGCGCTATCTTCACGCTGCCGCCGCCGGGCTGGTCGCTGCGCTGGTACGAGCGGCTTGCCAATCTGCGCGGCCTGAGCGCGGCCTTGGCCGTCTCGTTCCAAGTCGGCCTGCTCGCCACCGCCGCTTCGCTGCTGCTGGGCGGCATGGCGTCGATAGCGCTCGCGCGCGGCCGTTTTGCCGGCCGCGAGGCGATCCTTGCGTTCCTGACCTCGCCCTTGATGCTGCCGGGTTTGGTGCTCGGCATTGCCCTGCTGCAGGGTCTGCGCTTTGCAGGCCTGCGCGACGTGTGGACGAGCCTAGTGATCGCGCACGTGATCATCACCATGCCCTATGTGGTGCGCACGCTCTATTCGGCCCTGACGCTGTTCGACTTCTCGCTGGTCGATGCGGCGCGCACGCTGGGCTGCTCGTATCCGGCCGCGATCGGGCGCGTGCTGCTGCCCAATCTTGCCCCGGCCTTCGTCACGTCGGGAATATTCGCTTTTCTCGCCTCGATGGACAATTATGCGATCTCGATCTTCTTCACCAACGCCTGGACCAAGACCTTGCCCATCCAGATGCTCAACTATGTGGAAGAGCAGCCCGACCCGACCATTGCCGCGATCTCGTCGCTGCTGATCGGCCTCGTGCTCGTGCTGCTGCTGATCTGCGAGCGCGTGGTGGGCTTGCGCCGTCTGGCCGAGATCTAAAGCCAATCCGATGCAGCTTCCCGAACACGACCGCGATTTTCGCGGCCATGCCGGCCTCTCGCCGATCCGCCACTGGCCCAACGGCAGCACGCTTGCCGTGTCGGTCGTCGTCAATGTCGAAGAAGGGGCCGAGTTGTCGCGCGGCATGGGCGACGAGGCCAACGAATTCATCTACGAGGCGGTCGAGCGCGTCGAAGGCCAGCGCGATCTGTGCATGGAATCGCATTTCGAATACGGCACGCGCGCAGGCTGGCCGCGCTTGCGCGGGGTTCTGCGCCAATACGGCGTGCGCGCGACGATGAGCTGCAACGGCCGCGCCGTGGCGCTGTCGCCGTGGCTCGCGCAAGAAGCGGTCGCCGACGGGCACGAGATCGCCGCGCATGGCTGGCGCTGGGAGCGGCATGTGGCGATGGACGAGGCCCACGAGCGCGCCGTCATCGCCGCCACGGTCGATGCCCTGCAGGCCGCGAGCGGCACGCCCACGCTCGGCTGGCACACGCGCTCGGCGACCTCGCCCAACACGCGCCGCCTGCTCGTCGAACATGGTGGCTTTCTCTACGATTCGAACGCCTACAACGACGATCTGCCCTACGCGGTGGACGTGCTGGGCAAGCCGCACATCGTGCTGCCCTATTCGTTCGACACGAACGACATGCGCTTCAACAACAATGGCGGCTTCGTGCAGGCCGACGACTTCGCGACCTACTGCATCGGCGCGTTCGACCGGCTGCTCGCCGAAAGTGCCGTGCAGCCGCGCATGCTTTCGGTGGGGCTGCATTTGCGCATCATCGGCAAGCCCGCGCGCATCGCCGGGCTCGAGAAATTTCTGGCCCACGCGTGCGGCAAGCCGGGCGTGTGGTTCGCGCGCCGCGACGAGATCGCGCATGCGTGGCGCGCGGCAACCGGCCTCGGCCCCTGGCAGGCGCGGCGCTGAGTTCGGAAAAAGAACGGCGAGGGAAATTGGCGCGCCCGGCGCGACTCGAACGCGCGACCTTCAGCTTCGGAGGCTGACACTCTATCCAACTGAGCTACGGGCGCTCACCAATTCGGGCCGGAACCTAGCGCATGCCCTGCGGCTTTGCAAATCCGCGCCAGACGCGGTGCACAAGCGCTAAGCCCAGCGCGGCCGCCTGCGCGTAAAGCTCGGTGCGGTCGAGCCGCACGGCCAAAGCAAAATGCAGCCAGCCCAACAGGACCGCCGGATAGACCAGCAGATGCAGCTGGCGCCAATTCTTCATCCCCAGCCACGCGCGCGCAGCGCCGTTCGAGGTCGCCGCCAGCGGCACCATCAGCAGCGTGGCGACGAGGCCGAGCGCCAGAAAGAGACGAAAAAGTTCGTCGAGCAGAAACGGCCAATCGAAACCGTATTGGCGCGTCCAGAAGAACAGATGCGCAAACGCATAGAGTGCCCCTGCAAGCCCGAAGGCGCGCCGCCACGGCTCGATCGGCGCGAACAGCCGGAATGCCAGCAACGGCGAGACGAGCAACGCGAGCACGGCAAAGCGCATCGCCCACAAGCCGGTCTCGCGCACGGCCAGGCGCCACGGCGCGGCGGCGTAGCTGCCGTCGATCAGGCCCGCCGCCAGCAGCACGGCAGGGGCTGCCGCCATCGCCCAGCCGACGGCGGCGACTGGCTTCATCGCGGCGGGACGCGCGCGAGGATCCAGGCGGCGACGTCGTCGTGCACGCGCGCGCGCGCCTGGTCGCGCAGCAGCATGTGGTAGCCGGTCGCGTATTCGATGGCCTGCCGGTCGGCCGGCGGGGCGGGCGGCAGGCTTGCCAGCATCTGCGCCATCGGATCGCCCGGCACCAACGTGTCGCGCGCGCCCACCAGGATCAGCAGCGGCGTTTCGAGCTTGGGCGCCACCGCGCTCGCCTCGTCCATCAGATCGACGAGGCCTTTGAGCGCGTCGACGCGCGTGCGCTTCAAGAACAGCGGATCGCGCGCCAACTCGCGCATCATCGGCACATTGTCGGACGGCACGATCCCCTGCACCTCGACGCGGGGCGCCAGCCCCGGCACGGTGCGATAGAGCAGCGACAAACCCGCGCGCTCGAACCACGACAGGCTCGCCCGACTGCGCACGGCGGGGGCGACAAGCACGGCGCCGGGTGCGCCCGGAACCGCGCCGCGCGCGACGGCCGCCATCGCGACCGCCCCGCCCATGCTTTCGCCGGCCACGAAAACCGGCAGGCCCGCATGGCGGGCGGCGACCAGCGCATGCACGCTTGCAAGGTCGGCCACCAACGCATCGCTGCCGGCCCAAATGCCGGGCTGGGGCGCGCGCCCGAAACCGCGCTGGTCGTAGGCGTAGAGGGCAATTCCGCGCGCGGCCCACGCTTGGGCCGGCATGTCCCACGCGCGCGAATGGTCGTTGAAGCCGTGCAACGCGACGACAACAGCACGCGTTTTGGCGGCATCTTCCGGCTGCCAATGGCGGTAGGGCAGAACGGCGCCGTCCTCGACGACAAACGCATCGGCGCGCATCTCGGGCGCTTGCACGGCGGCGCCGCGCGGATTGAGAAGCGGCGTGCACGCCCCGAGCAGAAACGCGAGCATCGCCGCAGCGACGGCGCGGTCAGGCCGCATCATTGGCCCTGCGGACCAACTGCAGAAAGAGATCCTCGAGATCGCTCTCGCGCGTCGCAAGATCGACGATGCCGAGGCCGCACCCATGTACGGCCGCGAGCAGTTCTTCGACGCGCGCCGCACTCGGCCGATAGCGCAGCTGCAAGGTGCGCGCATCGAGCCGCGTGACCCCCAGCGAAACGAGGCGCGCGGGCACTTCGCCCAAATCGCAGTCGACGACGATCCGCAGCTCCTTGGCGTCGAGCCGGGCCAGCAGGGCTTGCTTGGTGTCGTGCGCCACCAGCCGCCCGCGATCGATGATCGCAATGCGGTCGCACAGTTCTTCGGCTTCCTGCAGATAGTGCGTGGTCAGCACGACCGTGGTGCCGCCGCGATTGAGCTCGCGCACATAGGCCCACAGGCTCTGGCGCAGTTCGATGTCCACACCCGCCGTCGGCTCGTCGAGCACGAGCACGGGCGGCGTATGCACGAGGGCTTTGGCCACGAGCAGGCGCCGGCGCATGCCGCCCGACAGCGTGCGCGCATAGGCATCCGCCTTGTCGGCGAGCCCGACAGCGGCAAGGATTTCCATCGTGCGGCGTTCGGGGGCGGGCACGCCGTAGAGCCCGGCTTGCAGATCGAGCAATTCGCGCGGCGTGAAAAACGGATCGATATTGAGTTCCTGCGGCACGATGCCGATGGCGGCCCGCGAGGCGCGCGGATCGCGGTCGATATCGACGTCCCAGATGCGCGCGGTACCGGCGGTCTTGTTGACGAGGCCCGCCAGGATGTTGATCAGCGTCGATTTGCCCGCCCCGTTGGGGCCGAGCAGGCCGAAAATGCCGCCGCGCGGCACGGCAAGGTCGATGCCGTCGAGAGCGACCTTCGCGGGCATGGCGCCGCGCGGCGCATAGACTTTGCGCAAACCGATCGTCTCGATCGCGTTTTCGGGCAGTTTGGCGTGATCGGTCATGGCTGTTTGCTAGCACCGGTCTTGCGCCGGGGTCAAACCCGGGCCCCCTCGGGCGGAAACGTTGCATCGGCGGCGCCAATCGGTATCATCGCCGCCATCCGCCCCAAACACGGCGAAGAGGACGACCATGACTGCGCCCGCCAGCCCCATCGACGCCCCCGAAACGATCGAGGTCGAAAGCACGACCGTGCCGTGCGACGGCGGCGGCGGCGCACTTGGCCATCCGCGCGTCTATCTCACGATGGGTGCGGGCGATTCCGTCGAATGCGGCTATTGCGACCGCAAATACGTGCTGAAGCCGGGCAGTCCGCGCGGCGGCCACTGATGGCCGCACGGCTCTGCCTGGTCGACGGATCGGGCTTCATCTTCCGCGCCTACCACGCGCTGCCGCCGCTCACACGCGGCGACGGAACGCCCGTGGGCGCGGTGATGGGCTTCTGCAACATGGTGGCGCGCCTCATCGAGACGCATGCGGGCGACCGCATCGCGATCGTGTTCGACACCGCGCGCGTCAGCTTCCGCAACGAATTCTATCCCGACTACAAGGCCCACCGCCCCGATCCGCCCGAAGACCTCAAGCCGCAATTCGCGATCGTGCGCGAAGCCACGCGCGCCTTCGATCTGCCGGCCCTCGAACTGCCGGGCTTCGAGGCCGACGACCTCATCGCCACCTACGCGCGGCTCGCGCGCGAGGCGGGCGAAGACGTCGTCATCGTGAGTTCCGACAAGGACCTCATGCAGCTGGTGCGGCCCGGCGTGGCCATGCTCGATCCCATCAAGCAGAAGACGATCGGCGAGGCCGAAGTCTTCGACAAATTCGGCGTAAAGCCGGACCGCGTGGTCGACGTGCAGGCCCTTGCCGGCGATTCCACCGACAATGTGCCGGGCGTGCCGGGCATCGGCGTCAAAACGGCGGCCGAGCTCATCAACCAGTACGGCGATCTCGAAACGCTGCTCGCGCGCGCAAGCGAGATCAAGCAGCCCAAAAGGCGCGAAAGCCTGCTCGCCAACGCCGCGCTCGCGCGCGTATCGCGCCGCCTGGTGCTGCTGCGCGACGATGCCCCCGTGCCCGTGCCGCTTGCCGAGCTCACGCTCAAAACGCCCGATCCCGAAAAGCTGCGCGCGTTTCTGAGCGCGCAGGGTTTCCGCAGCCTGCTCGGCCGCCTCGATGCGCTGGCAAGCGCGCCGCGCGGCACTTCGAGCGCGGGTGCGGCCCCAAAAACCGCCGCCCCGACGCCCCCCGCGCAAGCAGCGCCGGCCGCCGACCTCCAACTGAGCTACACGCTCGTGCGCGATGCCGCCACGCTCGAAGCGTGGGTGGCGCGCGCACGTACCGCCGGCATCTGCGCCATCGACACCGAAACCACGTCGCTCGATGCGCGCAACGCCAAGCTCGTCGGCGTGTCGCTCGCGATCGAACCCGGCGAGGCCTGCTACGTTCCGGTCGGCCACGTCGCACCGGGCACGCAGGCCGCTGTGGGCGGGCTCGATTTTGCGGGCAGCGCGCAACGCGTCGAGGGCCAGATTGCGCTTGAAGACGCCGTGCGGATTCTGGCCCCCCTGCTCGCCGATCCGGCGACGCTGAAGATCGGCCATAATTTCAAATACGATCTGCATGTGTTTGCCGGCTGCGGCCTCACGCAGGTTGCCAGCCTCGACGACACGATGCTGATCTCCTACGTGCTCGAAGGCGGGCGCCACGGCCACGGTATGGACGAGCTCGCAGCTCTCCATCTCGGCCACAAGACGATCAGCTACGACGAGGTCACGGGTACGGGCAAAGCGCGCATCTCGTTTGCCGAAGTGCCGCTCGAAAAGGCGCTTGCCTACGCCGCCGAAGACGCCGACATCACGCTGCGCCTCCATCGCGCACTGAAGCCGCGTCTTGCCGAGCAAGGGCTGCTGACGGTCTACGAAACGATCGAGCGGCCTCTGATCGCCCCCATCGTGGCGATGGAAGCGGCGGGCATCGGCGTCGACCGCGCGGCGTTGCAGCGCCTGTCGAACGAGTTTGCGCTGCGCTTGGCCGAACTTGAAAAGAAGATCCATGCGCTCGCGGGCCATCCATTTAATGTCGGCAGCCCGGCGCAGCTCGGCAAAGTGATGTTCGACGAGCTGGGCTTGAGCCTGCCCGACGGCAAACAGCCGGCCAAGACCAAGACCGGCGCCTACGCAACCGGGGCCGACGTGCTCGACGATCTCGCGGCCCTCGGCCACGAACTGCCGCAAGCGGTGCTCGATTGGCGGCAATTGGCGAAACTCAAATCGACCTACACCGATGCGCTCGGCGAGGCGGTCGATGCCAGGACGGGGCGCGTGCACACGAGCTTTGCGTTGGCGTCGACCTCGACCGGGCGGCTCTCCTCGTCCGACCCCAATCTGCAGAACATCCCGGTGCGCAACGAAGAGGGCCGCAAGATTCGCGAGGCCTTCGTGCCCGCCCCCGGCACCGTGCTGCTGTCCTTCGACTATTCGCAGATCGAACTACGCCTGCTGGCCCACGTCGCCGACATCGCCTCGCTCAAGGAGGCGTTCGCCAAAGGCCAGGACATCCACGCCACCACCGCGTCCGAAATGTTCGGCGTGCCGCTCGAAAAGATGGACAAGGAAACGCGGCGGCGCGCCAAGGCGATCAATTTCGGCATCATCTACGGCATCTCGGCCTTCGGCCTTGCGCGCCAGCTCGGCTTGCCGCAGGGCGAAGCGCGCGCCTACATCGAGGCCTATTTCAAACGCTATCCCGGCATTCGCGCCTATATGGACCGCACCAAAAAAGAAGCGCATCAGCACGGCTACGTGGCGACCTTGTTCGGGCGCCGCATCTGGCTGCCCGAGATCGGGTCCAAGAACCCCGCCATGCGCGCTTTTGCCGAGCGCGCTGCGATCAACGCACCCATCCAAGGGGGCGCGGCCGACATCATCAAACGCGCGATGATCCGCGTCCCCGATGCGATTTTGCAGCACAAGCTCGCGGCGAAACTTTTGCTGCAAGTCCATGACGAATTGCTGTTCGAAGTTGCCCCGGCCGACCTCGAGCGCACCGTTGCGGTCGTCAAGCCCTTGATGGAAAAGGCTGCCGAGCCCTGCCTCACGCTGTCGGTGAAGCTGCAGGTCGATTGGGGCCAGGGACCCAACTGGTCGGCCGCGCACTGACCCCGTTGCAGACTTTGCGACCGTGCGCCAAATGGGCTATTCTTTGGCCATGTCTTACGCCCTGATGCCCGCTTTGGTCTCGCCGCCCGTGGCCGAGATCTACAAGAAGTCTCTGTCGCCGGCAGCGCCCGCGACCGTGTCGGACATTTTGGGAAAAGCCGAAAGCTTCAAACAGAATCCCACGGCCGCGTCGCCCGCCCCGCTGCCGCCCGCATCGGCCACATGGGGCCGCGGCGGCACCTCGTTTTTCGCCTAAGCCGTGGCCGAGCTTTATCCCCTCCCGAACGTGATCTCGCCGTTCGCACCGCGCGTAACGCCGCCCGACACCGGCAGCCCGGCGCGCGCCGAACGTGCCGAACAGCGGCAGAATCCGGCGCCGCCGCCGCCGCCGCCGGCCAATTCGGCCCGCGGCAACACGATCGACGTCCAAGCCTAAGCCCGCACAACACGCACACGCCAATGCCCGACGAAACGTCTCCCGGCGATGCGCGACAGGCGCTGCGCGCCATCGACAAGCGCCTCGCCGAGCTGTGGCACATGGGCTCGTGGTTCGTGGCCGGCTGGTCGCTCGAGGCGACCGATCTCGTCGTGGCGCTGGCCCCCATCGGCATGCTGCCGGATCTTGCGGAGACCGAAATCGGCCTGCTGCGCGGCGACGCGCTCGACGGGCGCGCACTCGTAGCCGTGGCCAAGCGCGCGGATCTGCGCATCGAGGCGATTCCGGCGGGTGCTTGGTGGGCGGCCCCTGCGATGCGCGCAGCGTTGGCGCAGAGCGTGCAGCGCTATGCGATCCGCCGCTCGCCCTTCCACGCGACGGCGCGCATCGAGATCGACAATTTTCCGACGCTCAAAACCGTCGAGCAGGTCGCACAGCTCGCGACACTCTCCTATTCGCTCAATCTCGCGGCCGAGCGCCTGCTTGCGGCCAACAGCGACATCGATCTCGGGCGCAGCCCCACGGTCGCCGGCTACCGGCTGTGGAACCGCCGCCAGGGTTGGAAGGCGGACACCGACCTTTTCTGCCTGCTGGCACTGGCGCTTGCCGAAAACGGCCTTGCGCGCGCGCGCGATCCGCGCACCGCCCCCATCGTCAAAGCGGCGTTCGCCGTCGGACCCGGCTGGGAGTTTTCACTCCCCCGCGGCGGCGGCAGCCCGATGATCCACAACGACGTGCTCGGCGAAGTGCGCTCGACCGTTTCGGCCCTCGTCAACTGCGCGCTGCCCGGCCAGATTCTAACCGGCGCTTTCGACCGGCCAATGGTGGACGGCGCGCCGCGTCCCGGTATTCCCTACAAAAATCTC
>JAIXXA010000064.1 GCA_027490975.1 Rhodospirillaceae bacterium
AACAGCGAAAACGCGACGAAGCCGACCGCCATCATGACGAGAACGGCCTGCAGCAGGCGGCGGATGATGAAAGCGACCATGGTTCAGGCGGCCCTTCGCAGCTTCGGCAAGGAGGCTCCGGACGGCGCGCGGCCGTCCGGAGTTTCCAAGCGACCGGTCAGTTGACCTTGACCCACTTGACTTCGAGCTGGTTGAGCGGGCTGTGCACGACCTCGACGTTCGAGCGCATCGCCCACGGAATCACCTGGTGGTGAATCGGCAGATGCGGCACGCGCTCGTGGTAGAGCTTGTTGAACTCGTCGATGAGCTTGTTGCGCGCGGCCACGTTGGTCTCGAGCTTCACCGCGTCGATTACGCGGTCGAAATCCGGATCCGAGAACCGGCCGTGGTTCCAGATGCCGTTGCCCGGCTGGCCGTCGCGCGTGCGGATCAGCGACTGCAGCGAGTAGAGCGCGTCGAGCGTCGGCACACCCCAGCCCAGCAGATAGAGCGACGTGTCGTCGCGCTGGATCTTGGGGAAGTACGTGGCGAGCGGCATCGCGTTGAGGTTCGCCTTGATGCCGATCTGCGCCCACATCGCGACGAGCGCTTGGCAGATCGCCTCGTCGTTGATGTAGCGGTTGTTCGGGCAGTCGAAGGTGATCTCGAAGCCGTCCGGGTATCCCGCTTGGCGCATCAGATTGCGCGCCTCGGCGACGTTGAACGGATAGCGCTTGTCCCAGGTCTTGGTGTGGCCGTTGACCGTGTCGGGGTAGAGGGCGCCCGTATTGACCGACTGGCCGCGCATCACGCGGGTGTGGATCGCGTCGATGTTGATCGCGTGGTACATGGCCAGGCGCACGCGCACGTCCTTGAAGGGATTGCGGCCCTTGACGCCCGAATAGAGCAGCTCGTCGCGGCTCGTGTCGAAAGCAATGAAGATCGTGCGCACCTCAGGACCCGAGGCGATCTTGAGGCCGGGGGCGGCCGCAAGCTGGGCGATATCCTGCACCGGCGGGTCGAGCACGAAGTCGATCTCGCCCGAGCGCAAGGCGGCCGTGCGCGTCGCAGCCGACGCGACCGGCTGGAATACGATTTCGGTCACGTTGCCTTCGCGCGCGGCGTTGTTCCACCAGGTCGGGTTCAGCGCCAGCACGGTGCGAACATCGGGCTCGCGGCTGCGCTGCACGAAGGGCCCCGTCCCCATCGTGTTGCGGCCGGTGAAGGTTTCTTCGCGGCCGCGCACGTTCTGCGGCCGCGTGGCGTTGTTGGCTTCGCTCCACTCCTTGTCCATCATGAACACCGAGGTGAGCTTATCGATCAGCACGGGGTCGGGAACTTTCGTAACGATGTCGACCGTCAGCGCGTCGATCTTGCGCGCCTCGGCGATCGTGTCGGTGAAAATGCCGTAGTTCGAGAATTCGTGCAGCGAGCGCTGGATCGAATAGACGACGTCGTCGGCGTCGAAAGCGTTGCCGTTCGAGAACTTGACGTCGGGGCGCAGATTGAAGCGCCAGCGCGTCGGCTCCATCAAGGTCCAGCGCAGGGCAAGGGCAGGCTCGAGTTCCATCTTCTTGCCGCGCTGCACGAGCGGTTCGTAGATCTGGCGCAGCAGCAGCGTGACGTTGCCCGCGTTCTGCGAATGCGGGTCCATCGTGTTGGCGTCGCCCGACACCGACATGCGGAAGGTTTTGGCTTCCGCGTCCGGCAGTGCGCCGAACGCGAGCGTGCCGGCGGCCGCAACGGCCAACGCCAGGCGCGCGAAACGAGTTTGGTTTTTCATGATGCCTCCAGTGAACACCGTGCGCGAACGCAAGGTTGGGGGGATTCGGCTCAAAGTTTGTCCGGCCAACGGCAGACCTCGCCGGGCACCGGAACGAACCGCTGGCTTGGCAGCTTTCGTGCCAAGTTTGCAATTCGCAAGGTCCTCTTCGTAACGCGTTGGTCGCACAAATCAATGGAATTCTGCCGCGCAATTAGGCAAGCGAAGGAACACTTGTGGAACTTTGCGGCGCGCGACAACGGCCCGCAGCCTGCGCTAAGGTTCGCGCAAGAGGGGGATAAAAAAATGAACGACCAACGCCCGCGCGGCAACTCGCTTGCCGCCCGCGACATCGCAGCCCTTGTGCACCCCTACACGAATCTGCGCGCGCACGAGACCGACGGGCCGCTCGTGATGGCCAAGGGGCGCGGCATCTATGTCGTCGACGACAGCGGCAAGGAGTATATCGAGGGCCTCGCTGGCCTGTGGTGCGCTTCGCTCGGCTTCGACGAGCCGCGCCTGGCCGACGCCGCGCATCGCCAGATGCGCCAATTGCCCTTCTACCATATCTTCGCGGGCAAATCGCACGAGCCCGGCATCGTGCTGGCCGAAAAGCTCAAAGAGATCGCCCCCGTGCCGATGTCGAAGGTGTTCTTCGCCAATTCGGGTTCGGAAGCCAACGACACGGCGATCAAGATCCTCTGGTACATCGCCAACGCCGCCGGCACGCCCAAGCGCAAAAAGATCCTGAGCCGCGAAAAGGCCTATCACGGTGTGACGATCGCTGCGGCGTCGCTGACCAAGCTGCCGGCCAACCAACGCGATTTCGATCTGCCGATCTTTCCCGTCGCCTATGCCGAAACGCCGCATTTCTATCGCGGCGGCCTGCCGGGCGAGAGCGAAGAGCAATACTCGACGCGGCTTGCCGAGAATCTCGAAAAACTGATCCTTGCCGAAGATCCCGAAACAATCGTCGCGATGTTCGCCGAGCCCGTGATGGGGGCTGGCGGGGCCATCGTTCCGCCGGCAGGCTATTTCCCGAAGATCCAGGCCGTCTTGCGCAAATACGGCATTCTGCTCGTCGCCGACGAGGTGATCTGCGGCTTCGGACGCACGGGCAATATGTGGGGCAGCCAGACCTACGGCATCGAACCCGACATTCTGACCTGCGCCAAGGCGCTGTCGTCGGCCTATCTGCCGATTTCGGCCGTGCTGATTTCGGAGCCCGTCTTTGCCGCCATGCAGGCCAACAGCGCCAAGATCGGCACCTTCGGCCACGGCTATACCTACTCGGCACACCCGGTCCCTGCCGCGGTCGCGGTCGAGACGCTTGCGATCTACGAGGAGCGCGACATTGTGGGCCATGTGCGGCGCATGGCGCCCAAATTCCAGGCAGCCCTTGAAGCACTTGCCGACGCACCTATTGTCGGTGAAGCCAAAGGTGTCGGCCTCATCGGCGGGCTGCAGCTCGTCAAGGACAAAGCCAGCAAAACCATGTTCGAGCCGAGCCAGGCGGTGGCGCCGCTGATCGCCAAAGCCTGCGAGGCCAACGGTCTGATGGTGCGCCCGCTGTTCGACAATCGCTTGGCCGTGTGCCCGCCGCTGATCATCGACGAATCGGGCATCGACGAACTGTTCAAGCGCTTCGCCAAAGGCATTGCGGAAGGCACGCAAGCCGCCAAGGCGAAGGGCTTCATCGACTGAACCGAACCGCAAGGACCGACCGCCATGCGACGCGACTACGACCGCTATTTCTCCGACGCGATCGGCGCCTTGAAGGCCGAAGGGCGCTACCGCGTGTTCGCCGAACTCGAGCGCGTATGCGGCAGGTTTCCGCACGCCGTGTGGCATGCGCCCGACGGCCCGCGCGACATCGTGGTGTGGTGCTCGAACGACTATCTCGGCATGGGCCAGCACCCCGACACGCTCAAGGCCATGCACGAGGCGCTCGACAGCAACGGGGCCGGTGCGGGCGGGACGCGCAACATCTCGGGCACCAACCACCAGCATGTGCTGCTCGAGCGCGAGCTCGCCGACCTGCACGCCAAACCCGCCGCACTCGTGTTCGGCTCGGGCTACAACGCCAACGAAGCGACATTGTCGGCGCTCGGCCGCTTGATGCCGGGGCTTGTGATCCTGTCGGACGCGCTCAACCACGCCTCGATGATCGAAGGCATGCGCCATTCGGGCTCCGAGAAGCGTATCTTCCGCCACAACGACGCGGCCGATCTCGAAACCCAGCTCAAATCGGTCGAGCCGGGCAGACCCAAGCTCATCGCCTTCGAAAGCGTCTATTCGATGGACGGCGACGTGTCGCCGATCCACGCTTTCTGCGATTTGGCCGAAAAATACGACGCGATGACGTATCTCGACGAGGTGCATGCGGTCGGACTCTACGGCGCGCGCGGTGCGGGCATTTCCGAGCGCGACGGCGCCCAGCAGCGCCTCGACATCGTGCAAGGCACGCTCGCCAAAGGTTTCGGCGTGGTCGGCGGTTATATCGCCGCTTCGGTCGCCCTGTGCGATGCGGTGCGCAGCACGGCCCCTGGCTTCATCTTCTCGAGCTCGATGCCGCCCGTCGTGGCAGCCGGCGCCCGCGCCTCGATTCGGCATCTCAAGCAGAACAATGTCGCGCGCGAAAAACTCGCCGAGCGGGCCGCACGCTTGAAGCGCCTGCTGACGGCGGCGGGCATGCCGGTCATGCCGTCGGTCACGCATATCGTGCCGCTCATGGTCGGCGACGCGCGGCTGGCCAAGCAGGCCAGCGACGAATTGCTGCTGCGCCATGGCATTTACGTGCAACCGATCAATTTCCCGACCGTGCCGCGCGGCACCGAGCGGCTGCGCATCACCGCAACCCCGTTCCACGACGACGCGCTCATGGACAGACTCGTGGAAGCGGTCGTCGACGTTTGGAGCAGGCTTGAGCTTCGCCGCGCGGCCTGAACGCTTTTCCGTCCGGATGGTCCGATGAATCCCCGCAGCGTCAAGACGGCCGAACAGGCGGCCGCCCTTCTCGAACAACGCAGCATCGACAACGTCAAAGTCGGCCTGTTCGACGTCGATGGCGTGATGCGCGGCAAGTATTTGTCGCGCGAGAAATTCGCGAGCGTGCTCAAATCCGGCTTCGGCTTCTGCGATGTCGTGCTTGGCTGGGATTCGAACGACCAGCTCTACGACAACGGCACCTACACGGGCTGGCACACGGCCTATCCGGATGCGCCCGTGCGCGTGCTGCCCGACACGTGCCGCGCCGTGCCGTTCGAACCGTCGACGCTGCTGTTCCTCGCCGAGTTCGCGGGCAAGGCCGAAGCTCTGTGCCCGCGCGGCCTCTTGCGCCGCATCGTCGCCCGCGCCGCCGACATGGGTTTTGCCGCCAAAGCCGCGGCCGAGTTCGAGTTTTTTGTGTTCGAAGAGAACCCCGTGTCGGTGCGCGAGAAGAACTATCGCGGCCTCAAGACGCTCACGCCCGGCTTTTTTGGCTATTCGCTGCTGCGCAGCTCCGTGCACGCCGAGTTCTACCACGGCCTGCTCGAAACGATGCGCGCGATGGACGTGCCGATCGAAGGCCTGCACACCGAAACGGGGGCGGGCGTGCTCGAAGCGGCCCTGCTCTACGACGACGTGCTTGCCGCCGCCGACAAGGCGTCGCTGTTCAAGACCTTCACAAAGATCTTCGCGCAGCGCCAGAACCGCATGGCGACCTTCATGGCCAAATGGTCGCACGATTGGCCGGGCCAGTCGGGCCATCTGCATCTGTCGCTGCAGGACAAAAACGGCAAGCCCGTGTTCCACGACGCGAACGCGCCCAACGGCATTTCGCAGACGATGCGCCATTTCATCGGCGGCCAGCAGCGTCTGATGCCCGAACTCCTGGCCATGATCGCGTGCACGGTCAATTCCTACACGCGGCTTGTGCCCGGCTTCTGGGCGCCGACGGCAAGCTATTGGGGCATCGAAAACCGCACGACCGCGCTGCGCGCGATTCCGGGCGGGCCATCCTCGCAGCGCGTCGAATACCGGATCGCGGCGGCCGACATCAATCCCTATATCGCCCTTGCCGCTGCCCTCGGCTCGGGGCTTTGGGGGATCGAACATCGCATCGAGCCGAGCGATCCCATCGCAGGCAATGCCTACGACATCGCCCCGCCCGACGCGCTCAAACTGCCGCGCACTTTGGGAGCTGCCGCCGCACGGCTCGCTGCGTCCGACGCGGCCAGGAACCTGTTCGGCGAACCGTTCGTCGCACACTATGCCGCCAGCCGCGACTGGGAACAGCGCGAGGCCGACAAGGCCATCACCGACTGGCAGCTGCAGCGCTATTTCGAAATCATCTGAGGGAACGACCGCAATGGCGCCGAAGGCCAATTGGAACTATCCGACGACGATTTGGGCGGGCCCCGGCCGAATTGCCGAATTGCCCGCCGCGTGCAAACGCCTCGGCATCGCCAAGCCGCTGCTCGTGACCGACAAGGGCCTTGCCGCAAATGCGATGGTGCAAGCCGCGCTTGCCGCCACGGGTGCGGCCCTGTTCGCCGACGTGCGCGGCAATCCCACGGGCAGCAATGTCGCGGCTGGCGTTGCAGCGCTCAAAGCCGGCGGCCACGACGGCGTGATCGCGTTCGGCGGCGGCTCGGGCCTCGATGCCGCCAAGGCGATCGCGCTGATGGCGGGCCAGACCCGGCCTTTGTGGGATTTCGAGGATGTCGGCGACAATTTCAAACGCGTCGATCCGGCCGCCATGGTGCCGGTCGTCGCCGTGCCGACCACCTCTGGCACGGGCTCGGAGACCGGCCGTGCGTCGGTCATCACCGACGAGTCCGCACATGTCAAAAAAATCATC
>JAIXXA010000084.1 GCA_027490975.1 Rhodospirillaceae bacterium
GAACGGCATCTTGCCGATCGTGGCGGGGGGCTAGCGATGGAAGCCTCTGGCTATGTGACCCTGACACGGCAATCCGGGCTGATGCGCGAAATGCAGGTGGTGGCGAACAACATCGCCAATGCCGCGACGACGGGGTTTCGCCGCGAAGGTGTGATCTTTTCTGAACATGTGCAAAGGGCGGGTGCGGCCCCGTCCTTGTCGATGGCGCTGGGCGAGGCCATGCTGCGCTGGGTCGGCTATACGCCCGCCGATTTCGTCGCGCGCGGCGCCAATAGTTGGGCCGAGCCGCATCCGCAATTCGGCTGGACCAACCGGCCGGGCGTTGTCGCCTCCAACGAGGCCGGCAACGTATCGATGACCTTCTGGCCCAACGGCCAACGCGCCAGCCGCAGCGACGACCTGCCCCATCGCGGCCCACGCGTCGATTTCGTCGGCGATTCGATCACGCAGGGCTACGGCGTGGCCGACGGCGAAACCTTCGTGTGGCAGCTTGGCGAAAAACTGCCCGACATCGCGTTCGAGAATCTCGGCGTGGGCGGCTACGGCACCTACCAGTCGCTGCTGCGCATGCGCGCCCGCGCGGGCGATCCGCCGCGCGTTTTCGTCTACGGCCTATTCGGCGACCATCGCGAGCGCAACGTCGCGTCGCTCAGCT
The DNA here is from genome assembly GCA_027490975.1 of Rhodospirillaceae bacterium. Classification (GTDB taxonomy): domain Bacteria; phylum Pseudomonadota; class Alphaproteobacteria; order CACIAM-22H2; family CACIAM-22H2; genus Tagaea. The sequence continues at coordinate 656 of JAIXXA010000084.1, forward strand.
GGGTGCGCTCGCTGTTCGATGCGCAAGGGCGCAATCTCGTCCCGCCGCATGCGCTGTTCCAGGACGGCCGCCTCGTCGAATATGCGGGCGGCCCCATCGAACCATGGCCGCTCGAAGCGCAGTCGGTGATCGTGACCGAGCTCAAACGCGCGTGGCTGCGCTACGAATTGCGCGGCAGGCGCGATTTCGTGCGGCCGACGATGGAAGCGTTGTTCGCCGAGATGGCGAAGACGGCGCGCGATGCCAAAGCAACGATGGTGGTGGTGCTGCTTGCCGACGCATCGGACTGGATGGTGCCGGCTCTGCAGCGCAACGGTATTGTCGTGGCCGATTGCCGCAGTCCCGAATTCGAGCGCGAACCGGCCTTGCGTATCGGCGGTGTGGGCCATCCGACGGCCGAGCGCCATGCGCTGTGGGCCGAATGCGTCGCCCCCTTCGTGGCGCGCGCGGCAGCGCCCTAGTCTTCGCCGCCCGCGATTTTGAGCACGGTACCGGTCATGTAGCTCGAGGCGCCGCTCGCCAGAAACACGATCGCGGCAGCGACGTCGTCCGGCGTTGCCGCACGCCCCATCGGCACGCGCGCAATGCGCGCCTGGAACTTCATACGGTCCGGATCGTCGGGCCAGACATTGAGGTCGGTATCGACCACGCCCGGCCGCACGCAATTGACGCGAATGCCCATAGGCGCCCACGCCAAAGCGCGATTGCGCGACGCCTGCTCGAGGGCGGCTTTGGCTTGTGCATAGGCATCGAGCCGAGGCGACGCCGCTCGGCCCGCCACGATCGAAGACACGTTGACGATCGTGGCCGCTTTGCCTTCGGCAAATTGTCCGCGCGCCAAATCCATCAAGGCAACCGGCGATGCGCAATTGAGTTGGAATGTCGCGGCCGCTTCGGCGGGAACCGCGCCGGCATTGTTGACGAGCCCGTCGATCCCGCCGGCCCATGCGCAAAAAGCCGATATCAAGGCAGCTGGGGCCGCCGGATCGGCAAGATCGGCCTGAAAGCTGCGGCTACTCGCGCAGCCAGCGGCCACGGCAGCGGCCGCAGCCGCCGCGCGGGCAAAATGCACGCCCACAATGGCGCCTTCTTGCGCCAACGAGCGTGCGCTCGCGGCCCCAATGCCGCGTGCGGCCCCCGTCACAAGAATCCGCTTTCCCCGCAATCCCAGATCCACGCGTGTCGCCTCCATCTGGCGCCAAGCTTAGACGGCACGCGGCCGCGATCAAACGACCCTTTTTCTTCGCTTGTTTTTGCGCGCCAGAAGCCGAATTATGCCCGCCATCCCGAGCCCCAGCAGGAAGAAACCATGAAATTCTTCATCGACACCGCCGAAGTTTCGGAAATCCGCGAAGCCGCCATGACGGGGCTTGTCGACGGCGTGACGACCAACCCGTCGCTGATCGCCAAGAGCGGGCGCAATTTCCTCGAAGTGGTGGCCGAAATCTGCGCGCTTGTCCCCGGCCCCGTCAGCGCCGAGGTGACAGCCAACGATTTCGACACGATGCTCAAAGAGGGGCGCAAGCTCGCCAAGATCGCCAAAAATGTCGCGGTCAAAGTGCCGCTGACGGTGGACGGTCTCAAAACCTGCTACGCGCTTGCCAAGGAAGGCACCCAGGTCAACGTCACCTTGTGCTTCAGTGCCGCCCAAGCGTTGCTGGCCGCAAAGGCCGGTGCGACCTTCATTTCGCCGTTTGTCGGCCGGCTCGACGATATCGGCACCAACGGCCTCAATCTGATCGCCGACATCTGCACGATCTACCGCCAGTACCCGAATCTCAAAACCGAAGTGCTGGTGGCGTCGGTACGCCACCCGGTGCACATCGTCGAGTCCGCCAAGATGGGCGCGCATGTGGCGACGATGCCGCCAGCCACGCTGAAGCAGCTCTTCAACCATCCGCTGACCGACAAGGGCCTCGCCCAGTTCAACGCCGACTGGAAAAAGACAGGCCAGTCGATCCTCTGATGGGTGCGCTTCGCAATTCACTGAACGCGGTGCTGGCCGGTTTCGGCTACCGGATCGCAAAAATCGGCCGCAACGACATGTCGGCTGTCACCGAACTGCGCCAACGGCTCGGCGCTTACGTCGAAGAACAGACGCGCGGCATGGTGCTGGGCGGGCCGTTCGAGGGCATGAAGCTGCCGCCGGTCGATGCCTGGGGCGGCAACGACCGCGCCCCGCGCCTGCTCGGCATCTACGAAGCCGATCTGCACGCCGCCCTCGAAACCGAGATCTCGCGCGCACCCGACTGGGTGCTGAACGTGGGTGCCGCCGACGGCTACTACGCCGTGGGCCTCGCACGCCGACTGCCGAACGCCAAAATCGTCGCCTACGATCTGCTGCCCGCCGCACTCGAAGCAACGCGCCAAGCGGCCGCGCGCAACGCGGTCGAAGCACAGTTCCGCTTCGAAGGCGGCTTCGGGCCGAAATCGCTGCCGACCCTGGCGCCGGGCGAA